>JBLFZA010000199.1:0-8179 GCA_047610025.1 Bradymonadia bacterium | reverse complement strand
GACGCCTCTTACCGCACGGTCGCGCGAGTCGGCACGAGCGAAACCCTGGTCGAACGCAGCCGCTTTATCGGTCGGGCGCATCCCGTGCGCTCCCTCGCTGAGGCGGAGGCGATTGTCGCTGCACTCCGCAAGGAGCACTATGACTCGCGCCACGTCTGCTACGGGCTCAAGATTGGTCGAGGAGCTGTCGGGCTTGATCGATCGAACGACGACGGCGAACCCGCGAAGACAGGTGGATATCCGCTGTGGCAACTGCTCGAAGGCGACGACGTGACCGACACCGTCATCGCCGTTGTCCGGTACTTTGGTGGCGTAAAGCTAGGGATGGGCGGGCTCTCTAGGGCCTATCGCGAGGCCGGACGTACCGCCCTTGCCGGGGCCGGCGTTGAGGAGCGCTGGCCAGAGAGCGCCTTTCATCTGACCGTCCGCTACGACCAAGTCGACCGTGTGAACTACTTGCTCGGGCCGTTGAACGGAGTGCGCACGGAAGATACCGCGTACGCCGGTGATGTCAGATACACGCTCGCCGTGCGGAAGCTCGATGTGCCGGATGTTTGTGAGCGTCTTGCGGTGCTGCTTCAGCGTGACCCGAGCGACGTTCTCAGCGCGACAGCGGAGCTCCCCCTCTGCTGAGTGAACTCGAGGTGCTGCGATCCGAAGCTCGCTAGCGCAGGGGCCCCTCGGTGTGTATCGTCTTGGAAAGCGACGAATTTTTCTCTGATTGCACCGTGCATATTCAATGATGCTGACGAACACTGAGACCATCCCTGGCATGCGGATAACGCAGGTATACGGCGTAGCGACGGGGTCCACCGTCCGAGCGAAACACCTCGGGCGCGACTTCATGGCAGGGCTCAAGAACCTCGTCGGCGGCGAGCTCCGTGGGTACACGGAGCTTCTTGAAGAGTCTCGGACAGAGGCGCTCGCTCGCATGAAGCAGCAGGCGCAGTTGATGGGCGCCAATGCCGTGGTGAACGTGCGATTTTCAACCAGCTCGGTCGCTCAGGGCGCCTCGGAACTCTTCGCCTACGGCACCGCAGTGTTCGCAGAAGCCGCACAGTGAACGACGTCTTTTTAGAGCTGGGGATTCAGCTCTTGTTTGTGCTCATCCCCTTGGCGTTCGCCTACGTGATCGGCTCTGCTATCGAGCGCTCTCATTTGCAGTCCCTGAAGAAACGCGAGCTCGGTGTCGGTAAGCGCGTCACTACCGTCTGCCTGCAACACGGCCACTCCGACTGGTCGCTGAACCAGCCGGCGTTGGTAATGGGCTCTACGGTTGTCTCCATCGACTACTTCAAACGCTTTCTCGCCTCGTGGCGCATGGTGTTTGGCGGCTCGATTCGCTCGTACGAGTCACTGCTGGAGCGCGCGCGCCGCGAGGCGATGCTGCGCATGCAGGAGCAGGCGCATGAACTCGGCCGGAACGCCATCGTGAACGTGCGCCTGGAGACGGCCCGCATCGCTAGCAGCTTCGCAAACGGGAAAGGAACCACCGGCGTCGAGGTGCTCGCCTACGGAACAGCGGTCGTTGTCGACCACCAACCAAGCCGCGCAATTGCCCTGCAAGAGGACGCCGCTCCGCCGTGGGAGCGCGCCACAGAACCGGCGACCACCGAGGTGCCCCGATGACGCCGCGAACTCCTCTCTCACACCGCTCGCACGCTGCGCATCCGTCGTCGCTCGGCTGCGGTGCCGCCATCGGTTTGGCGCTCGCGATGGTCGCTCCGCAGAGTGCTCACGCGGTCGATGTCTATGTGCAGAGCACAAAGTCCTTCGCTGACGTCTCCGTCTACGTCACGGAAACTGAGTCGTTCGCGGATTGCTCGATTTACGTGAACGCGACGAGCTCCTTCGCGGGCGGAAATGACCAATGGTACTACGAGAGCACGGAGTCGTTCGCGGACGTGAGCGTGTACATGGAGTCCACGGAGTCGTTCGCTGACGTGACGGTCTACTTCACCGAGACGGAGTCGTTCGCCAACTGCTCGATCGACTGGACGTCGTACGCCGACTAGCGAGCGCTGCGAGGCGACTCGTGCGCGCTCGGCGGCGACCAGCTGGCGCGCCAGACGGGCAAGCCCTCTCGTTCGCACGCCTTCTCTCGTCGAGAGCGCGCGTCGCCGCTTACGGGGGCGGTGGCCGGTTGCCAGCCAGAAAATAGAGCGGCGACGTGCTCGAAATAGGGCCCGACGTCGGTGGCAACATGCACGACCCCGTCAGGCTGAAGTGCTCGGGCAAGCCCGCCGACGAACTGTGGCGAAAACAGGATGCGCTTCGCTCGCTTTAGCTCGTCCCACCAGGGGGTCGGGAAGAGCACATCGACGCGGGTTAGACTGCTCGCGGGCACCAGGCGCTCGATGACCGTGCGAGCGTCGGCACGCCACACAAAGAGGTTCTCCGGCGCACGCGCCCGCAGCTCGTCAACGCGCGCCTTTCTCACTTCGAGTCCGACCCAGTTTCGCTCCGGCCAGCGGTGCGCGTGGTCCAATAGGCGGAACCCGTGGTCGAACCCGATCTCAAGATAAGTCTCCGCCGGCCGGGCGAGAAAGGCATGAAACTCAGCAACCTCGGCCGCTTGTTTGGGCTGTTCGAAGAGCCGACTTCCGCCGAGCGCGCCCGTGACCACGCCGGCCTCAGAGGCCAGCGGCGTGGGCGCCGTCCACGTGTAGCGATCGGACGACGCGAGCGCGGGGTGGGAAACTCCTCGGGTGGCCTTCTTCCCGGTCATGCTCGCCGGGTTAGCACGTAAAGAGTTGTCGTCACGGGCTTGTCCTCACCCATCGAGTCGGCCTGACGGTCGAGCGGTTTCACGTCAAAACGACCATCGTAGAGCGCAACGACGACAGACTCCGGAACAGAAAAGGGCGGCCCGTCGTGTGAGCCGTCTGGATACTCAAGGAGCACCGTGAGGCAGGGTGCTCCCGGCCCCGCAAGTCGTGAGAGCGCGTCGGCGTAGGCCGCGCGCATGCGCGGCGGCAGCGCGACGAGTGAGGCGCGGTCGAACACCGCGTTGACCTCACCGACGAGCTCAGGCGTCAGCGTCATGAAGTCACCGCACCAGATCTCGATGCCGTCGCTCTCGTAACGCGCGTGGTTACCAACCACCGTCCGCCGTACGGCGAGCTCGTTCTCCGCGAAGAAGGCCTCGACGGCGGTCTGACTCCACTCGACGCCGACGACATGGTGGCCTGCGTCGCGCAACCAGAGCATGTCTCGCGTCTTGCCGCAGAGCGGAACTAGAACACGGCCAGACTGAACGCCCAGTGTCGGCCAGTGGGCAAGTAGGTGAGCGTTAAACCCATCCTGATGAAATCCAGTGCGATCGGTGTCCCATCGGTCTTGCCAGAAGTCTTGTTCCATCGTGTTCGCCTGCGATTGAGCGGAGCTGCCTGTCGGCGTACAACGCGTCGGGCCGACGGCGCGTAACGCGCGGAGCCCGCGACCGCAATGCTTCGACGCCGTCACGAGGTGCTGCGCCCTTGCCCGCCAGGTGTGCAGGC
The DNA here is from genome assembly GCA_047610025.1 of Bradymonadia bacterium. Classification (GTDB taxonomy): domain Bacteria; phylum Myxococcota_A; class Bradymonadia; order REDH01; family REDH01; genus JBLFZA01. Next base: position 4,679 of record JBLFZA010000199.1, on the reverse strand, counting down.
CTGTAGGGACAAGCAATGCATACCTACAAGAATGGCTCGTTCGTTCCCGCCGCTTGGCGCACTCTAAGTATCGCGCTGCTGGCCCTTACAGCGTCCTGCGGCAGTGATGCTGGCGTCTCTGGCGAGCCCGATGATGCCGTCGCCATTGAGGTTAGCGATGCAGGCGACGCCGTCAACACCGGGGACGTCAACGATACTGACGCGGGCGACACCGCAGATGAAAGCGATGCAGCGGACACTGAAGAGCCGCTGGACGCTGTCGACGCTGTCGACGCTGTAGACGCCGTAGACGCCGAGAACGACTCGGACGCCGAGAACGACTCGGACGTCGGCGAGCCTCAGGATGCAGACATCGCTGACGGTGCGGAGACGGTGGACGCAGCCGAGACAACGGATGCCGGCGACACGACCGACGCAACGGATGGCGGCGACACGACGGATGCAACGGATGTTGGCGACACGACGGACGCAGCTGACATGACAGACGCAGCTGAGACGACGGACGCCGGCGACGCAGATGCTGGCGACGCAGATGCCGGGGAGCCGCTGCCGCCCGGCGGGGCCTGCGGTCTCTTGCAAAACTCCGACGCGGAGCTCGGCACCCTCGAAGGCTGGACCGTCGTCGAAGGGGAGTTTCTCACGGTTGAGGGCTCCGGCTGGGGCCAGCGCCCGGATGCGTATCAAGGGAGTCGCAGCTTCGCAGCCGGCGGCACATCGAGCTCAGAGATGACCCAGCGGGTGGACATCAGTGATTGGGCGTTGAGCGACGCGGATGGTGGCGTGACGGCGTCGCTGAGCGCTTTCGTAAGAACATGGAGTGGCGATGATGAGCCCAGCCTCGCGCTGAGGGCGTACGACGCCGAAGGAGAGCAGCTGGCGATGACGAACGCCGGGCCGTGGGACGCCGAGGAGTGGACGGAGCGCACGGTGACCCTCGTGTTGCCCTCTGCCGCCGCGACGCTGGAGGTTTCGCTGCGTGGCGTGCGCCGTGTCGGGGGTGACAACGACGCCTACTTCGATGCTCTTGACCTGTGTTTGGGCGCCGACGTCCCGGGGCCTCAGAATACGGCGCCACCGTACCTGATGTGGGTCACGGAAGAAGCGGTCAGCGTCCGTTGGGAGACCGCAGATGCAGTGGTCGGTGAGCTGGAACTCGATACCCCGACAGGCGTCGAGCGCTGGACGGAGTCCGCGCCGGGTCGCACGCACGAGATTCGACTCGAGGGTCTGACAAGCGCGACTACGTATGGCTACCGGCTGGCTTGGCCGGGCGGCACCTCCGACACGTGGTCGTTCCGCACTGCGCCTCCGGCTGAACTTGACGTCCCTTATTCGTTTGTCGTTTGGGGGGACAATCAGAATGGGCCGGACAACTTTGCGTCGATGACACCGACCATGGCCGACCTCGACCCGGACTTCGCGTTGTCGACCGGTGATTGCGTGCAGAACGGCACGCGAGACGAGTTCCGCAGCCAACTCTTCTCGCCGCTCGCACCGCTCTCCCGTCACGTCCCCTTCTTGGTCGCAGCCGGTAACCACGAGCGTTACAGCGACGAGGGCGCGACGCTTTTCGATGAGTACATGTCACAACCTGCGGATGAGCACTGCTTCGGCTGGCGCTACGGCAGCCTCTATATGGTGTTTATCGACACGGAGCTCTCGATTCTGGCCGGGTCCGCTCAGCATACGTGTATCACCGAAGCGTTGGCGTCTGACGACGCGCTGTCGGCCACCTTCAGAGGAGCCGCGTTTCACAAGCCACCTCGCATCGAGTTCTGGTTCGGTGGCGTGCTCGCGTTCCCTGACTCCATGGAAGCGCCGTGGGTGCGCGAGACGCTCGAGCCCTTGCTTGAGTCGCTCAACGTGGACGTTGTCTTCAACGGGCACAACCACCTCTACGCCTACACTCCGGAGACTCCGGGTGGCATCACGTGGTTCACCACAGGTGGCGCGGGAGGGATGATCGACACGGATCTCGGCATCTGGCGCGTGGGCACGTGGCCGGCAATCGCGGTGCAGCGCCACGAGCTGCACTTCCTGCACGTCGAAGTCGACGGCTCGACGATGACGGTCCGTGCATTGAGCCCAGACGGTACCGAGATTCACAGCGCAAGAGTAGAGGCCAACGAATGACACCAGAACTCGCCTTTCTCATCGCCAACACCAGTGTCGTTCCCGCCTGGTTCCTGCTTGTCGTGTTACCCAACAGCGCGCTCACGCAGCGCGTGGTGCACGGGTTCATTTTTCCCTTCCTCTTGGGTGGGGCGTACCTCGTCGCCATCGCGATGAGCACGACAACGCTCGTCGAGGGCGGCAGCTTCTTCTCCCTTGAAGGGGTGATGCTGCTCTTCACGAACCCCTGGGGCGTCGTGGCCGGGTGGATTCACTACCTTGCGTTCGACTTGTTTGTGGGCGCTTGGGAAGCACGAGATGCACGCCGCCGCGGGGTACCCCGTTGGCTGCTTACGGTTTGTCTGTTGCTGACCTTTATGTATGGCCCAATCGGCCTGCTGCTCTATGGCATCGCCCGCATTTTGCGCGGAACAGGTGGGGCGTTGAGCGAAGACGCCGTGCGCTAGGCGAGTCGGCTCGCAGGCTTCCGCGAGCTGGCGTGTTTGCGGATCAAGAAGCCCTTTGATAGGCGGGAAGGACAATCACGGGCACTAAGATGTCCGTGGCCACTCGTCCACCGCGTCTCGATGGAGACCGTGCCTATGCTTCGGAGCTGTAATGAGCCGACTGCGCCTCTCGTTGATTCTCGCCTCGCTGATGCTCTTTTCTGCTGCGACCGCTCAAGCGGAGCAACTCTATGCCGTGCAGGGCGACACCCTCTACGCGGCGTCTCCGGCGGACGGCGCGTGGCGTGCGCTTAGTACGAGCTGGTCGGGCACTGAGCTACTTGTTGAGCATGCCGGCTCGCTCTACGCCGTTCAAGGTGACAATCTGTACCGGGCGAGCACGGCCGACGGAACCTGGGTTTCGTTGTCTGCGACCTGGCAGGGCGCGACGGGGTTGGCGGCGGGCGCTGGCTCGCTTTATGGCTTCCAAGGCACTGCGATGTACGCGGTGAACCCCGCGGATGGCGCTTGGACGGCCGTCGCAGGCAACTACTCGAATACACAACACATTACATGAGCTGATGGAGCACTCATGGTGATCCAGAACAACACGCTCTATCGCGTCGACCCCGCAACGGGTCAGTACACTACACTACCGTCGACGTACTCCAGAACGACAACGGTCGCCAAATCGGACACCATGCTCTTCGTTGTGCAAGGCGACGTGCTCTACAAGGTGAACCCAACGTCCGACGAGTACGAATCGCTCGGCACCACATACACCGGCACGACGACAATAACTTTCTGTGAAGGCCACATCTTTATCGTGTAACAGGGCGGGCTATAGCGCATCAACCCCACAACCGGCGCCTACAAAAAACACACCTCCAGCTGGGCTGGGACCACCGCGCTGACCTGCGGGTAGACGCGCGCTTCGGTGGGCTGGTGCGCGGGAGGCTGCTCCTCCATCATCCACGACGTTGCATTCGGTGGCGCGCCGCCCACGCGGCTCCGCGTCCGCAAACGTACTCTATCAATCAGGGATTCAGATGAACTTAGGTGCATTCTCTGTCAGCCTCGCGGTCAAGGACCTCGCCGCGTCCAAGGCATTCTACGAAACGCTCGGCTTTGAGAGCTTTCACGGGGTCGCGGAGCAGAACTGGCTCATCATGAAGAACGGGGAGCACATCATCGGCTTGTTCCAGGGCATGTTCGAGGGCAACATCCTGACCTTCAATCCAGGATGGAACCAGGCCGCGAAAGAAACGGAGTCCTTCACCGATGTGCGCGAGCTCCAGAAGCAGCTCAAGGCATCAGGAGCGACCTTCGCCACCGAGGCGGATGAGTTCACCACGGGCCCGGCGAGCTTCATGATCTCCGACCCTGACGGGAACACCATTCTGGTGGACCAGCACCGCTAGTGCGCGGATCGCTCTCGCGGGCCGGGAAGGCGCAAGCAACTCGGCTTCTGAGGAAGCGACGAGGGTGATGGCGGACGACGAGCGCGAGCAGTCACGGGCTTAGGGCGCCGTGCGGTCGACGGCCGACTGCGTCTTCGGCGCACTAGCGCTCAAGTCTCAGCCGAGAGGGGAGCACCGTCACGATCCGGCTGTGTGCCCGACGTCACGGCGCGGACACTACGCCTTCAACGCGGAGCCACGTCCAGCTCATTTCGCGATGCACGCCATCGACCTCTGCCGAGATGGTGGCGGTCAGGGTGCTGGCATCTGCACCGAGTTGATACCGAATGTGTGTTGGAAATGTATTCTCTGGGTTCACAAACGTCGCCGAGTTCTCGCTCCCCTCGGAGAGGATGAACGCGCTCGTCTCTTGCCCGCCGGGGCTCGGCACGTACGCGACCGTACCGTCGTCCCGGGCTTCGATGCGCAGATACTCGAACGCGGTGCTATGGCTGACGGTGCGGTTGAGCCCGAGCATCAATCCGCCGTTCGGCGCCATCCAGAGTTCTTCGGAGACGTGGCCGTCTTCGTCGGTGCTGTGCCAGCGGCCGGCGAGCCAGGCGAGTGACTGCAACGACGAGGCGGCGGGCGCCGAAAGTGAGGGAGGTTCCGCTGCGAGCCCGGGCGCAGGGGCCGAGCAAGAACAAGTCAGCGAAATCGC
>JBLFZA010000198.1:0-8240 GCA_047610025.1 Bradymonadia bacterium | reverse complement strand
TCGATAGCGCCGAGCTCAAACCCATTCACACCGGATACGTTCACCGTAACCAAGTCATAGCGCCTGCCAGGGCGACCACAGGGCGTATCTCCCCCCGCGACGACGCTATCTTGCATCTCGAGCAGGACAGCCGTTGCCACAGTCGGAACCGGCGGCGCTGCCGCGCAGGAACCCGAAAGCGGCGGATCGTCGAAGACGCAGCCCAAGTCAACCGACTCATCGCACAACTGACCCAGAATATAGTCGCAGTCTCCGCCGATCGCAGACGCCGTCGCTTCGATCGCCGTAAGCCGAACGTTCAAGCCTGCTGACGTCGAGCTGTATCCCTCCACAAGCAAGAAGATCTCCTGTCCGGCGAGCAGCTCAACGCCCACGATGCTGCCGCGTGAGAGATAGGGAGTGTCCTCGTTGCACGCGAGCACGAAATCGTCGTCCGTGCACCCCGTCCGGATGGTGATCGACGTATCCGCAAACGTCGCGCCATCGTGGGTGCGAAACACATACACACCATCGTCCGGGGCGACGAAGCGTAGCGCCTGCTCGGGCGACAAGCGGCCACCTTCCGAGCAAGACGGGGTCACGTAGGAGGACGTCGTCTCCGGCATCGAGAACTCAAGCACCCAGGGAGTGCCGCCAACCGCCAAGATCTCCAACACGCCCTGGTCCACACACAGGCTGTTGCACGGAGCGCAGCCGCCGGAGCAGTCAGTCCCGAGCTCATCGCCGTTTCTCACGCCATCAACACAGCTAGGCGTCGTACAAACATCCGAAAAACACACGCCGCTCTCGCAGTCGAGACCCGATTCACAGCCAACTCCCGGTGCGCAGCCAAGGCACTCCAGGCCTCCACAATCCACGTCCGTCTCGTCGCCGTTCTGAGATCCATCATCGCACGTACTCGTGATGCAGGTTCCGCCGGCGCACTCGCCCGAGACACAGTCCGTGTCCGCCCCACAAATCAGCCCATCCACGCAGGCCTCACAGTCGGCGCCGCCGCAGTCTAGGTCGCTCTCATCGCCGTTCTCGGAACCATCATCACAGGCGAACGCCGCGCAGAGCCCGTCGACACAAAGGTCAGACGCGCAATCCCCCGCGATGGTGCAAGTATCCCCGATTGCGCACGGATCGCAGGCGTCGCCGCCACAGTCGACGTCGCTCTCGGTGCCTTCTTGTGCACCATTGGCGCAGCTGCCTGCCGCGCAGAAGCCAGCCACACAGGCGCCGCTCGCACAATCCGCCGAAAAGACGCAGCGCTGGTCGGCGACGCACAGTTCGCACACCCCACCACCGCAATCCACATCCGTCTCGCTCTGATTTCGCACACCATCAGTGCAGCTCGGCGCGGCGCACAAGCTGTCTTGGCAGCTGCGGCCGACGCAGTCACTGCCGACCAGACACTGAAGCCCATCGTCGCAGCCCGCGCACTCGTCACCGCCACAGTCAACGTCGGTCTCTGTTTCATTCTGCACGCCGTCTACACAGCTCGCTTCACGGCACGAGCCCATCACACACAACGCCGTGTCGCAGTCGGTCTCCGACCCGCACTGGTCTCCTACGGTGCAAATCTCGCAGTCCGGCCCACCACAGTCGACATCGGTCTCTACACCGTTGACCACGTTGTCACTGCAGGTCGGCGCGTTGCAGGTTCCATCATCGCAGACCCCGCTCATACAGTCGGGCGCACGCGCACAGCTGAAGCCTTGGCCGCAGGGCTGGCACGCGCCGCCACAATCAACATCGGTCTCTACACCGTTCTGAATACTGTCGGCACAGGTGCCCACCACACAGACGTCGCCGGTGCAGTTCAGCGACAGACAGTCCGAGGCGCTCTCACACGAAACCCCCGACACGCACGCGCCGCACTCCGCGCCGCCGCAATCGAGGCCGGTCTCCGACCCGTTGCGGAAGTTATCCTCGCACGTGGGGGCGGCACAGAGGTTGTCGAAGCATCGCCCCGACTCGCAGTCATGTTGGCGCTCGCAGACTTGGGCCTCCCCGCACGGACCGCAGGCAGAGCCACCACAGTCGATGTCCGTCTCCGAGCCGTTCAAACGTCCATCGGTGCAGGCGGCTCCGACGCACACGCCCGCGAAGCAGACGCCATCATCACAGTCGTTGGAAACTAGGCAGCTCCCGCCCGGGTCACACGGCGCACACGGTCCACCGCAATCCACATCCGTCTCAAATCCATTCTGTGCCTCGTCGTTGCAGGTCGAAGCCCCACAGAGGCCCTCGTCGCAAACCAACGTCTCGCAGTCGTCGCCGTCCCCGCAGATTTCGCCCACGAGGCACCCCTCGCACGCGCCGCCACAGTCGAGGTCCGTCTCGTCACCGTTTTGAACGCCATCATCGCAGAGCGGCCCGTCGCACACCCCCTCATTGCAGACACTCGTCTCACAGTCGCCCGCCGAGAAGCACGCGAGGCCCTCAGCGCAGCTGCCGCAGGAGCCGCCGCAATCCACGTCGGTCTCGTCCGCATCGCGTCGGCCGTTGCCGCATGCGTCCCGGCGGCAGACCCCCTCGTCGCAGATGCTCGACACGCAGTCATCGCCGTCGTTGCAGGTCGCGCCGATGTCGCAGGGTGCGCACTCACCGCCACAGTCCACGCCGCTCTCGCTGCCATTGAGTACCGCATCGTCACACCGCGCATCATCAGCGCCCACGCACAACGCTCCGGCGCGCCGCTCATCACACAGGGGGGTCTCCCCCAAACAGCTGTCGCCACGGGTGACCGCGGGGCAGAGCCCGGGTCGTTCGACGCAATCGAGCACTCCTGTGAGATCGCAGAACGAGGCGCCAACTTCGCAGGCGTCTGGGCACTCGAGCACATCGGATGTCACGTCGACTGTGTCGATCGTCTCAGAGACATCGGCGTCGCTGCCATCCGCGACATCACTCACCTCGGCCACGTCAGCCGCATCGGAGTCGCTCTCTACGTCGCCTTGATCGACGTCTGGGAAGACAAAGGTGTCCGGGGCTTCTGTCTCGCGATCGCTGCCGCAGGCTACGATCGCAGTGCAAAGCAGCAGGGCGGCAAGGCGTCTTCGTTCAACATTCATCATTCGCTCGGTTCGCAGCGGAAGTTCGGAGTGCCCTACTGACACATAGGTCACTCCGTCTCTAACACTAGGCGGACGCATAGTTTTTGCCAGATTTCATGCAGGGTTTGGCGCAGATTTGGGAGGAAACGTGGGGGCTGGTGGGACAGCCCCGCACGCGGGATCACACGCCATTTGCCCCGTTGGCGCATCTCTGCGGTTGATGGGGCCTTTGGGCATCGCTAGATCGAAGACGACTCTCCCCTTACGTCATCCCCACCCCTAGATGCGATGCGATACTGGTTATTCAAGAGCGAACCCGACGTGTTCGGCTACTCCCACCTCAAAGAGATGCCGAACCAAACCGAACACTGGGACGGGGTGCGCAACTACCAAGCGAGGAACACTCTGCGAGACGACATCCAAGAGGGCGACAAGGTGCTCTTCTACCACTCGCGATGCGCGCCCCCCCACGCCGCCGGCATCGCAGTCGTGACGCGCCCCGGATACCCGGACCACACAGCGCGTGACCCGAAGTCGAACTACTACGACGAGAAGAGCACCGAAGAGAAGCCGCGGTGGTACATGGTCGACATCCAGGCGGAGCGAGAGCTGGAGCGCCCCGTTTCGCTTGCTGAGATGAAGGCGAACGCCGCGCTCTCCGAGATGAAGCTCGTGCAGAAGGGCAATCGCTTGAGCGTGTTCGAGATCACCGAAACGGATTTTGAGGAGGTCCTCCGCATGGCGCGACAGAGCGTCTGACGCGCACCTGACGCGCACCTCCAGCTCGCGTCGTCGCCGCAGTCACGCGGCACACCGCGGCGCATAACCTACATGTGTACTTGGTGAGCACCTCCATAAGTGCCACCGATCGCAAGTGCCCGAAACTGATCAACTTTCTGATCACGGCGAATCAGAGGTAACCTTTTCAGGGTGCACATCAGGAAGCACTTATGGAGGCATTCGCCGAGGTGATATTCGGCGCACCAACCACCCGGCCACACGAAGACGTCACGAGACGACGCCACGCCACGCGTTGCCCGGTGGCGCGCGGTGGTGACCCCTTAGCAGTGGCGCTCCGACACGCTTCCCGCTAAACGCGCCGGATGGAAACGCCCGACCTCAGTCAATGCTTCTTCCTCGCGACCGCCTCGCGAGGCACCGAAGGACTTCTTGCCGACGAGCTACGCACGCTCGGCGCTAAGGGAATCGACGTGGTGCACGGCGGTGTCACGTTCAACGGGCCTATTCAAACCGCCCTACGCATCTGCCTCTGGTCTCGGATCGCGCTGCGCGTGTTGCTGCAGATCGGCCTGCGCGAGGTGCGCGACGAGCACGCGCTCTACAAAGCGGCCCGTTCGCTTCCGCTCGACGACTGGTTCGAAGCAGATCGTACCTTCGCGGTGTTCAGCCGGGTGCGTGATAACGATGCGCTGAAGCACTCGAAGTACGCGGCACTCAAAGTGAAGGACGCGATCGTCGATCACGTGCGCGATCGGCAGAGGCGTCGGCCAAATGTTGATCCGGCGCGACCCGACATCTCTCTGACACTCCACATTCGGGGAACTCAAGCCAGCTTCTACCTGGACCTATGCGGCGCCCCGCTCAATCAGCGCGGCTATCGCGTACGCGACGTCGACGCGCCCGCGAAAGAGACCCTCGCTGCGGCCCTGCTCGCCTACTCTGGGTGGAGACCGCCAACCCCGCTGCACGACCCAACATGTGGCAGCGGAACGATCGCGATCGAAGCGGCATTGATCGCCACCAACACCGCGCCCGGGCTGCTCAACGGCGATCTCGCCGCGCTGCGCTGGCGCCACTCGGACACCGTCTTCCGCCCGATGTGGGACGCGATGATCGCCGAAGCGAAAGAACAGCGTGTTCCCTACCGTGGCGTGATTATCGCCAGCGACTCGGACCACGACGCCGTCGCCGCGGCCCGTGCGAACGCAGGCGCGGCGGGTGTCGCCGACATCGTGATCGTGCGCCAAGCCGACGCGCGCGAGGTCCAACCGCTGCTCGCCAACGGACATTTCATCGCCAACCCGCCCTATGGCGAGCGCATCGGTGGTGAGCTCATCGAGGTCGAAGACCTGTACGACGAGCTCGCGTCCGCCTTTGCGAAGTGCCCGGATAACCCGATGACCATGCTCGCCGTGCGCGACACGCTCGAGCCGCACTTCGGCGCAGCGGACACGCGCATGCCCGTCCTGAATGGCAAGCTGCGCTGCGAATTCGCTAACTGGGAGTAACGCGGCGCGGCGATCGTAGAGACCGCGGCAGCGCACGTCAGCCGCTACTCTGCGCCAACCACCTCGAACGCGACTGTTGTGGCGCCACAGCCACCCGGCGCGTTGATGTCGACGAACCACTCTCCCTCACGCTCCGGCGCGATGCGATGGCGGAGCCACGTACGCCAAGCCGGGCTGACGCCTACCTCGATCTGTTGATTGAAGCTGTGGTCGCTCGAGGGGTGCCGCCACGTCACGTCCCACTTTGAGCCTTCGACCTCGTTCGCGATCTCGAGGAACACGTAAAGCTGCTCACCGTTCGCCACATAGGGAGGCTCGGTGTCAGTCGGCTCACGGTTCACAATTTTTCGGGCCATGCGTGCGCGAATGACGGCTCTGGAGCACGGCAAAACGGTGTCAAGTGCGCTTGGGGTTTCAGCCGCGGCAGCGGCGAGGGTGTCGCTACCCGGTCTACCGGCATTGCCAGAGCGCTCCGCCGAGGACGGCGTCGCAGGTGGTGCATCAGCGGGCTCTTCCGCGTTGTCCGCCGCCTCGCTCTCTTCAGATTCCGCAGCTTCAGGGGCTTCAGCCGAATCGTCTGGCGGCGAGTCGCCACCGCGTGAGCACCCCGCGACGGTGAAAGCGAGCAGCATCGCGAACAGCGAGTAGAGAGAGGGACTTCGGACAACAGATTGGCAGTTGAGCATCACCATTCGGGGGCTTCGAGCGTGAATTGTACGGTTTCGACCAGGCAGCGGTCAGCGTCGAGCAGTTCGATGCGCCACGGTCCAATGTGACTGAGGGGGAGGGGTTTCTCGATCCAGTTCCTCCAGCGGTGACTCTGACCGGCGACAATGCCGTGTCGTTCAACCGCGCCGGAAGGTTCATGAATCCACTGCACGATAAGGCGTTGGTGCCGTTCGGTTAGATTCTGGGTGTCGAAGTACGCGACGACCGGGAACCCATCGGCAAGGAAAGGCCCCTCCGTTCGGGTCGGTTCTCGGCGGTGCACGCCACGCGCCATGAGCGCGCGATTTGTCCTCACTCGGCAGCCTCCCTGCTCCTGCGTGGAGAGAGGTTCAATCCGGTCAGCCGCGATGACGACGTTCTCTTCGGCCACGTCTTCGTCACGCGCGGCCTCGATGGCGCCCGCCTGAGCGATCGCATTGAGCAGAGACTCGTCCTCCCGCGTCAACGGCTCAGGAGGCGTTAGAAAACGCAGTACGGCGAAGGACTCTAACGCTTGCGGGCTCTCCACTGCGAGCTCTGGCAGAGGCTCCGCGGGCTCCTCTGTGGCGCTGAGCACCTCGCCCGCCAGAGCGTCGGCGCTGCCCTCAAGGAGGTCTTCTGCCAGCGGCACTTCGCGCTCTAATCCTTCGGTGTCCAGCGAAGGAACGAGGGCGTCGAAGGGGCTGCGATGGACCGCTGCCCGCGCGATCGTCGCAGCGCAAAGCAACACGCCGCAGACGACCCAAGACAATGAAACGAGTTGTGCTGGCGTCAAACGTCGCATGCGCGGTGTCTCGCGCGCGGCCGACGCGCTGTCAACGCGGTTGTCGCGGGCGCGGAGACCGTGCAGGATTCGCTCTCCCTCCGAAGGCCCGACCAATGGATCCGACTCCCCCGTTCTTTTCGCGGTTCATCGCTATCGAGAGCGCTGGCTTTCGCATCCTGCAGAGCGCGTTCTTCGCGCTAAGCGTCGCAGCCCTCGTAGCGTGCGGTGGTCGCCAGACCCCGCCACCTGCGGACGCGGTCGAAGATCCTGTCGTGCTCTTCGAAGCCGTACTCAGTCGGCTCGAAGCGGTGGAGTCAGCGAGGCTGCGGGCGACGCTCGAGTACTACGGTGACTCCGGTCGCGTGCGGGTCGAGCAGGTCGTTCTGGCACGGCAACCTGGCGATGTTCGGATCGAGACCCTGAGCCCCTTCGGCCCCACCCTGGCTGTGTTCGTTGCGAACGACTCGATGCTGTCGTTCTACGATGCGCAGGCGGAGGACTTTTACACAGGTGCCCCGAGCCAAGCGAACATCGCGCGGCTGCTGCCCATGCGACTCACTCAAGGCGACATCGTGCGCGTGTTACTCGGAGCGCCGCCGCTCGATGCCGTCAATGGCGATCCACACACCTACACGGTCGAGTGGGATCGCGAGCGAGCGGCTTATCACATGCGGATGCCCTTGGCGGACGGCACCGGCGACCTTCAGGTCTGGATTCGACACGGCACGTGGACAATGACCGCGGCCGAACGCGGGGGCCGAGACGGCTTCCTCCTCCTGACCGGCAGACTCGAGACTCATGACGTGGATGGGTTCGAGACCGAGATGCCGCAGCGAATTGAGTTCGAAATGCCAGAACAAGATGTCGACATCTCGTTGGACGTTGAGCGTATCGAACTGAACCCGACGCTGAGCGACGCGCTGTTCGAACTTCGCGCTCCGCGGAGCGCGACGGTCATTGACCTTTAGCGCCACCACGCAGTGTTCGCGGACGACACAATCCGGAACGTGCGAAACTCACTCGCCGCGAGTATACTTTGTGAACACGTACTCCACCCACCTGCAGTGATGATCGACGAGAAGGTTCGGCTCGCACTCCTTTCGGTTCCCAGCGTGACCATCGGTCAGGTTGAGTCGTGGCAGAGGAAAGCGTTTGACGAGGGCAAGTCGCTCTACTCCGTCGCCTTTTCGGATGAGTCCGTTCGGGAGCCATCGCTCGTGAAGGCGCTCGCAGGGGCGTTGTTGGTCACCCCCGTGTCGCTTGAGGGCTTCAAGAGTAAGCCCAAGCTTCTCGAGATCTTCCCGCCAGAGATTTGCCGTCGGCACCTCGCACTCGCCATCGGCCTCAAGCAGAACGAGGGCGTGATGACGGTGTTCGTCGGGCTCGCAGACCCGCTGAACGTGGACACACTGGAAGAGCTCGCAAAGTACACAGACTACCCCATCGTGCCCCTGCTTGCTGGGCCGGCAGACCTAA
>JBLFZA010000197.1:0-8284 GCA_047610025.1 Bradymonadia bacterium | reverse complement strand
GCGGAAGGTCTCGCGGCACAACGTCGCCTTGTGCGACCCGTGCGCGAGGGAGTGGGATACGGCAGGTGTGGAGATGCCCGTCGCGGCAGCGACGGGCGTGATTGGATTTCTGGCTGGCTTAGGCCTGCTCGCTGGCGCGTACCCTGTTGTGGGATTGGCGTTGGTGATTGGCGCACCGATCATGGGGATAGCCGGCGCCTTCATTGCGCAGCGCAAACGCTTGACCGCGACGCTGGTTGACGAGCATGAGGTGCGGCTGAAGGGCGTGTCGCCCGCATATCCTATGCGGCCGATGTTGCCGCCCCCCGCTCCTCACGACCCGTATACGCGTTGACTCGACTGCTCTGTCTGGCCGCAACAACGGCACTGTTCTTCTCAGGCTGTGATGCCTGCTCGTCTCCCGAACCCGAGTCGGCGGCGCCTGAGTCCGTGGAGGAAGGGTCAGCCGAGTCAGCGTTCGAGGCCTACGACCCGAACGCTCCGGTGATTGTCCCGCGGGTGCAGCCGGAGATCGAACACGTCAATCCGCCCGTCGCCGCTGACTTCGACGTGCCCTTCGTCGCAGGCGCGTGGCGAACCTCGCGTGGTGACAATCATCGCAGCGGCCTGCGAGACGCGCCCGGCATTCGGAGTCCCGACGTCGCGTGGAGCGTATACGTGGGGATCCAGGGCTACGCGAACACACCCATCGTCACCGGCGGCGGCGTCTTCGTGAGCAGCCAGGGCGAGACGCATAACCGCCCGGACGAGCTGGACGGCGTCTACGCCATCGACCCCTCCAACGGCGCGCGCCGGTGGTTCACACCGACGGACGATGACGCCAATGGCATGCTCTTGGTCGACGACGTGCTCTTTGTGGGCACGGATGCGGGCACTCTCTACGCCATCGCGACGGCAGATGGTGCGGTCCGTTGGCAGGTCGATACGAAGTGCGGCATCACGCAGGCGCCGACCGCACATCGCGGGTGGCTCTACCTGCCAAGGCGTGAGGGTCTGCTCCGTGTCGCGACTGCGGATGGGCAGCTCGACGGCGACATTGAGCCGTGCCGAGGCAGCGAGCGCGGCACCATCGCGGTGACGGACGACGCGGTCGTCCGCAGCGTCAATCGAGAAGTGATGCAATCGTTCGATCACGACCAAAACCTCGTCTGGGAAGCCGGCACAGGCATCAACGAGTACACTGGCCGCGCGCGCTGGACGCACCCGCAGGAGACCGCGTCGATGTGGATCGAGGCTGTTCACAGATGGCGCTTCGGTGACGAGAACGCCTTCGAGCACCGTCCAGCGGCGATCGCGCGATGGGCCGACAACGGTCAGCTCGCTTGGGTGGTGGATATCAACGATCCCGAGCACGCTGACCCGTTCCCAGGCGACGAGACCGACTACCTGCGCAGTGCGCCTTTCGTTGTTGGCGAGCGCCTGCTGTGGACCCCGATGAATGCGTCGAAGGTGGTCGCATTTGACGTCGTGACCGGCGAACGACTCGGTGAGATGACGCTGCCAGACTGCCGCTGCCGTCAGTTTGCCTCGATCGTGGGCACCCCGAGCGTCGCATACCTCGCGCGCCATGACGGGCTGGTTTACGGCTTTGACCCCCACACGATGCAAGAGCTCTGGCACATCAACCTTGGCCTTCACGGCCTCGCAGGGACGAGCGAGACCCATTTGCCGGTGACAGGAGCTTGCTCTGAGCTCCCCAAGAACGGCACCGCGCTCTTTTCGACGCCGGCGATCGCGGAAGATGGCCGGCTCTATGTCGGGTCCGGTGACGGCTGGCTCTACGCGGTTGACCCATCCTAATGTGACGTTGGCCTCGACTCTGATTCGGACTGGGGCCTCGACTCTGGCCCCGACAGTTCTCTGCTCTCTCGCCCGTGCGCTGCCATGATTTCGCTGCCCAAGGATGGCCACCCCGCCGACTCGATCCTCCAGACCATGCGGGATCTCCGGGGAGACGATGTCGACTGGCGCGGTGGGAAGGTGTGGAGTCTCGTCTTTCATCCAGGGGAAGACATCTCGGACTTCGTGCGCGAGGCGTACGGCTTGTACTTCAGTGAGAATGCGCTGAACCCTACGGCGTTCCCCAGCCTGAAGACGATGGAACTCGAGGTGGTGGAGATGACCGCCTCCCTGCTCGGCGGTGACTCGCGCACGGCGGGCAACCTCACGACCGGCGGAACCGAGAGCTTGCTCATGGCGCTCAAGGGCGCCCGCGAGTGGGACAAGAAGCGGCGGCCCCGAGCAAAACGACACAAGATCGTGGTGCCAACGACGGCACATCCGGCCTTCGACAAGGCCGCCCACTACTTTGGGCTGACGATCGTTCACGTGCCGCCTCGAGCCGACGGTCGTGCCGACGTGAAGGCGATGGAGCGTGCCATCGACAGCGACACGATGATGTTGGTTGGCTCTGCGCCGCAGTATCCGCACGGTGTCGTGGACCCGATCGAGGAGCTCGCGGCGATCGCCTCGCGGCGCGGCATCCTTATGCATGTCGATGCCTGCATCGGTGGGTTCATGCTGCCCTTCGTCCGCGAGCTCGGTTACAGCGTGCCGGCGTTTGATTTGTCTGTCCCAGGCGTAACCTCGCTCAGCGTCGATCTGCACAAGTACGGGTACGCAGCGAAGGGTGCCTCTGTGCTTCTGTATCGCGACGCCGAGCTTCGGAAGAACATGTACTTCGCAACGGCTGACTGGCCCGGCGGCATCTATGTGTCCCCGACGATGACAGGCACGCGACCGGGCGGAGCGATCGCGGCTGCGTGGGCGATCATGCACCGGCTGGGTCACGACGGCTACCTGGAGATTGCCCGAAAAGTAATGCTGGCCGCGACGGAACTCCGCGACGGTGTTGATGCCATCGACGGTCTCAAGGTGGTGGGTGCGCCCCACATGAGCATCATGGCGATCGCGTCAGATACGCTCGATATGTATGAAGTGGGAGACGTGCTGGCCGAGAGTGGCTGGCACCTCGATCGCCAGCAGACCCCGGCGTCGCTTCACCTCACCGTCAATCACGCCCACATCACCTCAGCGCAAGCGCTCTTGGCAGATTTGGCAGATGCCGCGTCTCGGTGCCAGACGCCACGTCGCGCTCGCCTGGCCAAGCGCGTGCGTGATCGGGCGATTCGAACGCTGGTGGGTGTTATTCCCGCTCCCATCACGTCGCGATTGATGCCGATCGCCTCTCGCGTGCTCGGTGTCGGAGGCAGCGACGGCGTACCCGAGCGCTCCGCCCCGATGTATGGTCTGATGGCCACGCTACCGAACCGCGGGGATCTGCGGGCGATGGTCGTCGATATCCTCAGCGACATGACGCAGCGTGACTCCGACGCACCTCGTATCCTCGCGGCGCGGCCCGTCGAGACTCGCTCCGCCGCCGATGTACTCTCCACCGACGACTAACCTCGCGCACACACTGCACCCGCATGTTCGCAGACATCCACTGTCATCCGACATTCTTCTCGTTCAATCGTCACCGCAATACGGACGTTGAGCGCAATCACCTGATGTTCCATCCGTGGAATACGGCAGCGTCCGACGAGCGCGCGAAGGCGAAAGGGCGCCGCGCGATGCGTTACGCGCAGTGTGACTTAATGCAGTCCCATGCGGTTGGGGCGCGCCTGCTCTTTGCGTCGATTACGCCGATCGAGCGAGGCTTCTTCGAGGGCGGTCCGAACGCGGACGACAATACGTCGTTCCGCAAGGAGCTGCTGCGCGCTGCGCTCGGCGTGACCGCGGTGAAGACGGCACGGGCTCTTCTGCGCGGCGACAAGCAAGCGGCTGGCCGTGCGGCGCTGGCGGTGTTCCGCAATCGGGGCCCCGGTCGACGGCTCTTGCATCGGTTGATGCTCGGTTTCCCGAAGGAGCGCATCGATTACGTGCTCTCTGGTCGCTACGACTACTGGGACGAGTTCCAGCGAGAGTACCGCTACTTGCTCGAACGCGATGGCCTTGAGACACCATACGAAACGAATGATGCGGGCGCCACGCTTGGTCGGTACGACCTCATTGAAGATGCTAACGACCTAGAACAGACCCTGGCCGAGCCGGACGGACGGGTCGCGATCGTGCTGACGATCGAAGGCGGGCACACGTTCTCGGTCGGGCAGGATGACCAACCCGTGAGCGAGACGCGGCTCTTCGATCGCATCGAGCGATTGAAGCGGTGGCCGCACCCGATCTTGTTCATCACGCTGGCGCATCACTTTGACAACTTTATCGTGGGGCATGCGCACAGTCTGATCGACGCTGCGTCATACGTCATGAGCCAGTCCCAACGCATGGGCCGCGGATTCGAGCGGAGTGGGGACATCGGGTTGCGTGTCGTTCGCGCTCTCTATGGTCTCGATGACGCCCTGAACGACGACGGTACACGGCGTGTCTTGATCGATGGGAAACACCTGAGCGCTCGCGCTCGCGTGGAACTTTACCACGAGATTTTAAGCCCTATCTGCGAACAGGTCGAAGCCGGCGCGGACAGGGCCTTGGTGCCAATGGTGTTTAGCCATGCCGGGTACAACGCCAGGCCCGACCTTGCCGCCTTGATCGACGACGCGGCTCGCGAGGACGACCAGTGGTTCCAAGGACCGTACAACGCGTGGAGCATCAACGTCTGTGACGAGGATGTACGCATGGTCGCGCGAACGCGAGGCCTGATCGGGTTATGCGTAGACCGCCGCATCGCGGGGTTGCGCCCAGGGGAGGCCCCGCCGGGCGATGACCCCGGCGCGGTATGGGCACGCCAGATATTCGGTATGGTCGATGCGGTGTGGGACGACCGCTCGCTGTCGCACGAGGAGAAGCTGCGTGTGTGGGACTGTATCAGTTTGGGTACCGACTACGACGGCGCCATCGACCCCTTGCCTGGCTACGAGACGATTCGCCGCCTGCCAAGCGCCCGCGCTGATCTTCGCCGGCATTTAGAAGCTGCGAAGGAACAGAGGGGAATCGCGGAGATCGGCGTCGACGAGCTTGTCGATAAGATCTCTTGGAGAAACGCCTATGAGTTCGCTCTCCGCGAGTTGCCGCGCCGGAAGAAGCACGACCTCCGCGCGTAGGGGCTCCGCATGACCTCCGCGAGTCGAGGCTAGCGCCTCCCTAGCGTTCGAGCTGCGTAACGCTGTAGAGTTCTGCTGCGACTCCGGCCCCACCGCTCTCTCCGTCAAGGCCGCTGCAGGTGGCCCCCGCGCGACCCGCGACACCGAGCGGGAAGCGGTTCTCGCCGAGCGAAACGAAGTGCTCGTCGTTGACTCCTAGGATCGCGATGGCAGCGCCCCCAGCGCCGCTGCCTCCGCAACCGCCACGGCCGCCGCTGCCCCCTCGCCCGCCGTCACCGCCGTCGCCTTGGCTGTCATTCGTCGTGTTTGCGCCGCCGCCGCCGCCGCCGCCGGGTTGGCCGGTCGCGGCGTTGCCGCCGCTGCCGCCGTCGCCACCAACGTAGGGTCGGATCGTCACACCGAAGAGCAGCGGCTGGCTGGCGTCGAGAACGAGGCCAATGCTGGGGCCACCGCTTCGGCCACCCGCTCCGCCGCCACCTCCTTGGCCGGCAGCTCCACCACCGCCTCCGCCCCGCCCGAACCCGCAGTTTACGCAAGTGCACGCCGGCGTGCAGATCTCGCAGTCTGCGCCACCTCCAGCGCCACCGCCGCCACCGCCGCCGCCGTCGGTGCCGGGGTCGCCAGGCGCACCGTTCGTCGCATCGTAGAGGCCGTCGCGGAAGTCACCAACGCTCTCGCCGCCCCGTCCGTGGTCCCCATCAGCACCCACGCAGCCGTCCTCGGCGTCTTGACCAGACTGGTCGCCGGTGACGCGACAGGAGTCGGAGCCTCCGCCGGCCCCGCCGCGTCCACACCACCGTCCTGTTCGATCACCATCGTCACCGTGAGCGCCGACCTCCTGATTCTCGCCGCTGCCGCCTCGTCCAGCCGTCGCATCTCCGCCTGCGCCGCCGTTGCTGCCAACCGCCATCGACCCATTTCGGTTCGTTCCGGCCGCATCTCCGGGGTGACCATTGCCACCGGCGCCACCGAGGCCGGCGTTGAGGGACACGCGCCGTAGGGTGAGGTCCGAGCCGCTGTCGCGCACCCACATCACGATCGACGCGGCACCGGCCGCCGTTTGATCGCGAGTTTCGAAGGACAACGAGTCAAGGGCTACGGGTGTGCTCAACCCCGTAACCAAAACCATGGGGCTGTCGGGGCTCGTGAAGTTCGCGCGTCGGGTCGATCGCGTCGCGAAGTTGTCGTCGTATCCACCATACAACGAGATGCCGCCGCTGAGTTCGAACGCGTCTACGGCGTAGTCTCCGGTCGCGATGAGCACCTGGGTACGGCCGCTAGACCGAGCGAGCCGCAGCGCATCGTCGAGGCGCGACAGGGGCGACGTCGCGTCCAAGCCGGTGTTGTCTGGGCGACCGTCGATGGACAGAAACACGGCGTCACCGCGGTCACCGTCGATGCCATCGCAGTTGCTGTCGTCGAAACTGTCGTCGGGCGTGTCTTCGAGGGCGGGGCTGCCATCGCACTCGTACTCGCAGCCGTTCTCGCTGCTGCCGTCGAGGTCGTAGAAGCCCGTGACACAGCCTCGCAGCTGGCACGCGCCTTCGGCACTACAGCTCGGCGTGGCGTTCGCGAACTCACAGACGCGTCCGCACTCACCGCAGTTGTCGATTTGTCGCAGGCTGCTCTCGCATCCGTCGGCGTAGAAGTCGTTGCAGTCGCCGAACGCGTCGTCGCACTCCCCGATTTCGCACCCGCGGTCGTCGCACGCGGCCGTCGCGTTTACCGCGGAGCAACCCGCACCGCACCCGAGGCAGTCTTCGACAGTGTTGAGCCGTGTCTCGCAACCGTCTCCGCCGTCTTCGTTGCAGTCTCCGAACCCCGGGTTGCAGCCCTCTACGACGCAAGTGGCCTCTAGGCAGACGGACGCCGCGTTGCTTGCGCGGCATTGCACCCCGCAGGCGCCGCAGTTGGCGTCATCCGTCTGCAGGTCGAAGCCTTCGTCGACCTGGCCCTCGCAGGTGTTATCGACTCCATCGCATCGCTCATCGGCGAGCGGGTTGCTGGCGGGGTCCTCGTCACTGCAGTCGACGTCGAGACAAGCGCTACCCAGACCAAACCCATCGCCGTCGGCATCCGCGCAGAGTCCGCACGCGCGTGCCGTAGGGACGCATCTACGCATCGGCTCTCGCGGATCCTCGTGCGCCCCCGCACCGTCGATGATCTCGCAGGAGTAGCCAGGCTCGCAGCCCACGTCGTCCCTACATGGTGGCAGGCAGAAGTCGCCATCGCTGAGGCCAGCGCAGCGGTAGTCGGTCTGCGTGCAATCGGAGTCTCGCTGGCATCCTAGGCACGCGGCGGCAGGCCCACGCACGCAGCGCTGCACGACGGGATCGATTCCCGTGATGCGGCAAGACCAGCCGTCTGTGCAGTCATCTGCTTCGTCACAAGTGGCGGAGCAGTAGCCGCTGGCTCCAGCGCCGAGGCAGACTCGGCTCAGGCACTCTGCGTTTTGTTCACACAGGTCTCCGAGGCCAGCGCCGTCGTCGTTCGAGCCGTCGTCATTCGATCCGTCGTCGTTCGACTCGGTGTCGCCTTGTGCTGTGTCGCCTTGTGCTGTGTCGCCTTGTGCTGTGTCGCCTTGTGCTGTGTCGCCTTGTGCTGTGTCGATGTCCGCGTCGTCGATCTCTGTCGGGTCCGTATCTTCGGCGTCCTCGCTCGGCCCTGTGTCGAACGCGTCCGGTGCTGGGCTCAAGGAGTCGGGCTCGGGCGTTGCGACGTCGTCGGACGTATCGATGTTCGCGATGTCGTCGAGATCGCTGGGTTCAACGCCAGAGTCTCCGCAGGCGATAAGCAGGCCCAGTACAAAGATTGAACTAATCACAGCTGAGCGCACAGGACCCCCATTAGGAACACCGTCCCCAACGGCTAGCGCGGGGTCATCCTTAAGTCGGTATCGCTAACGCTAGTGCGCTAGCGTAAGCGTCCGCACCCTCGAGATAGCGCTTGCGAGTGCGGGGTGCAGCGCGAGCGGCCTAGGAGGGTAGGGTCGAGTCAGCAGCGGTCCCGGCTGGGCCTTCTAGGCCCAGTTCGCGGCGGATGTTGCCTTCTCGCTCCATAGCGTCGCGCAGCCAAGTGCCGCATTCGGGGTCATGTCCGAGCGCGAGACCGAAGACGAAGCCAGGCCGCGTCGTCCTGGAGTGCACGGATACCGTGCTGAAGGCGATATCGAGTCGCTCGATGTACGCTTCGGGTGTTGCCTCGTCTTGCTGAAACACGGCCTG
>JBLFZA010000196.1:0-8285 GCA_047610025.1 Bradymonadia bacterium | reverse complement strand
TGATGTCGTTCCACAGCGTAATGAGCATGCGCATATCGTCCTTCAACGACTCGCTCGGCACGCCCTGGCCAGCGGTGCGGACGATGAATCCGCTGCCCTTCGGGCGCATCTCGTTCGCTAAGGCGCGGAGGCGCTTACGCTCTTTGTCGCTCTCGATTTGTCGCGAGATGCCGAGATGCTCGACTGTCGGCATGAAGACCAGGTGTCGACCCGGCAGGGAGATGTGGCAGGTGACGCGTGCGCCCTTTGTCCCGATCGGGTCCTTGGTCACCTGAACGATGATCTCTTGGCCTTCCTTTAGCTGGTCCTCGATGGGCGGCACGTTGTGGCGCCGCTTGCGCGAAGGGGCTGCGGGGTCGTCATCATCCTCGTCACCCGCTTCGACAGCGTGGTGGTCGTTGAAGACATCGGAGACGTAGAGGAACGCCGCCTTTTCAAGTCCAATATCGACGAACGACGCCTGCATACCAGGCAACACGCGCAGGACGCGGCCTTTGTAGATGTTGCCGACGACGCCTTTGTTGTTGCGTCGTTCGAGGTAGAAGTCTGAGATCCCGCCCGCTTCCAACACTGCGACGCGCGTTTCCGGCGTCGAAGCGTTGATCACTATCACGTTGGACATGTGCTCCGTGTCGCGGCCTTGCCGCGGTACAGCGCCCCCGCGCGCTCGTTGAGCGTCGCGTCGAGGCAGCTTTTGACTGGTGCTCAGGCGCGTTGCGCGCGCTGAGACTAAAAATCGATTCAAAACTGTGGGCGACCCGTAGGCGCCTGCACCTCCAGTATAGCACCCTTTTGATCTGGCGCTAGCTTCCCTTGTCACAGCCCCTGCGACCGCGACATTTCCCCCATGACTCTGACGCGAATGTCGTGGTTTCCGCATGACCTCGACATCCTCCCAAACCCCAACACCCGCTAAATCCTCGCAGATCACTAGGAATACTGTGGAAAACTGGCGCGTTGAGACGATGTCGATAGCGTTGGCACAAGCCTTGCGATGAGAGGTAGGCAGAAACACATTGCTTCCCCAGAGCGACGTTTCTTCCCAACGACGAAGGAGACGCCGATGCAGAGTGAGGCCTGCACCGGCGACTCTCGTTTTTGTAGAGGCCGTCTGCTTCTTCCCCATCCGGGGAAACCAAGCAACGCGCCGACCACTCCCGCCGCACGACTCCGCGCCATTCCTCGGCGCATCGAGCAGCGAACTCTCCGCCCGGAAAACTAGATGAAGAAGGCCCTTAAGCTGGCGACGTCTCTTGGTGTCATCGTGGACCGTGACGGCGAGCGCGAGCTCTCCATGCCCGCGCTCCGAACCCTCTCTCTCGAGCCGCTGCACGCGCTCGCCGACGCCGCCTCTGTCGCCGGCGTGGCCGCCATGCGTGTGCAGGACGTTGTGATGGCGGTCGCACGCGCTTTCGACGACGGCGGAACCCAGCAGTTTGGTGAAGGCTGTCTGGAAGTGCTCCCCGACGGCTTCGGGTTTCTCCGAGCAGCGGAGCACAACTACCTCCCGTGCCCCTACGACATTTACATGTCGCCGAGCCAGATTCGGAGGTTCGCGCTCCGCACTGGCGATACGGTCGCTGGCCGCGTGCGCCCGCCGAAAGACAGCGAGCGCTTCTACGCCCTGCTCGAGGTCTCCTCGATCAACGGCTGTGCTCCCGAAGAGGCGACCAATAAGCCCTTCTTCGAGAACCTGACGCCGCTCTACCCAGACGAGCAGCTGCATTTAGAGTTCGACTCGGACAACATCCCCACCCGCGTGCTCGACCTGTTCACGCCGCTCGGCAAAGGGCAGCGAGCGCTCATTGTCGCGCCGCCGCGCGCTGGAAAGACGATGTTGATGCAGGGTATCGCCAACGCGATCACCCAACAGCACCCCGACGTGACCATGATGGTTTTGCTCATCGACGAGCGGCCAGAAGAGGTCACCGACATGCAGCGGCAGGTCGACGCCGAAGTCATCTCGTCCACCTTTGACGAGCCTGCGGAGCGCCATGTTGCCGTCGCCGAGATGGTGATCGAGCGCGCGAAACGATTGGTAGAGCATGGGCATGATGTCGTGATTCTGCTCGACTCCATCACCCGACTCGCACGTGCCTACAACGCGGTGGTGCCTCCGAGTGGGAAGATCCTGTCTGGCGGTGTCGACGCGAACGCTCTCCACAAGCCGAAGCGCTTCTTTGGTGCCGCCAGAAACGTCGAAGAAGGCGGCTCGCTGACGATCATCGCTACGGCGCTGGTCGACACGGGGAGCCGCATGGATGACGTGATCTTCGAGGAGTTTAAGGGAACGGGTAACTCTGAGCTGCACCTCGACCGAAAGCTGATGGAAAAGCGTGTCTTCCCCTGCCTCGACTTGCACAAGTCTGGTACCCGGAAGGAGGAGCTCTTGCTTGAGCCTGACGTGCTCTCTCGCATCTATCTGTTGCGCCAACACTTCTTGGCCTCCATGAATACGGTCGATGCGATGACCTTTGTGCACGACGCGCTGAAGAAGACGTCGTCCAACGAAGAATTTCTGGCCTCTATGAATCGCTGACCTATGCCGAATCGTTCGATCCACCTCGCCGTCGCGCTCGCGCTCTCCTTTCTCGCAGTGGGCTGCGGTTCAGATGGCGAAACGCCGGACGCTCTGCCCGACGTGGCAGGTGAGGGCGATACGGCGGACGTGGCGGTGGACGCAGGGAGCGACGTCTCGCTGGATGCGCCGACCGACATCGACGCGCCGGATACATCCGGCGACGGTACTTCGGACGCCGATACGGCTGTTGAAGACACCGACACCACCGACGCGGTGACAGATGCGGACGTGGAGATCGATGTTCCGCTCGACGCGCTGCCAGACACCGATGACCCCGATGGCGACGTGGTGGAGCCCGACGCTGTCGATGCTGTCGATGCTGTCGTGCAGCCGGACATCGACCCGGCAGACGACAGCGATGAAGACGGCGTGTTGAACGCGGACGACAACTGCCCAGATGTCCCGAACTTCGTTCAGTCAGACACGGACGGCGACGGGCTCGGTAACGCGTGTGACGCTGTGGCCTGGGAGGGCTTCAGCGACGACGAGCTGATTCAGCAAATCGATAACCGGAACTTCCGCACGCACCGCTTCCCCTTCGCGAGCTACAACGAGTCGCGCCGGTTGCTTTATGAAGAGCTCGACAACGAAGGTGGCTTCGTCGAGGGCGTGTACACGGGGTTCCGTTTGGAGACCGAGGTGCTCCCGCACGCCAACATCATGAATACCGAGCACACCTGGCCGCAGAGCCAAGGCGCCGGCGAGTTGCCCGCGCAGTCGGATCTAAACCACCTCTTCCCGACCAAGTCGCAGGCGAACAGTGCCCGCAACAACCTCCCCTTCTGCGAGGTCACCGAGTTTGAAGAGGGTAGCTTCAGCGAAGGCGGGTCGCGGCGCGGCGAAGACAGCACAGGGCGCACGTGCTTTGAGCCACGAGACCAGCACAAGGGCGCGGTCGCGCGTGCGCTCTTCTACTTCGCTGCCGTCTACGCGCCCGAGGTTGATGCGTTTCAAGAGCCGACGCTCCGCGCGTGGCACGAGGCCTACCCGCCGACGGCGGACGACGTTGACCGCAACGACCGCATTGAAGGCATGCAGGGGTCGCGGAACCCCTTCATCGACTACCCCGAGTTGGTGGGACGTATCGCGAACTTCTAGCGCGGAGAGGGAGCGGATTTGGTTGCGGATGGTCGCCCTTTGATTTCGCCCGCCGCATCCCGATCATTCGCACGCGTCATTCGCTTGACACCCCACACCCCTCGGCGTAGTCAACGCGACCTGATTTCCTTAGGCAGGCACCAGAGGCCAGCGTCATGAAAGCCGATATCCATCCCCAGTATCATCCCGTTGTCTTCGTTGACGGAGACCACGAGTTTATCACGATGTCGACGCTGAAAAGCGGCAAGACGCGTGACATCGAAGGCGTATCCCACTTTGTGGTCGACGTCGCGATCTCGGCGGCAACGCACCCGTTTTGGACGGGTACACAGCGTATCATGGATACCGCTGGCCGCGTGGAGCGCTTCAACCGTAAGTACGGTCGAAAATCCGCTGAGTAGCCGCTTCTCTTCGCCCGATTTCATCGCGAAGAGACACTACCCAGCAGGCGAATGTTCCAAGGACTTCAAGAAGTCGAAGGGCGCTATGAAGAGCTGAAAAGTCAGCTCAGCGACCCTTCCGTTGCCTCGGATCACGAGGTCTACAGCCGCGTCCACAAGGAATTGTCGGACATGGAGCCGCTCGTCACGCTCTTCCGGGAGCTGCGAGACGCGAAGGTAGGCCTCGCCGAAGCAAAAGAGATGATGCGGGACGACGATCCCGACATGAAGGAGATGGCGAAGTTCGAGCACGACGAGATCGAAGCGCGCATCCCTCAGATCGAGAGCGAGCTGACGGTGCTCATGCTCCCGAAGGATCCGCTCGACGAAAAGAACATCATGCTTGAGATTCGAGCCGGTGCAGGCGGAGACGAATCGGCTCTCTTCGCGGGCAACCTCTTCAACATGTATTCCCGCTTCGCGATTGATCGCGGCTGGAAAGTGTCCGTGGTCAGCGCTTCGGAAGGCACCCAAGGCGGGTACAAGGACCTCGTGGCCGAGATTATCGGCACACGCGTCTACTCGACCCTCAAGTGGGAGTCCGGCGTGCATCGCGTACAGCGCGTGCCGGAGACCGAGGCCCAAGGCCGCGTGCACACTTCGACGGCCACCGTCGCCGTGTTGCCCGAAGCCGAAGATGTCGACATCGAAGTTCGCGGCGAAGACGTGCGTACCGACGTGTTCCGCGCGTCCGGTGCCGGTGGACAGCACGTCAACCGTACCGAGTCCGCCGTGCGCCTCACGCACCTGCCGACAGGCTTGGTCGTCAGCTGCCAGGACGAGAAGTCGCAGCTCAAAAACAAGTCCCGCGCGATGAAGGTGCTCAAGTCGCGCCTCTTCGACCTCGAGACGCAGAAGCGCAACGCCGAGCGCGCCGACGAGCGCCGCGGCCAAGTGGGTACCGGAGACCGCTCGGAGCGGATTCGCACCTACAACTTCCCGCAGAACCGCCTCACCGACCACCGCATTGGGCTCACGCTCTACAAGCTGGACAAGGTCGTGATGGGAGAGCTCGACGAGCTAATCGACGCACTGAACGCGCACTCGCAAGCCGCACAGCTGGCGGCTCGGGACGTGATCTAGGGCCAGCTGCGCTGCGGGGTCGACTCTCGCCCCCTACGCCTGCTCCGCCTCCACCATCGCGTCGCACGCGGCGTTGATCGACGCCTGCACTGCCTCGACGGTGTTCAGCCCGCGCAGCATCTTGCGGAGCGTCTCTTCTCCGGCTGTCGTTTTCACGTACCAGAGCGCGTGCTTGCGGAACTCGAGGCACGTGCGCTTCTCGCCGGCGTACTGAACGTACAGCTCAAGGTGCCGCATCATCATCGCCCGCGTGGCATTAGCGTCCGGTGCGGGCGCCGCTTCACGGCCTTGGAAGTGCGCGGACAGCGTGTCGAAGAGCCAGGGGTTTCCGAGGCACCCGCGGGCGACCATCACGGCGTCGCAGCCGGTGGCCATCATCCGCTTGCAGCTCTCGACGTCCTTCACATCGCCATTTCCGATGACCGCGATGTTCACAGCGTTCGCCACTTCGGCGATCACGTCGAGGTCGACGTGACGCTCGTACATGTCGGAGCGCGTACGACCGTGAATCGTGACGCCGGCGCCGCCGCCTTGCTCGATGGCACGTGCGACGATGACGGCGTTCGCGTCGTCCCAGCCTGCTCGGATCTTGGCGGTAACAGGGATGCTCACCGCGTCACTCATCGCGCGCATGATGCGCTCAATCTTCGGAGGGTCTTGCAGCAGCGCCGCGCCGCGCCCGGTCTTCACGATCTTCTTCATGGGGCAGCCCATGTTCACGTCGACGGCGTCAGCACCTACCGCCTCCATGCGCCGCGCCGCCTCCGCGAGCACGTCTGGCTCACAGCCGAAGAGCTGCACAGCGACGGGGTGCTCGTGCGCCTGCACGTCGACGAGCGACCATGTCTTCTTATCGTTGGTGACGATGCCCTTGGCGCTCACCATCTCGGTGACGACGAGACCGGCTCCTTGCTCGCGGCACAGCGTGCGAAAGGGCGGGTTGGTTGCTCCAGCCATTGGCGCAAGCACCAACGGCGCGTCGAGCGTGATGTTGCCGAGCGTCGTCATGGGTTGGGCCGGCCGAGTAGGCTCATTAGTCGTCCGCCTCGCGACCGACGAGCTGCCACACGCGGGAGAGCATGTTGTACTCCCACGTCTCATTGTAGGTCGCATCTTGCACGCGCGTGCTCGGCAGGCGGAACCACTGCATCCACACCACCACTTCGGCGTTTTCGGCGCCACGCTGGTAGTTGATGTTCTCGATTTCGTACTCCGTGACTTCGTAGTCTTCGCCGTACTCGTCGTACATCCCGAGGAAGACCTCACGGTGCTCGGGTGCCACGAAGGATGCGGCTTCCTCGACGCGTCCCCAGCGCAAGTGCCCGTGGAAGGTGCGCACCTGCTCCTCGAGCACCTGCTCCGGCGTGCGTACGCCCGCGCTGCACGCGACGAAAAGCGCCGTAAAGCTGACTGACACGAGCGCCGCTACGAGCGCGCGTTTGATAAACTGTGAAAGCCGATGATGTGGCATGTGGTCTCGTGTCGTACAAAGTAAGATGGGCACCGTACGATCGTCGGCCCGTGGTAGCCAATTCTCAGAAGGGGGCAAGCGCTCAAATGAGAGCTGGTGCGCTCCTCGCCCGAGCTTTTGACCCTGTCGCCGGCGTGTCTGAACGCTCGTGGGATGAATAGCGCAGCGCCGCGGGCGTCTAGGCCTCCACACACCAACTCTGTGGAGCAGCCCATGAAGACGCACAGCCTGAACACGCACAGCCTGAACACGCAAACGCTCGAACAATTCGTTCGTAACGTCACCTTCACACTCGCGGCCGCTGCGATGGTCGTGATCGGTGGGATCTCGCTGGCTGGCTGTGAATTCATGGACGATGACAACCCGCACGCCGGTGTGCGGGGGTTCACGTACTGCGGCGAAGATTTTGCCGACGATGTGTACTGTTCGCCGGGTCAGTGGTGTGAGAACCAGACCTTCAACGACTGTGAGATTGGCTGCCTCTCCGACGTGAACTGCGCGTCAAATCAGGCGTGTATGATCGACACCCCCGGTCAGCCAGGCACCTGCGCGAACCTATATAACTCGTCGCGTGGGCTTGAATCAGCGGACGCTGGCGCATCGGTCGACGTCGGCGTGGCCTTCGAGACACGCTAGCGCGCGGGCGAGCAGGTCACCGGCGTCAGCGTGAGAGCCATCGGTCTACGTTCGCTTGGTGCTCGTTGAGCGTGTTTGCGAACGCGTGGCGGCCTGAGCCGTCGCCGATGGTCACGAAGTAAAGCACACCGGGGTCGTCGGCCGGCGCGAGGGCGGCCTCTAGCGATGCGGCGCTCGGCATGGCGATAGGCGTCGGAGGGAGCGCGCGAATCACGTAGGTAGAGTAGGTGTTGTCCGGGTTGCGACAGAGTTCGCGCGTCGGCCGTTGATTGTGGTGTTCCGCAGAGTACACGCAGGTAGGGTCCATCTGCAGCGGCATGCCGGCCGCGAGGCGGTTGTAGATCACGCGAGCGATGATGGGGCGCTCTTCGTCGACAACAGCCTCTCGTTCAACGATGCTCGCGATTGTCAGGAAGTCTTCGTCGTCGAGTCCGTATCTCGCGGCGAGCGTGGCGCGAGAATCTTCGTTCGCTTGCCAAATCGCGTCGCGTCGGTCGTGCCCTTCTTCGATGAATCGGGCGACGACTTCGGGAAGCGGTGCACCGAGCTCGAATCGAATTGTCTCCGGCCAGAGATATCCTTCGACCGTCTGTGAACGAACGCCCGAGAGCGCGGCGAACGCCGGGTCCTGTAAGAGCAACAGCGCGGCGCCGGCATCTTCTGCGAGCCCCCTCTCGGCGAATTGTTCTGCGAGGGAGAAGACGGTGGAGCCTGGGCGCACCGTGACGTCAAACTGCGGAGCCTCGGTCGGTTCGCAGAACGCGAAGAGTAACGCGGCCGGCGTTGCGGAGGCCGGCAGCCGATGTGTGCCAGCCTGCAGGCAGTTTTCGACGGGGCTGATGCGCAACCACACCGACCATCGCACGTCGGGCTGGATCACTCCCTCGGCGAGGAGCTGCTGAACAAGCGCGATCGGGCCCGTGCCTGGTGCGATCGTCACCGTGGTTTCCGGCTCGGTCACAACATTCATGCGCTC
>JBLFZA010000195.1:0-8302 GCA_047610025.1 Bradymonadia bacterium | reverse complement strand
GGAGCTCGTTTCGTAACGGCGCGCCCGAAGCGCCAGCGCTCGTCAAGGCCATCAACGCGTCAGCATTCTCCCGAGGCTGCGACGATGCGAGACCGGCACGGACCGCTTCGATGTCGAGCGCCTCGCTGGACATCGGCTCGCCGGAGAGCAGAATCTGAGCGCGCGCGCAGGTGGCGTCGAAGGGCTGCCCGCCTGCGAGAGGGACTTCCGACGCTGCGGTCTGAGACGACTCGTCCGCTTCAGGCGTTGGGTCCACCGCCCCGTCTGAGCCGGGACAGCCGGCCAGCACTGTGCATGCGGTGGCGGCGATCAAGCCGCGAAAGAAGAGGGCGCAGTGTGTCGATGTGAGCATCAGAGAGGGGGATTTTTGAGAGCGCAGTCATGCGCGTAGCGACGCAACCACGCCGAGCCAACTCCCTCATACACCAACCAAGTGATGCCGCATGTGCGGAATTCTCGGAGTCATTGGGACAGTTGGACAAGAGGCGAACGTCTCAGACACCGAAGCCATTCGGATGCGAGACACGATGACCCACCGAGGTCCAGACGGAGCGGGGCTAGAGCGACTCGGCAACGCCGTGCTCGGACACCGCCGCCTGGCGATCCGTGACCTCGTCAATGGCCAACAGCCCGCACGCAGCGCCGACGGCCGCTGGTGGCTCGTCTACAACGGCGAGTTGTACAACGACGCTGACCTACGCGAGAAGCTGCGAAAGCGAGGGGTCTCCTTTCAGACGCGCTGCGATACAGAGACGCTGGTCGAGGCGATCGCCGCATGGGACGTCGATGCCATTCCGATGCTGCAGGGCATGTACGCCTTCGGGGCCTACGACACACACACTGGGCGCGTGGTGCTCGCCCGCGACCCGCTCGGCATCAAACCGCTCTTCTTTGCCGATTGCGGGGGGTGTTTGACGTTCGCCAGCGAACCCCGAGCAATACTAGAACACCCTCGCTTTGAGCGTCGACCCAACATCTCGGTGGTCTCAAGCTACCTCAGCACGCTCCGCACAACGCTGGGCCACGAGACGCTCTTCGAAGGCCTCTACACGCTTCAGCCCGGGGAGATCGCCGTCGCTGACGCGCGCGTCGACCCGACTGATCTTCATGTCACCCGCTGGTGGCAGGACCCCGACCCAGAGCCGATGTCGTTCTCAGAGGCACGGGAGCGCACGTTTGAGGTGGTCAGCGCCTCGGTACCTCGCCACTTGGTCGCCGACGTGCCGACATGCTTCCTCTTATCCGGCGGCATCGACAGTGCCATACTCGCCGCGGAGGGCGTGCCCTATCTGAATGAGCGCGTGCACACCTGGTGCGCCAGCGACCCCAGCGACTGCGGCGGGGATGCGTACCACGCGAAGCTCATGGCGAAGGAGCTCAACAGTGTGCACCACAACGTCACGGTGGAGTCCGCCAGCTTCGCGACGACCTGCGACGAGCTCATCGCCAAAACAGCGATGCCATTGAGCACACCGAATCAAGTCGCCATCCTCGCAGTTGCTCGAGGTCTGCGAGCTCAGGCGACCGTGGCGATGAGCGGAGAAGGCGCGGATGAGCTCTTCGGGGGCTACGCGGCCCCGCTACTGAGCGGCATGGACGCCGTATTTTCCCAGACAGGGCTCGCGTCACCGGGAGTCGAGCGGTACAGAAAAGAGCTGGTCGCGCAGTACGGAACCGCAGCCCTCGGCACTGAACTCGAGCACTATCTCCGGTGTACCTCATGGGTACACCCCTCGCAGAAGCACAGCGTGCTGACCCACGACGCGAGCCTCGGCGCCAATGGAGACACCGCTCTGCTCGTCGACATTGACGACACGCTGAGGGCGTTCGCCCATTTGCCTCCCGGCGAGCGGCTGTTGCGCCTGCATCGACGCATTAACCTCACCGGACTCCTCGGGCGGTTGGATGCCTGCACAATGCTCGCAAGCGTGGAGGGGCGAGTCCCCTTCGCAGACGCGACGGTCGCTGAGGAGGCGATGCGGATCCCACTTGAGCACAAGCTCCTGCTACGAGGCGCAGCCGATGGCGGGCGATCGTCGGGGCAGAAGCTGATGTCTGAGGGCCGCGTGACGAGCAAGGCCGTGCTGCGAGAGGCGTGGCGAGGGCGCTTACCCCTCGTTATCTCGGAGCGACCAAAGGTGAGCTTTCCCCTGCCCTTCGAAGAGTGGATCGCGCAGCTGCCAACGCCCGAGGGGCCAACAGTTGACGCGCTCTTTCGACCCGCAGCGATTGCGCGACTAGGGCGAGGCGCGGCGTGGCAGCAGGCGTGGCCTCTGTGGAACATTGCGCGCTGGGCGCAGCGGTGGTTCGACGGCATCGACGACACCTGGAGCCCCTAGAACACGGCGTCTCCGAGTTCAAGATCACGCTTGAGACCACAGACGATCGCCTGGCGAAACGACGGCACCGTTCTGCTCCCCATTCCGCTCCTCTGCGTTTGACGCTTGACGGACGGATCGCGCTTTTGGTGCTGTAGCGTATGGTTGACATGCTGCTC
The DNA here is from genome assembly GCA_047610025.1 of Bradymonadia bacterium. Taxonomy (GTDB): domain Bacteria; phylum Myxococcota_A; class Bradymonadia; order REDH01; family REDH01; genus JBLFZA01. The sequence goes on along the minus strand of JBLFZA010000195.1, from coordinate 5,805 downwards.
TCCAACATTGCCTCGTACCCGGTCCTGTTCTGGCTGTGCGTCATTACGGGATTGGCGATCCCGGTCCCCGAGGATCTGGTGTTGGTGTACGCAGGCGTCATGCTGCGTCATGGGGAGCTGGAGTGGGTGCCTACGTTCATCGCGATCTGCGCCGGCGTCTGGGTGCGAGACATCGCGGCCTACCTCATTGGCCGTGTTGCCGGCGACTGGCTCTTTGATCAGCCCTGGGGGAAGCGGATTTTCCCGCCGGCCCGTATTGAGAAGACGCGAAAAATGGTGACCGAACGCGGCCTGATGGCGGTTGTGATCGGCCGGCTACTCATCGGCATGCGCGTCCCGGTTTTTATGGTCTGCGGATCGATGCGTATCGGATTTCGACGCTTCATGATCGTGGACGGCATCGGTGTGGTTCTCACCACGCCCATCCTCATTGGGCTGGGCTGGAAGTTCGGTGAGCCGCTCTTCGAAGGGTTCCGGTCGGTGATGCGAGGCACAAGCAGCACGCTATGGGCGCTTGTCGTCGTCGGCCTCGTCGTGTTTGTGTGGCGCCGGATTCGTACCGAGTCCGAGCCCACTGAGGAGCCCTAGCTATGATCTCGACGAAGCCACCCAGCGGCACTCGTGACTTCTTGCCAGACGCTGTCCGCGCACGCCGTTGGGCGATCGATCGCGTTCAGACGGCCTATGAGCGGCATGGATTCGCGCCTCTCGAGACGCCCACAATGGAGCGCCTCGACGTGCTCATGGGCAAGTACGGCGACGAAGGCGACCAGCTCATGTTCAAGGTGTTGAAGCGCCGAGACGCGCTACCGGAGCTGACGCCAGAGACTGACGCCGCAACGCTCACCGACCTCGGGCTGCGCTTCGACCTCACAGTACCTCTCGCGCGAGTCGCCGCGGCATACCGCAACGACTTGCCGAAGTTCTTCAAGCGCTACCAAGTGCAGCCGGTGTGGCGCGCCGATCGCCCGCAGAAGGGGCGCTTCCGTGAGTTCTACCAGTGCGACGTCGACTTCCTGGGCACGACGTCGCTTCACGCCGAAGTCAGCGTCATGAGCGCGGTCGCTGATGCGCTCGACGCCCTTGGGTTCGACAACGTCACCACCCGGATGAACGACCGGCGTATTCTGACGGGCTTTCTCGAAGCGGCCGGCGTTCCTCACGAGCTTCACTCCGCAGCGTTAGTGGCCGTCGACAAGCTCGACAAAATCGGCCCTGAGCGCGTGCGTGAGGAGTGGATGACTAGAGGGCTGACGGAGGCTATGGCCAACGGTCTCACGCCGATGCTCGCTGGAGTGCTGGACGAACCGGCACAGGACACGCTGGCATCGCTCGCCGAGCTCTTTGGGGATAAGTCGAGCGCGGGCATCGAAGGCGTGGAGACACTGCAGGCGCTCTTCGCCCTGCTCGACGGCAACGCGAACTCCGCATGCCGCTTCGTTTTCGACCCAACGCTTGCCCGCGGACTCTCGTATTACACCGGGCCTATTTTCGAGTTGAACGTCGACGACCTCGCCGGGTCCGTCGGCGGCGGCGGGCGCTACGACAACCTCATCGGGATGTTCTCGAAGAACGAAGTACCGGCAGTGGGGTGCGCGCTGGGACTCGAACGCCTGCTCGTCGTCATGGAGCAGCGCGGCATGTTGCCGAGCGGACAACGCAGCGCAGACGTGATGATCGCCTGGCTAGACAAAGACGCTGAGCACGCCTGCGCGTCGCTTGCGCGGGACGTGCGAGAGACCGGGCTGCGGACCGAGGTGTACCCCGAGAAGGCAAAACTCGGGAAGCAGCTGCAATACGCGGAGTCCCTGGGTATCCGGCACGTGCTGATCTACGGCTCCCGCGAGGTCGAGGCCGGCCACGTGCTTCTCAAGGATCTTGATGCCAGCGAACAGCACCTCAAACAGCGCGAGGTGCCGCGATCGGACATTGGCGCTGCGCTAGAAGCGGTCGCGCGCGGGTAGGTCCCCCGACGGAGAGCAGCTCCAGCAGGCACGACGAGCCCCATGCGCGCCTATGCCACGCCTAGCTCGATGTCGGCGATGTGCAGTTCGTGTCGCACGAAGCGCAGCATCGTCGCGAGGTCTGGGGAGAGGTACCGATCCTCTGCCATGAAAGGCACACGTTCGCGGATCGCGGCGCGTAGCTCACCGGTGAGCGTGCCGGGCTTGAGCGGGCAACGCAGGTCTATGGCTTGCGCGGCCACGAGCAGCTCGATGGCCAGAATCTGCTCGACGAGCTCCAGGATTTTCAGTGCCTGTCGCCCGGCGTGGTGCCCCATGGAGACGTGATCCTCCATGTTCGCCGACGTCGGGATCGAGTCAACCGAGGCGGGGTGCGCGAGTCCTTTGCACTCGGAGACGAGCGCAGCGGCTACATATTGCGGAATCATGTATCCGCTGTTGAGGCCGGGGTTACTCACCAGGAATGCCGGCAGCCCTTCGTTGAACGACTTGTCGACGAGCTTCGCGGTGCGCCGCTCCGAGATGTTCCCAATCTCCGAAATCGCGATTTTCAGATAGTCGAGGGCCAACGCGACCGGTTGACCGTGGAAGTTGCCACCGCTGAGGATGTCTCCGCCGTCCGGGAACACGATTGGGTTGTCCGTGACGGCGTTCGCCTCAGACACCAAGACGTCCAGCACGTGCGCCGCCGCGTCGCGGCTCGCGCCGTGCACCTGAGGCGCACAGCGGATGCAGTAAGAGTCCTGCACAAACTCCCGCTTGCCTTCGATGACGCCCGGGCCGGCACCCGCCAGTTCGCTCCCCTCCAACCACGCCACAATGCGCTTCGCGCTGCGCTTCTGACCCTCGCGGCCACGTAGCGCATGAATGCGCGGGTCGAGCGCTTCCAGTCTGCCAGCTAAGGCCTCGATGGACATCGCGCAGGCGGCGTCTGCGATCTTCAGTAAGCGTGAGAATCTATGGCTGACAACGAGCCCCAAAGAGGTCATCGCTTGCGTGCCGTTGAGCAACGCGAGGCCCTCTTTGTACGTCAGCGTTCGCGCCTCAAGCCCCACGCTTGCGAGCGCATCGGCAGCCGGCATGATCGTGCCATCGAACTCGACTTCTCCGAGCCCAAGAAGCGCTAACGCCATGTGGGCCAAGGGGCAGAGGTCGCCGCTTGCGCCAACGGACCCATGCTCCGGTACAACGGGGTGGATACCGAGGTTGAGCAGCTCGGCCAACAGCTCCAGCGTCGCGAGCTGGATGCCGCTGTGTCCGTGAACGAGCGCAGCGATTCGCAACAGCATCATCCCGCGAACCACCGCCGTAGGGAGCGGTGCGCCGACGCCACAGGCGTGCGACTTGATCAGGTTCTCCTGCATCCGTTCAGCGTCATCCGACGCGATCGCGGTGTCGCTGTTGGAACCGAAGCCAGTGGTCACCCCGTAAATCGCATCGCCTGTTCGGGCGCGCGCGCAAACGAAATCTGCGCAGGACGCGATACGCTCCCGCGCCGCGACGGAGAGTTCCACGCGCGCACGCCTCCACACCACACTGTGGAAGCCTGATTCGTCGAGCGGGGCGTCGCCCAACGTGAGAGTCATCTCGCCTACCATTCCTACTTCTCCAATACTTCTAGTGTCTGTCATCTACTGCACACGCGCCGCCTGCAGAGTAAATCGTCCGGTGACCTGACGGCTGAATGTGCCGACATGCACCAGATACTGCCCTGGCGAGAGCGTTGTCTCGATTCGCGAGAGCAGGCCATTGCCGCCATCATCGTCGCACTGGACAAAGTCCTCTGCGCCTCGGATGGCCAACGTTGTGTCGGTGTCGGACTCGGTGAGTTCCAGCACAAGGGTCGTCTCGCTGGCGACCTCGAAGCAAAAGTGCGACGCGCCGTCCGCATAGTAGCCGACGCAGTAGCTGCCAAAGCGCTGTGTGCCTTCCACGTCGCCTGGCGAGATCGCGCCACTGTACTGCATTGCCCCTGCAGCCGACTGTCCGAAGTTGATCACCTCGGACTCGGTGCTTTCGCAGGCCCTGAGCGGCAGGTTGGGATCGATCGCGAGCCACCCGTCGCTGGTGCTCTGCGCTGCCCCCATTGGGGCAATCAGCGCACAGATCCAGGCACCGAGGAGTCCGCTCAGACTTCCTCGATGTAGTCGTTACTCAAGAGGTATTCGATATCCTGCAGGGTCTCGAGATCCGCGCCAATCGTGGCGTCCAGAACGGATGCGACGAGTCGGAAGTTGATCACGAGCTGGAGGGTATCGAGAAGCTCCGGCGTGAGACCACGCAGCGGCGGCGTCAGCGGCTGCTTCAGCTGGAACGTCGTCTCCATCGAGGGCAGCTTATGCCGAACATTCTCCAGCTCGTCCATGAGGCGCATGGCCTCCATCATCATGCCTTCAGTGCTCATCTCGATTTCTTCTTCGAACTCGCGATCCGATGGACCCTCGAGGACGAACATGCCCTTTGTCCACGCCATCGCGCGGAATGCCGCCTTATCGGGCGGAAGGTCGGGCACTCCAGCGATCTCTGCGAAAACGACGCGGCCCTCACGCAGGTACAACGTCGCGCGGCGCGGCTCGTCGTGCAGACGCAGCACACCGTCCTTTCGTGATGTCGAAAACAACTGCAGCAGGTCGGGCAGTGAGACCTGCTCGAGCAGGCCGGTCATTGCTCCGGCCATCGTCGCCGCTGGCGGCGGCGCCCCGGGGGTGGGTTCACGCGGCGTGACCACCTTCGGCATCGCCCTCGTCTGCTTCACGCTGACGTCCTCGACCTTGTCGAACGGGCTCGACGCCACAGCACCTTCGGAGCGCATCAACTTGATGATCGACGTCCCGAAGAGAATTCGGTCGCCGCTCTCTAGATCGCGCGTGTTCACCCGTTCGCCGTTCACGAAAGAGCCGTTCGTGCTGCCGAGGTCTTCGAGCAACACGACGTCATCCTTGACGCTCAAACGCGCATGCTGACGGGAGACCATGTCTTCCACCAACACCATGTCGGACTCGCTACTGCGGCCGATATAGTACTCGTGCGTTTCTTCGAGCGGAAACTCGCCGCCCTGGTACTTGCCAGAAATGAACTTCAGTACCCAATTGGCCATGCGGATGAACCCAGAGACGTAACGAAACGTGTAACGCGGACTACAAAGCGTTTTAACTTGGCCCTATAAAACAGCCCGAATCGACCCGAGTCAACCTATCCGCGCACCAGTTGCACATGCGCTCAGCGACAATGCGTTCCCGCTACCCTGCCTTGACCATTCCGAGAGAACTAGACACAGCTGTTTTGGCAGCGACCACGTCGCCAAACGTCGCGCCCACACTCATTCAGATCGACCTATCATGCGCAGTACTCGACTCTTTCTCCTCGCCGTTACAGGCGTGATGCTGATGCTCGTCGCCTGCACCGACGATGAGTGCGTGCTCACGTGCCCCGCCGGACAAGCCTGCATCAACGACAGTGGAGTCGACGCCTGTCGCACGCTCTGCGGCGGCCAACTCTGCACAGCCGGACAAGCCTGCGAGGCTGAACAGTGTGTCTCCTCCTCGGTCTGCTCACCGAACTGCCCGCTCGGCCAGCACTGCGTCTTTGGGGACTGCGTCGAGGACTACACCTCGCAGAACGTCTGCGACCCACTCCGCCAGTGCCGGAGAAACTGCGAGATCGCGGGCTCGAACCTCAGCGCCTGCACCGCCGCCTGCGAAGCGGACACCTCCACCGCATGCTCAACCTGCCAAGGCATTCGAGCTGACTGTGAGTCGCGCGAGTCATGCGGCGCAGGCAACATCGGCCCATACACCGAGTGCTGCGAGAGTCAGTTCTGCGACTGCTTCCCCTCGCATCC
>JBLFZA010000194.1:0-8327 GCA_047610025.1 Bradymonadia bacterium | reverse complement strand
TACATCCACCCAGCAAGCTGGACGAACAACATTAAAGAAGCCTGAAGACTCCAACTCAATTTCAATCACTCTGCGGAACCATCTGCAGGTGACCGAACGTTCTCTCTCCTATTCAGTTTTCAAAGAACTCCGAAGCCACCGAAGCGGCTTTCCTTTCCGTCTCAGCGACGGGAGGCGGACCCTACTCCTGAGCGCTGATGAGTCAAGCACTTTATGCCCTACATCTTCGCTCACGTTCGTTTTCATTCCGCCGACGCCAAGAACAACTTTCTTTAGTAATACCGGCATCTTCTGAGCTGCTAGCTGTAATGCCCAAGGCCGGGTACCCTCAGCCCAAGCAGATCCGATCCCCCGTTTTCCTCAATGTTCATGCGTGTGATCTCCGGACTCTATAGACGCAGAGCTCTTTTGGCCCCGAAAGGCCAAAACACCCGTCCCACAACCGATCGCGTACGAGAGTCACTCTTTCAACACCTCGAGCTCAGTCGCCTCGCGCACGGCTTCGAAGGGATCGACGTCCTCGATCTCTTCGCAGGATCTGGCTCCCTCTCTTTCGAAGCCCTCAGCAGAGGAGCTCGTCACGCAACGCTCGTCGACAGCAGCCGAGACGCACGCGCCTGCCAGGCGCGCAACGCAGACTCGTTGGAGTGTTCCGGGCGCGTGACATTGATCACCGCACCGCTCCCTCGCGCCATCAAGTCAATCCGCGGCCCATTCAACGTCGTGTTCGCCGATCCTCCTTACACCTTGGATCTTGGCGAACAATGGCTCGGCAGCCTCCCTTCCCTGCTCGCGGACAGCGGCTGGCTCGTCTTCGAGCACGTGCGGGGCGGGTCCCCAGTCGTGCCAGCGCTCACATGCTCGGACGTACGAACCTACGGTGACACCGAGATCTCGCTCTATCAGCGAGTATAGAAGGTGCACGTGCCGTAGCTCGCCACCATCTAGCGAGCACGCACCTAGCGTGCTACGGCGCGAACACGACGCATCCCTGTCTTTTGCCACTGCCGCAATGTCATCTCGAGCGCTTTACCCTGGCTCCTTCGACCCGCTCACTCTCGGGCATGTCGACATCATTCGTCGCGGGCTAAACGTCTTCGACCACGTGGTCGTTGCCGTCGTTAGTAATCCGAACAAAGCGACAATGTTCACCGTCGAAGAACGTGTCGAAATGATCGAGGAGGTCTTCGCTGGTGAAGAGCGCATCTCTATCGACGGGTTCAGCGGCTTGTTGGTGGCCTACGCTCAGAACAATGACACGCCCGTGATCCTCCGTGGGCTGCGAGCCGTCGCCGACTTTGAGTACGAGTACCAAATGGCCAGCATGAACCGGAGCTTGGCCCCAGGCATCGAGACGGTGTTCCTGATGGCGGAGCCCACCACGTTCTTTGTCAGCTCCCGACTCGCCAAAGAAGTGGCTCGGCTTGGCGGAGACATTAGTCACGTCGTCCCTCCCACTGTGTTCACTAGAGTGCACGCGCGCCTCGCGCAGCTTCAATCGTAGGACGTATGGCGATCAAACTTACTCAGCGCATCACGCGCATTCCCGCTTCGCCAACGCTCGCCATCGCCGCGAAGGCGAAGCAGCTGAAGGCTGATGGCATCGACGTGCTGAGCTTCTCTGCTGGCGAGCCCGACTTCAACACTCCCAGCATTATCGTGGAGGCCGCCAAGCAGGCCCTCGACGGCGGAGCGCATAAGTACACGCCAGTGCCGGGAACGCCGAAGCTGCGGAAGGAAATCTGTGCGTACGTTAAGCGGCGCCACGATCTGGACTACGACATCGCGGAAGTCGTGGTGTCATGCGGCGCGAAGCACAGCCTGTACAACGCCTTCCAGGCCATCATTGAGCCTGGCGACGAGGTGCTCGTCCCAGCGCCTGCGTGGGTCAGTTACCCAACGCAAATCGAAATGGCAGACGGCGTGCCGGTCATCGTGCCAACCGAGGCGTCAAACGACTTCATACCGTCTATCGAAGCGCTGGAAGCGGCCGTAACGCCACGCACGAGAGCCTTCGTGCTCAATAGCCCCTCCAACCCGAGCGGCGGCGTATGGTCGCGTGACGGCATGCTTGCGCTCGCCGAGTGGCTCCGACGTCATCCCGCCCTCATCGTGATCAGCGACTCCATCTATGACGAGCTCGTCTACGACGGAGAAACGGCGACAGAGCTCCTGACACTCGCACCTGACCTCCGCGATCGCTACGTGCTGATTAATGGCGTCTCGAAGTCCTTCGCGATGACGGGGTGGCGTATCGGCTTCGCCTGCGCTCCGGCACACGTCGCCAGCGCCATGACGCGCCTACAATCGCAGAGTACGAGCAACCCGAACGCTGTAGCGCAGGCCGCCTCGATCACGGCATTTCGCAACTCAGAAGAGCTCGTCCCGCCGATGCGAGCAAAGTTTCAGAAGCGGCGCGACCTCATCCTCGCTGAGCTTCGTGAAATCGGCGGGGTCGACGTTCGCACGCCGAGCGGCGCGTTCTATGTCTTCCCTGACTTCTCGGCGTTCATCGGAAAGACCGCCCCAGATGGCACGGCAATCTCCGACGACATCGCGCTTGCGAGTTGGCTGCTCGAGCGCGCACGAGTCGCGACCGTGCCCGGCAGCCCCTTCGGCAGCGCCGGGTTCTTACGCTTCAGCTATGCGACAAACGAGGCGACGATTCGTGAAGGTGTCCGACGCATCGCCGAGGCCCTGCTTACGCTGCGCTAGGCCGTTCCGGGATGTCGCCCGAAGCTCCTGCGCTGAGCATCTCCTACGGGTTTCTTGGCAACGCGCAGCAACGGAACCCAACGTCTGACACATCTTCGGGCACCGGAAAGTAGCTTCCGGACTCTTGCACGGCACAGGTGAGTTCGTTGCCTGTTATGTCGTCGAAGGAGCCGCCTGCCACTTCAACTTGTCCGTTTGCGCGTGTCACGTACTCTGCCGCATTGCCGACGGCATCGCAGATGCCATCGAGACAACAGTTGGCAGCGCTGCCGGTCACCGAGAGCTCCGTCACAACGCTCGCGTCGAGGCAGTTGCCTTCAACGAACTCGTCGTCCGCGCGGCTCTCTGAGTAGGGGAACGCGACCTCTTCGCTAGAATCGTCCTTGCCGCCACACGCCTGGCGCCACTGAGTGCCCGTGCAAAGCACGCGCGGAGCCACCGCGGCACGTTGGCCCAGCGCGGCGCTGTACTCTTCACCCGAACAGGCCGCTGCGGCCTCCTCGGCGCTGAGCCCGGTCCAGGGCTGCACGCCGGGTATGGAGCGCGCGTAGGCGCCATCCACGCCTGCGTCATCCGCCGTCGCGTCAGGTCGAGACGCTTCATAGCGTTCGACGCAGATGAAGTCGGATCGGCCGTCTGACTCACGCTTGTAATCGACAAACTCAGCGTTGAACGGGCAAGCGCCGCAGACGGCGAACCAGTTCGACCCCCCATCAATGCGGCCGTTGCAGTCGTCATCGACGCCGTTGCACGTCTCCGCGACGCCATCGATCGTTAGGGGCTGGCAGAAGCCCGCTATGCACGCAGCGTCGGTGCCGCACTCAACAGCGCTCTCGCATGCAACATCAGAATCGAGGTAACGGCACACGCTGCGCTGACAGTCCGTGGAGTCCTCGTTCTCCGGCGTGCATCCGTCAGCGAGAGACTCCTCAGGGCGAATTGTCTCTGTGGTGCAGTAGGCGCCGTCATTACAGTCCGTTGACGCTTCACAGCCCTCTATCACACACGCAGCCGCACCTGAGCAGTCCGCTCCTGTCGCGCATGGCGCCCCATCGTCTTCACAGACGGTTCCGACTCGAGCTTCTACGCACTCGCCGAATGTCCCGTCTTCGCCGCAAATCTCGACGCCTCGTGTGCAGGGCCCTGTGTCTTTGCCACACTCTTGTGCGGTGCGTTCCCCGGGGGCGCACTCGCAGGTCTCATCCTGCTGCCCGTCGCAATCGTTGTCGAACGCGTCGCAGCTCTCCTCGGTACGCTCAAAGCTGATGTCGTCTCGACCAGACGTGGTGCGCATCTGCGCGTCGTAAAGGCCGTCCAGTGCGCAATCCTGGAACTCGCCATTGACGCATTCTGCCTGGGCTCCTGCACAGCTCGCGCTCTGCAACGGGCACGGGCGCGGGACAATCTCCTCATCCACGCCCTCATCTCCGGCACCGCAAACGGTTCCATCACCGTTCGTGTCGCCGTCCGTTCGATCGCAGGAGCAGTTGTTATCGACGCCATCACAGGCCTCATCAACGCCTGGGCGAATCTGAGCGCTAGCGTCGTCGCAGTCGAGCACTTGGTCGGTGCAGTCTGGGCCGACGAAGGCGCCATCGTTGTCCTCGTCAACGCAATCTCGCTCGACCTCGTCATCCAGCGCGCAGCGCCCGACGCCGTTTTCGAAGCCCCTGCAGACATAGTTGCTGAGGCAGTCCGCGTCTTGCGTGCAGCTGAAGCCAACGCCGGAGTCTGGGCCGTAGCCAAATTGGCAGCCGCCAAGCAGCGTCGCCGCGAACAGGACGATCAATCCTCGTAAACCCATCAAAATCCTACAGCGCCAGTGAATCCGAACCCGTCGGGGCTCGCACTCGGTGCGATGGCCCACGTGCGTCGCGGGCTATCCGTCGCAGCCGACTCGTCGATATCAGAGCCTGGCGTGACGGTGAACAGAACGGTTGAGACCACGCCGAGCATGAGCCCAGTGCCGAGGAAGACGTTCGAGAGTCGTGCGCTTCTTTTTCCGTCGTCGATGTCAGCGCCAGCAGATTGCTGGGTCTGCTCGCACACCGGGTCGCCATCATAGGCAACAACCGTGGTGCAATCACGGAGGTCTTGTTCGACCTGTCGTGCCTGCAGACCAAAGGCGACGCCGGCTCCGACAGAGCCCACAGCAAGAATGGCCGTGCTCCAGGCCGCGACACGCTGCCCGGTGCTCGGCCCAGTTCTGACGTCGAGATTGCTGGTTCTTTCCTGCCTGACACCGAAGAGCTGCCTCAACTGCAGTGGCAGTTGCGACTCGACGGCGAGCAACCCTGCTTCCGTTTGGAAGTATCGATAGTTTACAATCGAGGCTGCTTCGGTGTCGAAGAGGTCCAACGTGGTCGCCCACGCGCCTTCGTCGGTCGTGTTCACACGCCCAACGACGACTCGCCCGATGCCGAGTTCTCTGCCGTAGCGACCGATGCAGACCGGGTCGAACGCGCACTCCATGGCGAGCTCGGAGCCCATGATTTCGAACTCCTCTCGCAAGGGCGTGTTGTCGACGATGGTGTATCCGCCAAGGGCGCCCAACTCGGCTTCGACGGCAGCCGTGAGACGATCGGCCGTGACGGCATCGATAGCATCTCCCGGCACAATGAGCGCGGTGACGATGCTCGGATCGACGAACTCCATGCCCAAAGGCTCGGGTTCTTCCGTCGGCAAGTCGATGTCGTCGACCTCGTCTTCGGTGAATTCCATCGGTTCGACTTCATCTTCTTCAAAGACGAAGCCACCTGACTGGGCAAAAACAGGGACAGCGGATGCGTAGAGCATCAGGCCCGCGAGGGCCGCCGCGAGTCCGCGCGCAGAGGGGTTGTTCATACCACCGGCGGGTGTGATGCAGCTGGGCAAGCGCACTTGCCGAACGTTCGAGAACGGTGGTACGCGGCGTAACATGCGTGTCAGTTCACCGTCAAGACAGCCACCTCCGCGACGAGCCTGTAGTTGAGCGACCCACCGGAAGGCATCACAGCGGTCGCACCGCCCCAGACCACCGCCATCACCCCAATTGCGCATCGCTCCGGGATGGTGCCGAATCTAGGGTGGTTGATTCGCAAGCTGCTAGGCGGCTTGTTCAACGGCGTGGTGTTCCCACGTGCGGGGATCGAGCAACTGCGAGAGCTCAGCTCCCACTCGACCGTCGTCTACGTCGTCAGAGCCCGAAGTCTACTCGACTACGTGTACTTCAACTCCGCGTTTCTAGAGCACCACATCCCGCTGGTACGCTTCGCCAATGGCGTCCGCACCTTTGCGCTTCGGCCTTTTTGGGGCGGTCTCCGCGCGCTCTTCCGGAGACGGCGCGGCATCGACTCGGACGTCTTGTACTTTCGATCCGTAATGGCCGAAGGCGCTCCAACCCTGCTTTTCCTGCGGCGCCCGAAAGAGCTCATGACCGGGCCAAGCGACTTCGCCAAGCCCTTCATCGAGGCCGCATTGCAGCAGGAAGATGACGAACGACCTGTCGTTTTCGTCCCGCTCCTGCTCGTCTGGGACAAACACCCCGAGAACAATGAGCGCACGCTCTTCGACGAGGTCTTCGGAACGAATCAAGCACCTCGCATGTTCCGCAAGATGCTCTACGTCTTGCGGAATGCGTACGAGAGCTTCCTCAATCTTGGCGCGCCGCAGGTCACGGTGGGCGCAGCCCTGACTCGCCAAGAGTTCGTCCGCAGCGGCACCGCGAGTTTTGCGCTGACGGCGAAACGCTTGGAAGCCGCCGTCGAGCAAGAACGCCGAGTCATTGTTGGGCCTGGGGTAAAGCCCGCGCGGCAGCTTCGTGATGAGATTCTCACCGACGAACGGACGCAGCACGCGATTCGAGAGACCGCGCTAGAGACGGGGCAAGACGTCGCGACGTTACAGAAGCAGGCAGGCAAGCAGATCAAGGAGATCGCAGCCGATTTCAGCCTCTTCATGATCAAGCTCTTCTCGTCGGTGCTCTACGGTGTCTGGAGCCAGATCTACGATGGACTGGAGATCGACGAAGCAGGGTTCGAGCGGCTCCGTGAGCTATCGAGGGACAGCCGCATCGTGCTCGTGCCCTCGCACAAGAGCCACGTCGACTACCTCGTCCTCTCCTACGTCTTTTATCGTGGCGGCCTCATTCCGCCGCACATCGCCGCAGGTGTGAACCTCTCCTTCTGGCCGCTAGGCCCGATATTTCGGCGTTGCGGAGCGTTCTTTCTTCGTCGGTCTTTCTCTGGAGACCCGCTATATCCGAAGATCTTTAACGCGTACTTGGTGAAGCTCCTCGAGGAGGGGTTCTCCATTGAGTTCTTCATCGAAGGCACTCGCTCACGGACGGGGCGTCTGAACCCGCCCAAGTACGGCATGCTGAACATGATCGTCGAAGCGTTCCGCTCAGGAGACATGGACCGCTTGTCGTTTGTACCGGTCTCCGTGGGTTACGAGAACATCATTGAAGGCTCCAGCTACCGCAGCGAAATCGGAGGAGGAGAGAAACGAGGGGAGTCGATCGGAAGCCTGCTGCGCACCCCGCAGATACTCAGCAGCAAGTACGGTCGCGCCTACGTCGAATTCGGCGAACCCGTGGAGCTCTCCGAGTTCCTAGAGACGAGCCACACGGTGGATCCGGAGGCGGGCGAAGATGAGTCACTCGCGCGGTCCGTGAGGCGACTGGCCTATCGAATCATTCACCGTATCAACGATGTCACCACCGTGACCCCGAGCGCACTCGCGGCGCTCGTCGTGCTCAACAACCCAGCGAAGGGAATGAGCGAAGCCTCGATGGCGCGCGAACTGGGCTTCGTGGTCTCGTTTCTTCGCGAGCGCCAAGCGCGGATGTCGCTCACACTCCGCACCGCTCTCGATGCCAGCGTGGCGCGCATTCACTCGCCAACGCAGCACAGCCTCGCGGTTGACGACTTCGACGACTTCGATCGGGACTACGTCGAAGAGGCCGCCCTTCCCTCCGCCGACAGCGTCGTACGCTTGACCGATGAGGCTATGGGGCACGCCGTCCTACCCTCGCTCCGAGAGGCTCTGAACCTGCTTGGCAGCCGCGACAATCTGGTGGAACGCACCGAGATTGAGCAGGAACTGCTCTACCTCGTACCCGACGATAAGCGCACCGAGCTCGCGTATTACCGCAACAACATCATTCACTACTTCGTACCTGAGGCGGTCTTTGCGACCGCGCTGTACGTTGTAGAGGGCTCAGAACTCGAGCTTGATGCTGTTCGCCAGTACACTCACTTCGTCTCTCGGCTTTTTAAGTACGAGTTCTGCTTCGATGAGCGAAGCCGCTTCGAAGAAGTATTTCAGCGTACGCTCCGATACTTCGAGGCACGCGGCTGGGTAGAACGCGACGACCCCACGTCTGACTGCCTCCGCGTGACCGATCCGCCGCCAGCTGGCGCGGAGTTCCTGCGCGGACTGCTCATTCCCAACGTCGAGGCGTACTACCTCGCCGCCGTCTCGGTTTCCGAGTTCGCCAGCGAGTGGATCGAACCGAAGGCTCTGAGCAAGCGAGCGCTGATCCGTGGCGAAGCAATGCACGTCAAGGGCGAGCTGCTCTACCGCGAGTCTATCGCGAAGCCGAGCCTCGAGAACGCCTACCGCGTGTTCCG
>JBLFZA010000193.1:0-8360 GCA_047610025.1 Bradymonadia bacterium | reverse complement strand
AAATGCCATCGGGGGTGGCGTTGTGGGGTGAGCGGGTGTTTTTGTCGTTCCCGCGGTGGTCGAGTGGCGACGCGCCGACGGTGGCGGAGTGGGTGAACGGCGAGCTTGTGGCTTTCCCGTCGAGCGCGGCAAACGACCACACGGCGGGGTCGGCGGCGATGCACTCTGTGAACGGACTACACGTTGACCGTCACGGGCGGCTTTGGATGTTGGACAACGGCCGCGTTGACCTTGGCGCCGCGATAGCGGGCTCGCCGAAGGTGGTGGTCTGGGATCTTCAGCGAAACGAAGAGGCCTTCCGAATTGAGTTCGATGAGTCGATTGCACCGTTGGCAGGCTCGTTCTTGAACGACCTCGCCGTCGACCTCGATCATGGCGCAGTGTACATCACCGAATCTGGGATCGGCGGAACACCGGCGCTCATCGTGCACGACATCGCCACCGGCAATACGCGCCGCGTGCTCGACGGACACAGCAGCGTTTTGCCCGAGTTTGGTCTGCGAGTCCGCGATGAGACGGTGACCGTTACCCTCGGGGGCAGCGAGCGCGAGTGGCGTATCGGTGCGAACTCACTCGTACTCTCAGACGATGCGGCGACGCTTTTCTACGGCGCGACCACATCACCGACCGCTTACGCCATTCCCACCTCGGCCCTCCGCGACCCGACCTTGCAGACCGAGTGGGTGGAGACGCGGGTTCGCGTCGCCGCGACGAAGAACCACTCCGATGGCATGACGCTGTGTGGCGGACAGCTCGTCTGGGCAAGCCCCGAGGCGGGCGGCGTATGCGTCGGGACAAGTGACGAGCCCTTGTGTGTCGAGCTCCCTGGTCGGCCCTTCAGCGTCGGTGTCGAGTGTGACGGCGACCACGTGATGGTCACCTCGGCGCCGCTTCACCAGATGCCGATCTTGCACGCAGGCGATGACCGACGGGACGCCGCAAATCATCTCTGGCGAGTCCCAATGCCGGAAGCCCAGCCCTAAGTCTCCGTCAACGCCGCCGCCCACGACGACGCCTTGTCGGCCGCGACAACGTGATGAATGTGGTAGATGCGCAGCCATCTCCTTGCCCTATAGCCCCGCGTTTCCGTGTCCAGCACTCCTCTCACTCGACACTCCCGCCCATCGGTCAGCGGCCCCGTAGCGGTCATCGTGCTCGACGGCGTAGGCATCGGCCGCAAAGACGCCGGCGACGCGGTCCACCTCGCCCGTACGCCAACGCTGGATTGGCTATCAGCCAGCGCGCCCTACACGACGCTGAGCGCACATGGGACGCATGTCGGCATGCCCTCCGATGCTGACATGGGCAACTCGGAGGTGGGCCACAACGCACTCGGCTCCGGTAAGATCTACTGCCAGGGCGCGACGCGGGTTCATGACGCCATCACGACTGGCGCGCTCTTCGACGACGCTGGCGATGACAGCGAGACGTGGCGAGCATTGCTTGGCCACGTTCGAGAGCACAAGAGCACGTTGCACCTCATCGGGCTGCTCTCCGACGGCAACGTGCACGCACACATCAATCACGTCGAAGCGATGGTGCGTGAGGCGCACCGCGCGGGGGTCACGCGCACACGGCTGCACGCGATGCTCGATGGTCGAGACGTTGGTGGCCAGACGTCTGACCAGTTCGTCGCTCAGATCGAGATCGTCTTTGCTGAGTTGAACGCCGACGGCGGCGACCACCGCATCGCGTCCGGTGGAGGACGCATGCTGGTCACGATGGACCGCTACCAAGCCGAGTGGGACATGGTGGAGCGCGGGTGGCGGACTCATGTGCAGGGTGTGGGCGAGCAGGTGGCGTCGGCGACGGATGCGATACTCGCCGCACGTGCTGTGAAGCCCGATTTGAACGATCAGTATGTGCCCGCGTTTGTTGTCGCCGAGGGCGGAGAGCCCGTCGGCCGAATCATTGATGGCGACGCGGTCTGCCTCTTCAACTTCCGGGGGGATCGAGCGATCGAGCTCTCACGCGCTTTCGAGCAACACGAGTTCCCCTTCTTTGACCGAGGGGCGCGCCCAGATGTCTTCTTCGTTGGCATGATGCAATACGATGGCGACGCCGGCATTCCGGAGCACTCTCTGGTAAGGCCGTCCAAGATTTCGGGCACGATGGGAGAGCGCCTTGCAGACGCCGGCGTTAAGCAGTTGGCTGTCAGCGAGACACAGAAGTTCGGCCACGTGACGTACTTCTGGAACGGCAACCGCAACGAGAAGTTTGCGCCGGATCTGGAGACATACATCGAGGTGCCGTCTGACCGTGTGACCTTCGACCAGCGACCCTGGATGAAGGCCGCCGAGATCACCGACGCGGTCATCACGGCGCTCGACGAGGACCCGGAGATTCGCTTTATCCGGGTCAACTACCCAAACGGCGACATGGTCGGCCACACCGGCGATCTTGAGGCTGCAATTCTGGCGGTGGAAGCGAGCGACCTCTCGCTTCGGCGCCTGCTCGAAGCGCTCAGAGAGCGGGATGGAGCCGCGATTGTCACCGCTGACCACGGCAACGCCGACCAGATGTTCCAACTCGACAAGAAGACGGGAGAGGTCGTGCGGTCGCCATCCGGCGTGCCTGTGCCGATGACCGCGCACACGCTGAACCCCGTGCCGCTATGGGTCTATGCGCCCTCGCTCGATGCGGATGTGCGCATCACCGAGATGCCGACCAGGCGTCTGAGCAACGTGGCGAACACGGCTCTTGAGCTGCTGGGGTTTGAGTCCGCCGAGGCGCTTGACCCGTCGCTCATCACCGTCTCCAAGAAGACGAGCGCATGAACGTCGCGCTGTTAACCTGCGAGATTCTCCCCGAGCCCGATGCTGATCTTGCGCCCCTGCTCGCGGCGTTCGAAGCCGCCGGAGTCGTCGCGGAAGCCGTCGCCTGGGATACGCCCAACGTCAGCTTCGAGGCGTACGACGCCGTGCTGATTCGGTCGCCGTGGAACTATCCACTCCGACCGGTGGCCTTCATTGAGACCTTGGAGCGAGCCGCCGCCCAGAGCCTATTGATCAACCCTCTCGAGGTCGCGCGCGCTAACATGCACAAAGGCTACCTGCTGCAGCTCGCTGCAGCGGGGGTTCCTGTCGTTCCAACCACGCTGTTCAAAAAAGGCAGCATGGTCGACGACTCGACCATCGCCGGTCCGGTCGTCGTGAAGCCCGCGGTGAGCTGTGGGTCTTGGAATACCAAGCTCTTCGAAGCCGAGCAGGCCCCCGAGGCGCTGGCCTTTGCGGTAGCACTCATCGCAGAGCGCGACATCATGGTGCAACCGGTCATGCCTGGGTTCACTGACCCCGGCGAGCGAGCGGTCGTTTGGATTGACGGCGGAGTTCAGCACGCGATGCTCAAACGGCCTCGATTTGCAGGGATGCCCGAACAGCTGGTTCCCATCGATTCGCCGAGCGCCGCAGATGTCGCCATCGGTGAGCGTGCGCTGCAGCACTTTGGCGAGCGCATTTTGTATGGCCGCGTCGACCTGATTGACGGCCCTGACGGGCCCATGGTCTCCGAGGTCGAGTGCCTAGAGCCTTCGCTCTACTTCCATCACTATGAGGGCGCCGCCCACAAGCTCGTGCGCGCCGTGCAACGCGCCTGCGCACCGTGATCGACGCGATCCGCGAGTGGGTCGGCATGCTCCCTGTGCAGGTCACAGGGTTGCTGCTCGTCGTTCTCGGGTCGATGCTCATCGGTGCTCGACTGCGGACGCGGGGAGAGCGCAGGAAAAGGCGCGGCATCGCGATCCGCCGCCAACACATCGCACAAGTCGGCGAAGACGACGCGGGCGCGTTGCTCAAGCGAAAAGGATACACGGTGCTTGGCGCGCAAGTCGACCACACATGGACAATGTGGGTAGACGGTGAAGCGCACGACGTGTCGCTGCGGGCCGACTTCCTGGTCGAGCGCCGCGGTCAGCGCTTCGTTGCGGACGCGAAGACGGGTGCGATCGCGCCCGACCCCACGAGCCGCGGGACGCGCCGGCAGTTGCTCGAATACCGCTGCGCCTACGACGTCGATGGCGCGTTGCTCATCGACATGGAACAGGGCCGAATCATCGAGGTCGAGTTCGACGACGAGATGCCCGCTCAGCCCCGGCCCTGGGCGCTATCCTGGGCGCTGCCCTGGACACTCGGGGTGGGCAGCGCCGTCGCGCTGCTTTGGCTTTGGTCCCGTGCACAAGCGGTCGGATGGGTGGGGCAAGGATGAGCGACGCGTCACTCCTCTCACTGATTAAGCAGCGACGCCTCGGGCTGCTCGCGACCTACTCACTCACGGCAGTTGAGAATGCACTGGACGTGCTCTTCCCGTGGGCGATCGGCGTCGCGATCAATGGTGTGCTCGCTGGCGATGTATCCTCGGTGAGCTGGCTCGTCGGGCTTTGGTCGGCCGACATTACGTTTGGAACGCTCCGACGACGCTATGATACGCGCCTCTTCGAATCTCTTTTTGTGACCTTCGCCAGCACCTTCGCCGCCTCGCAGCGCGCAGCGAACGCCAGCACTAGCGAAACGGCGGCGCGAGTCGAGATGTCGCGCGATGTGATTGGGTTCTTCGAGACCCAGATCCCCGAGGCGCTTGAGCTCACCGTGCTGCTGCTCGGCGGCGTTGCGCTGCTCTACACGTACGACTCGGTATCGGGGACCGCGGCCCTCGCCGCGACGGTGTTCGGCGTGCTCTTGTCGACCTGGTACGGCAGACGCGTGATGCCACTGCACGAGAACATGCATGACCAGTACGAAGGGGAGGTCGACGCACTCGAAGACGACGATGACACAGCACCTCCGACACACTTCCAGCGACTCGCAAGCTGGCAGATTCGGCTGTCGGACAACGAGGCGGCAAATTGGGCGGTGCTCGATATCGTGTCTCTCGGCGTCGTGCTCGTCGTGCTCTTTCGACTCGCCGCGCTCCCCGGCGCCGAAGCCGGTACAATCTTCGCAGCCCTGGCCTATGCGTTGCGCGTGGGTCATGGACTCGGCAGACTCCCACCGCTCGCGCAAGAACTTGGGCAGCTGCAGGACATGTGGTCACGCTTGCAAGAGGAAGAGGCTGGCGACAGCGAGCCCAACGCTCCTGAGTAGCCGGCTCACCCGACCGACACCCACCAGTCCGAACTCATCGCCCGTCGCTAGGACCCCTCATGGCCCACCCGAAAGCACACATCTCTTCGCAATCAGGACGCCGCGTTGTCATCACAGGCGCAAACACCGGCATCGGTCGTGTGGCCGCGGTCGCACTCGCGGAGGCTGGCGCCGAAGTGATTCTCGCCTGCCGCTCTGCCGAACGGACAGCCAGCGTGCTTGAGGAGATCGGCCCAGAGCGTGGCCACTTCGTCCCCCTAGATCTCGGCTCGCTGGGCAGCGTGCGAGCCGCTGCCGACAGCATTCTTGCAGACGGGCGCCCCATCGACTGCCTCATCAACAACGCCGGGCTCGCTGGCAACAAGGGCCTCACGACTGAAGGGTTTGAGCGGACCTTCGGCGTGAACCACCTCGGCCACTACCTCTTCACGCGTATGCTCCTGCCGCTACTCATCGAGGCGGCCCCCGCACGCATCGTCACCATCGCCAGCCGCGCTCACACTCGTGCCCGTCGCATCCGATGGGACAAACTGCACACCGAGTTCTCCGGGACAGTCGGGATGGACATGTACCAAGTCTCAAAGCTAGCGAACGTGCTCTTCTCCGCCGAGCTCGGGCGTCGGCTCGAAGGCACGGGGATCACGACTTACTCGCTGCACCCCGGCGTCGTGGCCACCGATATCTGGCGGCGCCTGCCCGGCTGGGCGGAGTCACTCGTGAAGCGCTTGATGATCACCTCGGAGGAAGGCGCGCAGACGACCCTGCACTGCGCTGCCAGCGACGAGGCCGGGAAAGAGACCGGCCTCTACTACGACAAGTGCCGCGTCAAAGCGGAGACCTCGGTCGCGCGTGACCAGGCCCTCGCCAAAGAACTCTGGGACCGCTCCGCTGAGTGGGTGGGGCTTCCGGCAGAGCTGGAACGTGGCTCCCCGTAGCCCCTCGCTTCGCGATGTTGCTCTGGCGGATACCGTCGGGTAGGCCGGCACTCGATGATACCCGCACTGAAGAGCTCCGACGCAACGCGTGCCGCGTGGACGTCGAATATGGTCGCTGGCGCGACGTCTGCCGTCGTGATCATCCCCCAAGGGATGGCGTACGCGTTGGTTGCCGGTGTTCCACCTATCCATGGTCTGTACGCGTCGCTGCTGCCCCTTCTTGTGTACGCGTTCTTTGGGCGCTCCCGACAGCTCTCGGTCGGCCCAGGAGCGCTCGACACGTTGATGGTCGGTGCTGCGCTGGCCGGGGCAGCGTTCGTCACGGAAGCGAACTACCTCGCTGTCGTCGCCGGGCTAGCGCTCATGGTTGGCGCCATTCAAGTGGCGCTCGGGCTGCTCCGAGCCGGGTTCGTGGTGGGGTTCCTCTCTCGGCCTGTCATCAGCGGGTTTACGAGCGCCGCCGCGATCACGGTTGCTGCGAGCCAGCTCGGTGCGCTGCTGGGGATCCCCGCGCCGCGAGCGCCGCGGGTCATGACGTTGCTCTCGTCGCTCGTTTCGAATGCGTCTGAGTTGCACATACTCACCGCGCTTGTCGGCGTCGGGAGCGTGCTCGCGCTGATCGCCCTCAAGAAATGGCGAAAGCGCTCTCCGCACGCGCTCTTGGTGGTGGCTGCGACGGCTGCTTTGTCATTCGCCCTTGGGTTTGGTGAGCGCGGTGTCGTCATCATGGGCGAGATTCCTGCCGGGTTGCCCAGTATCGTTTGGCCCAGCGTCGCAATGGCCGATCTCGTGTCATTGGTTCCGAGCGCAATCGCGATCGCGTTCGTAGGCTACCTCACGGTCATCTCGATCGCGCAGACCTTCGCAAACCGGAATCGCTATCGCATCGACCCGAACCGCGAGCTTGTCGCGATTGGCACTGCGAATGTCGCCGCGGCGGTCACCCTGGGCTTTCCCGTCAGCGCGAGCTTCTCGCGCTCGGCCGTGCACGCACAGGCGGGCGCGACGTCACGATTCGCGGCGGTGATGACGGCCGCGTGCGTCGCGCTCACGCTGCTGTTACTCACGCCGCTTTTCGGGCCGCTGCCGAAGTGCACGCTCGCGGCCATCATCATAACCGCGGTGCTCGGGCTGGTGGACTGGGCCGCGTTTAAGGCCCTGCTGCGCAGCCAGACAGGCGACGCGATCGCGCTCGCCGTCACCTTTCTCGCCACCGTGTCCCTCGGCTTGGAGTTCGGGATCTTCATCGGCGCCGCGTGGTCGCTCGCGACGGTTTTGGTGTCGGCGCGGCCAAACTGGGAGAGCTTCCGTGGTCGCGCAAACAAGAGCCCAGGCGGCGCCATCACCTCGCCGGCCGTGCTCTTCTACGGGAATCAACACCACCTCCGCGACGCTATCGGCGACGCCGCTGCGGTGGACGGCGCCACGGGTATCGACCTAGACGCGTCTGCGCTACGATGGATCGATTCCTCCGCTGTCGAGATGCTCAGAGACGCGGTCGCAGCCTGCGAGGCGCGGGGTGTCGCCCTTCGCATTCGCCAGCCACAAGCGCACATCGCGAAGATGCTCACTCACGAGGGAGCCGCAGTCGATGATTGAACACAACCAGGTCGGCCCAGTAGTCGGCCCAGTAGTCGGCCCAGTAGTCGGCCCAGTAGTCGGCCAACGTGGCGGCAGAAGCGGCGGCAGAGTCATTCGTGCGGCCGCGATGACGGTTTTCATCACCTTGCTCCTGTCTTCGTGCGCCGCCAGCCAGCGGCAGGCGGAGCGAATCGGTACCGCGGGCGCGTTCATCGCGATCGGCGGCGCAGCCACGGTGATCGTCGGGCGCCAGGCCCTCGACGTCAACGCAGACCAGGCCCGGTACACGACCACCACCGTGGGCAGCCTCATGCAGATCACAGGGCTCCTCATGGTGGCCTTCGCACTTGACGCTGTCATGCGAGCAGAAGCTCACCAGAACGGATTCGACTGGGCGCAGGCTGCGCCTTCGAGAGGGAACGCTGGCCCGATGATGCCGCGGCTGTTGCTGACTCGGTAACCCGGGCGTACGCACTGAGCACGCGACCCCGTAGGCGCCGGATCACCGATGGCGCAGCAGTGGCCTTGACGACGGTTCGCGAAGGCTAGACGTTGTCCCCAACTCACTCCCAACGGCTCCCATGAACGACAAGAACGATAACTCCGACGAAGGCGTGCGAGAGAGCGTTCGGGACTACTATGGCAATGTGCTGCAGAGCTCCGAGGACCTCCAAACCAACGCGTGCTGCGTCGATGGTTCGGTGGTCGACTATCACAAGCCGATTCTCGGCAAAGTGCACGACGAAGTCCTCTCTCGCTTCTACGG
>JBLFZA010000192.1:0-8425 GCA_047610025.1 Bradymonadia bacterium | reverse complement strand
GGCGCTGTGGTCACAGTTCACCCATTCGCGGGCGCTGCGAGTCGCGGGTCTCGACGCTAATCTCGACGGCGCTACAGACGTACTTGTTGCCGACTTAGAGCAGGGATTGATCGAGATCTGGTTCGCCCCCTTCACCGACGCGACGCTCGACGGCCCTGCGGATGTACAAATCGCGGCGTCAGGCCGAGCGGGAAGCAGCGTTCTTCTATTCGACGTCACCGGCAACCACGATGATGAGCTCATCGTCGGAGCGCCTGAGGCGCGACGTGACGACGAACGTGTCGGCGCGGTGTTCGTATTCGCCCTCCCCTTGTCGCCCGGCTCCGTGACCGAGGAAGACGCAGAGTTTACTCTCTATGGCGAGCAAGCGGGCGGGCAGTTTGGCGCGAGCCTCGCAGGCCAGGCACAGGTCGGTCTCTTCGTCGGCTCGCCGCAGTCCCGCGTTGGGGCCGTCGCCGGTGGAGCAGTCTTACGCTTCGCCCTGCCGCTGCTCAACGGAACACCCAACCTGTTCATCTTCGGCAGCAGCGAAGGGGCTTCCGCGGGGACTGCCCTCGCAACGGCAGAGGCCGGCGGCTCTACGGCCCTCTTTATCGGGGCCCCCGGGACAAACGCGGGTGACGGCGCGATTTACGTGATTCGCGAGGATACTCCGCCCTAGCGGCTCTGGTAACGGCTCTGCTAATGGCTCTGCTAGCGGCTCTCGAGCACGACTCCGACGGGCATCCCACTGGCGCTGTTCAACACGTTGTATGCCTCGGGCACGCCCTGCAACGCGCCCCGAAAAAACGCGACCAACGCGCCCGCAGTCGTTGCCCGCATCGGCGCCCGCGCGTCGCCCGCAGCGCACGCGGTGCACGTCACGAAACAGCCATCCGGGTCGTCATCGAGCATGTCGTTGTGGCCGTAGTCCGTCGCCACCACGTGCCATGCGGGGCTGCCGCTGGCCTCATAGAACTGCACGTGATTGTCCCCGTCCGGGGCGCACGCCGGGGACGTGAAGCTGCCCTCCGACCCGAGCCCTGTTCCAATCACAAGGGACGGAATACCGAGGTCCAGCGCCCCGGAGATGACGCGGTCCTCGCCACCCAAGGGGCCGCCTGTGCCGTCCACAGGGTCCACGCCGGCGACCGCGCTGATGGTGTTCTCGTACCCCTGCAAGAGTCCCCAAATCACCTTTCCGCCGCGGGAGTGGCCCGCAAGACCCACGACCGTCTCCTCAACGCTCGGCCCGGCGATAGCGACCAAGTTGTCGTCTAGCCAGCGGTAGAAGGTGTCCGCGAGCGCCACTTCTTCCAGCGTGCTCGGCTGACCGATAGGAATAAGGGACGACGCATACATTTGCGGCGCGATCACGACGAAGCCGTGCGAAGCGAGGTGCCCCAGAAGTTCCGAGTAGTAGGCGTTGGCGAGCAAGAACCCGTGCTGAAACACGATGACAGGATAGGGCCCGTCTCCGAGCGGCACGAGAATGAGAAACGGAACAGGCGACCCCTCCCGACCTTCTTCGAACTCGCCGTTTGAATAGCGCAGCGGTCCGGGCGCGAAAGGGTCCCCGGTGCCTTGGTAGATGGGCGGTTCTTCGCCGGTATCGTCAGGCCCAGTGTCCTCAGCAGTGTCCTCAGCCGTGTCCCCAACTCCGTCATCGGCCACGTCTCCGGACGGTAAATCGGGAGC
Source organism: Bradymonadia bacterium (assembly GCA_047610025.1). GTDB lineage: Bacteria > Myxococcota_A > Bradymonadia > REDH01 > REDH01 > JBLFZA01. The sequence goes on along the minus strand of JBLFZA010000192.1, from coordinate 6,748 downwards.
GTCAGCGTCCGACTGCGGCACGTCTTGCGCTTCTACGTCGAGAGCGGCGTCTGGTTCCGGCGATGCATCTCCAGCGCTGATATCGGTATCGGTGGCGTCTGCGGCGATCGGCACGTCGGCCGGTTCAATGCCGCCACCATCGAGCACGTCGTCCGCGACGGCGTCCAGCGTTGGCCGCCTCTCGAAGGTCTCGCTTGCGTCTGAAGAGCAAGCGCCGAGCGAGAGAGCCATTAGCGAGACAACGAGACGAAAGACCATGCGACGTGCTCAAGAGAGACTCGGCAGAAGCCGGCTACCGCGAGCGGGAAGTCGTCTGCTCCCGAATTCCTTCGGCGAGCTCCGGCAAGGCACGCCGTGTGCCCCACTGAATAACCGCTTGCGGAACCATCATACCCAGATCAGCGAAGACCACCATGCGGATGAGTGTCTTCGACGGATCCTGGTCGTAGGGCATCACAATCCAGTAGCCCTCGTTCTCTTCCATGTTGCCGCTGCCATCGATGTAGTCCCACTCATCAACGTACATCGTGACCCCGTCCCGCTCTTCTATCCGATGACGATCCCGAATCTGATAGGTGCGGTTGCGGAGAATGGGCACGCGCGTTTCACCCGAGAAAACGGCACCATTGGCGCCTCTCGCCTCAACGATTGTCGAATCGACCTGATCCGGGACCCAATCTTCAAATGAGTCGAAGTCCGTAATGACCGCCCAAACATCTTCGGCGCTGCCATCAACGAGCGCCACCAGCTCGGCGCGATGCGCATCACCGTCCTCTCTGACGTTGACGACGATGTCACCGTCTTCGAGATCTCCGCGGAGACTCTCCGTGAGCCTTGGCGGCACTGGGGTCTCGCGGGCAAACGCTGGGCTCGCCAACGCGGTCATGGCGAAACACAGGATGAATGTTTGGGGTCGAAACATGCGACTGCCTCAGAGTCGGTAGATTGCGGCGAGAACGACGCGGCGAGAGCGCTATCTATTCAGTGGCAGTGGCTCAGCGCTCACAGTGATCGTTATTCTGACCGCGCCGCGAAAACAACTGCGGCGCCGCGTCCATTACTTCATCACAAACAATGCGACCGTCACCATCGGCGTCGAGGTTCAAGGCTCCACCCTGCCCATCGATCCGCTGACGGGCAAAGCTACTGAACGCGTCGTTCGACCGCGAGCCGTACTCGGTGGTGCAGAGGCTCTCGGTGGCGTCCATGATCACCTGCAACGTCTGCCCCGCCGCGCCACCAAAGGGGCCGGTGGCGTTGCCCTCGATGCGATCAGGGCGAACGAATGGGCCTGAGAAATGGTTGGTCGTTCGCTGTACGACGTAGGCCTGGCACACATCATTGAACTGTAGCGTCACCCCAGGGAGGCCGTCCTGGTCCATGTCGACGATGCGATCGTCTGAACACTCTACCTGCTCCGGATCATCGACGCGCTCGCACAGGTCAGGGTCTGGGAAGATGTCTCTCGTCGGGTCGTCCATCTCCAGTCCCCAGAGCTCAGACATCGGGCCAGACGCGTAGTACGACCCGATCGCTGTACCGTTGGTCTGACCACGCTCGGTCACGACCGGAAAGCCGTGTTCCAGCAGCCCGTCACTCACTCGCGGCAGAAGACCCAGCAGCTCCGTAAGTTCAATGTCGCACGCCGTCCAACTCTCACTCAGCGTGCCGAACTGCTCGTCCGTTTGCTCGACATCCACGATGTAAATCGTGCGACTGAGCAGTTCGAAAGACTGCACGCCGACGCGCACGCACGTCGACATTTGACTGAAGTGTAACCAAGTGCCGTCCATGGTGTCGACGACGCTCGCGTTGATGTCGCCGATGGCGACGTCCGTAGCGGAATCGAAGCCGACGTCCTGCACCTGTTCCGGAATGTCCGTCTGAATCGGGGTCTCCGGCACACAGGCTGTCATCAGCCCGAGCGCAAGCGACGCACAGAGCGTTCGTGTCAAATGCACCATCTAAAACTCCCACCGCAAATCGAGCCCAACCGACGCGAGCACTCCACCCGAGCGCCAGCCTGGAAAGCCCGGGTTCTCCGTCTGCAGACCGGCCGCCTCCGGGTAGACTTCACCCGTTTCGGGGTCTACGGCATCGTCCGGCACCTCATCGCAGAGCTCGCGCGTGTTGGTGGCGCAGGTCTCATACGCGCTAGGCAAGCGCTTCGTGATCGTCTGCTCAAGCAACCAGTGAACCTGAGCATTCCAGCCGAGAACCAGCGCGGAGTCGCCCAGTTCAAACGTGTGACCACCGCCAATCGCCGTCACGATGCGGTCATTGTCCACATAGTTCATACGCCCCCGTGTATCGCCAACAGGGCTTGGCTCCCATTCGAGCCCGAACCGAAACGCATGCCTCTCCATCGCCTGGATCTGTGCCCCTATCCTTGGCGAGAACGTGTCCCGAAAGCCCGCGTTGCTGCTCTGATTGTTCAGATAAGACGACCACACATAGTAACGAATGTCCGCTGAGAGCAGCAGCAGGTCTGTCGACCAGGCTGCACCGGCCGAGAACGTCCGCGGGCTATACTGCACGGTGATGTCGAGCGTTTGGTAGAAGGGGTAGTCATCTCCATCTTGTAGACCGCGGACCTGAATCTCCGTGAGCCCTGTGAGGCGCAGGTATTGCTCGTCCCGAAACGAGAGCCCGAACGACCAGTCGTCCACCGGAGTCAGCAACAGCCCGGCGTTCGGGCGGACGCGGCTCGTAATGCCTAAGCCAACGTTGAGGTCGACGTCGCTTTGATCGGTGATGTTGTCCACGTAGCCAAAGTTTCGCGTGTCGGCCGCGACCATGTAACTCGCTCCGAGCCCGAGGCTCAGCCACTCAGTGACCTGGTAGGCCCCGGCGAAGAACACCGTCGCGTGGTTTACGCGTCCGCCGAGCAGCTCGAAGCTGAGTTCATTGGAGAACAAGCGCTCTCTCTCATCACTGAAGCGCGACAGCGAGTCGGCGGCACTTGTGATCGGCACGTAGGCCATCACCCCAAGGCGAAAACGCTCAGTCCCGAGCCTGTTCGACGCGCCGAAGGTGAGCCCATAGCTTGAGCCGAGGCTCTCCCCTCGCCTGCGCCGTACGGTATCTTCGGAGGAAATCGCCGGGCCCGTGTTGCCTAGCGGAGGGATGCTGTAGCCCAATGGCCGCGCCATCGGCCGAATCCGAGCGGAAGACTGCGTCATCAAGAACCCAGCGCCGGCGCTTGATCCTCCGAGCGTCAGCGCCGCCGGGTTGTAGTACACTGCGGAGTAGTCGCCGATGCTTGCCGTGCCCGCGTTGCCCATGGACGTCCCGGTCGTGCCGGCGCCGTAGAGGTCAAAAGGGTTCGCTTCGACCACTGCCGGGGCGAGCGCGACAAGCGCCGCCACCAGCCCGGACGCGATCCGGCTGACGAGGACCGTTTCGCCGCGAAGACGACGCACGAGTCGGGGAGATGACATGCTTTCCAAGGAGAATACGGGGGTTCGACCCGGGGTCGAAGTCTGGTCGTGTGTAGACTGCTAGACCAGCGCAGTCAAAGCGGTTTGAAGAGCCGTCGCAGACGTCATCCCGCTCCGCGCCTCGTGCGTTTGATTACCTGCTGTCGTGGCAGCCGCACAGACGACGCTGGCGCCTCGCGCTTCCGAGGACGCTCTAGAACCCCGTCAGAGAGAAGTGCATGAGGTCTCGCGTCGACCCTTCGATCTCGCCGCCCCACAGCCATCCCACCTGTTGCACGAAGGCGCGATACACCGATGTGTCGGCGGTGACGCTCAAGGTCGGACGTGACTCAGGGTCCCAGTGACCGCCAATCCCGAGCGAGCACTCGCGAATGCTTGAGCTGTTCACCTCCTCCACGTTGCAGCTGCGATAGAGGCCATTGTGGTCGGCGTTGATATCGATCGCCGTGCCGAAGGAGTGATTACTCCATCCGGTTCGCAGCCCATCAACGAGGCGGCCGCGGGTTTGCCCGGGGCGGTAGGCCGTGACCTCGACGAGATCGAAGGCTGGGTCGGCGGCGATGGCGGTGAGCGCGGCGCGCACGGCGTCTGCGTACACCCAGCAAACGCCGATTGGGTCGTCGTCGATCCCGAAGTCCGCGGGATCCAGCATCACCTGGTCTTCTCGGCACACCGTGCATCGCGGCTCATCGGGGCTCCGCTCGATATCCGTGACATCCGCGTAGGCCTTCTCGACCGTGCGACGATTCACGCCGCGGCGCTCGATCGTGCTCCACTGGTAGGTTCGGTAGGTGCACGTCGCTGGCTCGACGCGTGCCGCTGAGGGCTGCGCGACGCTGGGCTGAGCGACTTCAGCCTGCACCACTACGTCAGGAGCGGGCTCTTGTGCCCCTGCTGGGGCGGTGAACGCTAGCGCGCCGACACAGACGACAGCCAGTCCCGCCCGCGTGGCGCGATTCGACGTTAGAATGCGGGCATGGCTGCATGCGGTCTTGCGGGTCATCGCTCTTCCGGGGCCTCGTTGATGTAACTCGACGGGATATGGTCCTCTGCGCGCACGGACTCGTGCACCCAGATATCCTCGACGTCTTCCACGTAGGGTTGATTCAGCCACTGAACGAAGTTCTGTGAAGATTGCGCGTTGTACCGGTAGTCGCCATTGCGCGACTTCGTCGCGTTCGAGCGCAATATGAGGGACTGCTCATCAAAGTGAAGCTGCCGCATATTCTCACGGAACGTGTCTGGATACTCCCAGTAGTCCTCTGCGTTCGACATATAGAGCACGCGAAGCGGCACCCCGAGCTCTCGCCCGACTTCCCCAATGCCACGCAGCGCTTCATCATCGAGCAGGTTTGAGATGAGGGGTCGAACGCGGCCATTGGCCACCATCGAGCGGACAAACTGATACGTCTCTTCGTCCGTGATAAAGCTCGGAACCCCGGCCCGGTCTAGCGTTCGCCCATATCGTCGCAGGCGCCGCGAGATCTTGTATCGGGCCTCAGAGTAGACAAGCAGGATCATCTCCAAGTCAGGGTGTTCGGCGTAGTGCTCGGCGAGGTAGGCCCCCGCTTCGTCTTCCGTGTCGTCCGACCACCAGCTCAAGAAGGTCTCGATGTCTTCGCTGGCCTGGAAGAACGCGTGGTACGAGCGATGGAGTGCGCGAATCCAGGGGTCGTAGTCGCTCAGCCAAGCGAGCTCAGGGCGCATCCAGCCAATGAACGTGTACGCTTGGTCAGAGCCGACGCCGGCGTAGCCGCCACCGAGGTTCCGCACGCGCTCGTACCAGGTGTGCAGGTTCACCTCGTCGCAGGTCAGGTAGTGTCGGTTCTCGAGGTCAGGGCGCGTCGCGTTCAGCAGCTCCGGCGCGTCATCTTCAACGCTCCCCCAGAAGAGTTCTCGTGCGTGTTCTGGCAATGGACCGTGACCCGCAGCGCTGCCCAGCAGCACAGGCGCTGCTGGCTCGGATGGCGCCTCCGCCTCCTGGGGCTCGGCTTCCACAACCACCACACCAACCCCCTCACCGGCCTCACTGGCTGCTACGCCTTGGCCACTGCGATCCGAGGAGCCTTCCATGCTCTCCATGCTCGGGTCTGCACCGGGCGGAGTGCTGCCCGCGGCGTTGCCGCTGTTCCCCCGTGCGCAGCCGGCGCCGAGCAGAAGTAACGACAGCGCGAAGAGGGTTCGGCCGGGAATGTCCGAACGAAACTTGGCAGGTGCGGATGGGCTCATAGCTCCAATCGATTGTCAGCGACGATGAGGTGGGCAGTGTCGTTCTTAACACAGCGGCGCGTGCAACAACGACGGTGGGATGTTACCGACGCTACCTCCGACGTGCAACGGCTCGTCGACGTCGCTGCTGCCTCGAACTCAACGTGAGACCCGCCACGTGTCGCGCCCTACCGCTCTCTTCCCTTCGATCGGGTTGTCGCTACTGATCCTCGTGGTCGGAGCGGCGGTCTCGATACGGATTGCGGTCGGACGCGGCGGTGAGGCGCCAGAATTAAGAGAGGTGGAGGTCTCCGCGGCCGATGAACCCCAAGAGACGGCCGAAGGCAGCGCCCACGCCCCAGAGCCCGTCGCGCCAGAGGGGGAGACCGAGTCGACGACCGAACCAGCGCTCGAGCCAGAGCGCGAACCAGAGCGCGAACCCTTCGCTCACACCGTTCAAGCCGGTGACTCGCTCTGGCGCATTGCTACCGACAACGACTGCACCGTTGCCGAGCTTCGCGCCGCGAATCAACTCGACGGCGACGTCATCTACGCCGGTCAGACCCTCGTTGTGCCCGCATGCTCGGCGGAACCCGCGGCGCGCCCCGAGGTCGTTGAAGGCGAGCAATACGAGATCCAAGCGGGCGACTACCTCGAGCTCATCGCCTCCAACGTCGGGTGCACGGTCAGCGAGCTGATGAGCGCAAACGAGATGCGCACAGACGTCATCTACGCAGGCCAAATGCTGAGCATTCCGACCTGCGAAGGCGCTGACGTTCCGATCGGCACGGCCGAAGACGCGGAAGGCTTCGTCACCGTGCAATCCGGCGACATCCTCGGAGTCATCGCGGAGCGACAGGGGTGCGCCGTGTCCGAACTCATGGCCGTGAACACGCTCGCAAACGCGAACGCCATTCGAGTCGGGCAACGACTGCGCGTGCCCGAAGGCTGTACAGGGCGCCCCGTCGCCTACACCGTGCGCACCGCGAACGTCGAAGGCGAATCCCTCGAAGCGCTCATGCTAGCGCGCGGATTCAGCCCCCCACAGCACTTCAAGGCCTTGATTGTGGAGATCACCTTCACCGCCGACCGCAGCGGCC
>JBLFZA010000191.1:0-8491 GCA_047610025.1 Bradymonadia bacterium | reverse complement strand
TGAGGTGACCTCGAGCGGAGCCGAACGTGTGAGCGATGTTCCGAGTCAGGAGAGTACTGCGGTCGCGAGCTCACCCGGGCTTGACCAAGAGGCAAGCCCGGGTGAGTCCGATTCGTCCGACGACAGCGAATCTCATAGCCCGACCAATGACTTCTCAGAGTCCCCCGAGACGGGGGGTGGGCTTAGCGCCGGTGGCGAAGGAGCCGACCCTGACAATACGCCGGCTCTCACCAATCCAGGGCGCGTGATACGCTTTGAACCGATAGGTGGTAGCGCAGAGATTGTCGCAGGCCGTGACGCTAGTGACCCGACAGTGCGCGCCATTGGGTCGCTTGACCCGAGCGAAGTCGAACAGGATTCGGGGCCAGAGCTTGCGGATCCGCGGCGCCGCCGAGACGCAATCGTGGCGGAGTTGGAAGCGGTCCGAGCGGAGCAAGAGCGATTGCTGCGTAGCGCATCCGCTCTACAGGAGTGAGGCGTCTCGGGGGCCTGTTTGTCGTGGCGCTGCTGTTCGGAGCGCTCTTTTTTGTGGCAGGCTCCGCTCATGCGCAGGACGGCAGACTGACGTTGCGCCTCGGCCAGGAAGCGGACTCCAATCCAGGCCGAAGCGAGAGCGGCACGACTGCTCCAGATACGGCGACGCGGCTGGTGGTGTCTGGCGAGGGCTCTTGGCGGCACGAAGACTTGCGCGTTGACACCAGCGGGCTCGTGGGCGCGCGGGCATTTGCGAACGCGTCAGACAGCGACTCGGTGGTCGTTATCGGCGCCCTAAGCGGTTCGTATCTCGCGCACCCGTTGCTGAGTGCCCGCTTGTCGTTGGGGCTCAGAGACACGACCGAGCGCCGCCGTGGTCGGGATTTTACACTGTTGAACGCGGGGGGCAGCGCACGCCTCGGCAACAGCACGGTCGGCTTGCGCGTCGATGCCGGCGGCCAGCGCTTTCACTACAAGCCTGACTCTGACTTTGGGTGGTTCGGCCCGCGCGCCGGTGTGACGACCGATTACCGCCTGTCCGATTTGTTTCGCCTTACATTGGGCGGCGAGTGGGCCCGGCGCGTGTTCTCTCGCATCGATCTCGGAGCGGCCGGCCGGCGGCTCGACACCGTCCTCACCTTGCGTTCCGGCGTCGATGCCCACTGGAATTGGGGGACGGTGGAGGTCGGGTACTCGTTTGCCAACACGCGGTCGAATAACGAGGCTAGGAACATTGTGCGGCACGTCGTGAGCCCGTCGGTGACGGCGGTACCCTTCGGGGAGCTTCTGGTGCGTGTGAGCGCTACAATCCAACGTGCGCGCTGTGCGGGAAACTGCGTCCTCGATGAGTTCGACCGTGCTGACGAGGAGACGCGGAACCGCATGACCATCGCCCTCGAGCACCCGCTGGGCACCGCGTGGTTGTGGGGCGAGTTTCGGTACACGTGGTTCAGTCAGGCGTTTGGTGAGGGTCAGACCGGGGTGTTTCGGCGTCATCTCGGCTACGTTGGCCTCGCCATTCGGCAGCAGACGAGAGAGTAGCGACGGCAAGACCATTGCGCCGGCACGCCGCATTGGGGAAAATGCAGGTTGACCCCGCCTGTAGGACTACCGTGTCGCTTCGAACAAAAATCTCCGGTGTGCTTTGTGTCCTGCTGATTTGGGCGTGGGCGCCTCCGGTCGAAGCGTCTGGCTTCTCGCTGGGCCGCTTTGGCGGCATCTACGGACACTCCAACGCCTCAGGCGGTCTGGCGCTCTACTGGAACGCTGCGCGAATCGGGTCCGGTGAGGCAGGCGCGTTCTTGATGATCGACGCGAGCCTTGTGCTGCGCCGCGCGTCTTACGACCGCGTGGTACTCGACTCGAACCCGCTCGCCGGTGCGCCGGGCGTTCAAGAGTGGAACACAGGAGAGGCGACGACGTCGACGACGGCGGTTCTCCCAATGCTGTCTTTGGGAGGTGCTCACGATGTCTCGGGCTCACGGCTGGGGTGGGCCGTCGGGGTGTATCCAGCCTATGGCGGCTCCGTCGTTTGGGACAAAGCGTTGGATGCGGACTCTCAATATCCCGGTGCGGTGGATGGCCCTCAGCGTTGGTCCGCAATCAGCTCGGCGTTTCTGGTTCTGCAACCCACCGTCGGGTTGTCTTGGCGCTTCGGTGACAGCGGCGTCTCGGTTGGGGCGACGGTGTCCTACGTCGATGGACATCTGGAGTCCTCGCGTGCACGGAATCTGTCCCGAGAAGAGGGGTTGGTGTTCGATGATGGTGCCATTCAGGAGGGGCGCGTCTGGCTCCGGACAAACGACAGCGGCTGGAGCGGGACCCTCGCCATCAGCGTCGAACGCGACGCGTGGATTTGGTCCGCGCAATATCGCTCAGGCTACGAACTGAGGATGGACGGTGTGCTGCGGCAAGCCTTCGCGACCCAGACGCCATCGGACGTGGCGTCTCACGTGGACGCGAACTTCCCACATATTCTGCAAACGTCGTTTACCGCGATGATTCGTGATGTGGAACTGACCGGCTCCCTCGATTTCTCCCGCTGGTCGACACTGCGGAGCACGGACCTCTACTCGAACGCGAGCCCAGCGGAGTTACTGCTCTACACCCCGCGATTCGCACGGGATACTCTCAGCGCGCGGATCTTCGTTGGCTGGCAGATGTCTCCGCGACTTCAACTCGCTGGCCAAGTCGGCGTCGACCCGAGCGCGATACCGGAGAGGGCGAACGAGCCTGGGCTCAGCGACGCGCTGAAGTTCCCCGTCGGAGGGGGGCTGCACTGGAACGCGAGTGATACGTGGGACCTGCGGCTCAGCTACGTGAGAGACTTCTATGTGCCAGTCGAGGTGCGGAACAGCGTGCACGAACCGCCGTCGAATGGTCGGTACGAGGACGCGAGGCGCTTTCTGACCTTGTCGGTGGAGGCGAGAATATGAGCTCTGATTCACTCCGCAGCTGGCGCGTTGGCGTGCCAGCCGCTCTTTGTACGCTCGCGCTCTGCCTTGGGGCATGCGGCGAGTCCGCACCGCGTGAGACGTTCTATGACTTCCTGGGTCGGGCAGACCGGGACGCTGGGGACGTGGGGGAGCTTGGGCTCACGGGGGCCTTTGTTGACGTGCGTGGCGCGTACCTGATGAACGTTGACCTTCGCCCGCTTGGCGACGTGCAGCTAGAGTTGCGTGTCACAATCGATCGCTTCGACGAGCTGCCGGACGGTGGTTTCGGTGCCCGAATTGGGGGGAGCTTCCACTTTCCCGACGAGCCTGTGGACTCGCCGCCACTGGCGACGTGGGAATCCGAGTATTCGCGAGATGGCCGCTTCCAGCTTCGCTCAGGGCGCGTCAGAATCAGCGCGGACCGCTCACCGATCGAGGACACAGCGGTCGACGTCGATTTCGTGCTCGACGTGCTCGTGCTGAGCGAAGGCGAGTTCTGCGGCCAAGTGACCGACGAAGAGAGCGTCACCTTCGCCCCGCTCATCCTTGAGCTTCGCGGGACGACCTTTGGTGGGCGACTCTACGATCCGACGGGTCCAATCCCCACCGAGGTGCCTCTTCGGTGCCCCGGCGCGCCAGAGCCTGAGGGTGACGCAGGCACACCGGACGTGGGGGATGGTGACGTGCTCGAAGCCCCCGTCGAACTCGTGTCAGAGGGTGTTCGGGCAGACATTGGCGGGCGCTATTGGTTCGCGACGGCGATCCCGTCGTTCCCGCTTGGGCTCAACTTCATCGCCGATATCACGTATCGCGAGGGCGACTCGCGTGCCGCGATCGACGGTACGCTTCGCACCGACACCTCAGAGCCGGGTGCGCCGTCCGCGGCGACGTTCTCCGCTGAGGTAGACGAGGTGGGGCGCTTCGATGTGGTCATTTTCGGGTTGGTCGCAGAGGGCACGCTGACGGTCGAAGCCGACGTCGCGTTGGCCGCACGTATCGTTGATGAGGACACATTCTGCGGGGCAGCGGATGGCTCAGTGTTCTCCCCCTTGAGTATCTCTCTAGAAGGCACCACGTTCGGCGCGGTTCGCATCGCCGATGACGCGACCGAAGCGCCTGACAATATCCTCACTGACTGCCCCGAGCCCTAGATGCCGACGCCGAAGCGGCCGCGCGGGCGGTTTTCCCGCTTAACGCTCGCGGCCAACAACGCGCTGAGCCTTTTGCGAAATGAGCGATTGGGGGAGCCTTATCGCGCTCCGTTCAACGTCGTTCGCACGACGCCAACCCATACGCTGCGCCGTTACAATCTGCCCGATGCGCCGCCCTCACAGGGGAGACCGCTGCTACTGGTGCCCCCTTTGATGGTGACCAGTGAGGTGTACGATATCGCTGCAGACTTGAGCGCTGTCGCCTGGCTCAATAGGCGCGGCGTTGACGTCTGGCTGGTAGATTTCGGCGCGCCGGAGACGGAATCAGGCGGGATGACGCGTACCCTGGACGACCATGTCCTCGCCGTCGACGAGGCGATCGACGCGATCTCCGAAGAAACCGGCGGAGACGTGCACCTTGGTGGCTACTCACAGGGGGGGATGTTCGTCTACCAGGTCGCGGCGTTTCGGGAGAGCCGAGGCATTGCCTCGGTCATTACGTTCGGCAGCCCAGTGGACATCCACCGGAGCATACCCGCGCTTCCTGATGTCGTCGCTGAACGTCTGATTCGAGCGCTTCGTGTTGGAGTGGACCGTCCGCTGCGCAGCGTCACGGGTCTGCCCGGCGCGCTCACATCGACGGGCTTTAAGCTGTTGAGCGTACGTAAGGAGCTGCAGCAGTTTGTGGAGTTATTCGCGATTCTGCATGACCGAGACGCGCTACAGCGCCGAGAGAGCAGGCGGCGGTTCCTCGGCGGCGAGGGCTTTGTCGCGTGGCCAGGGCCGGCGTTTCGCACCTTCGTTGATCAGTTCATTGTGCAGAATCGCATGGTGGAAGGTGGCTTCGTCATCGATGGCAAGACAGCGACGTTGGACCAGATTAGCTGCCCCATTCTCTACTTCGTTGGGACGCGCGACGAGATCGCGCGTCCGGCTTCTGTGCGGGCGATTAGGGATGCGGTGACCGCCTCACCGCCCTACGAGGTGGCGGTCCGCTCGGGGCACTTTGGCCTCGTCGTTGGCTCTACGGCGCTCGGGCTCACCTGGCCGACAGTCCGCAGCTGGATGCTCTGGCAGGACGGTCTGGGCGAGCAGCCGCCAATGCTACGTGAGACCGTCATGGAGCCGGATATCGTAGAAGACGAAGCGGACGCCTTCGAGAATGCCGACGTCGACATCGACAGCCTGCTCGATGTCAGCCAACTCATCGACGATGTGGTGAGCCGCATCGGGTCCGTCGCGAGACACGCGGCGCACTGGGCGGACGCGGTACGTTGGCAGCTTCCGCGACTCGCACGAATTGGGCGCTTGCGGGATGACGAGAGGGTGGGGCTTGGCGTCGCGCTGAGGAAGCAGGCGCTGCGACGACCGACCGACACGTTCTTCTTGTGGAACGGTCGCGCGTTCTCCTACGCCGCCGCAGACGCTCGCGTCGACGCGGTCGTCAAAGGTTTGTGGCACTGTGGTGTTCGTCCGGGAGAGCGGGTCGCGCTCGCGATGAGAAATCGGCCAACCTATCTCTCGGCGATGGCGGCGCTCAATCGTATCGGGGCGGTGGTCTGCATCGTACCCGAAGGGTTGGAGGCAGCTGAGGCGATGCGTTTACTGCGCGCCGAACGTGTCCTGGCTGATCCGGTTCACGCGCATCGATTCGTGGAGTGCACGGAGCCAGGATCATTGCTGATGCTGGGCGCCGCCGGAGACGAACGCCTGCCGGTCGCCCACGCGGTTGACATGGAGGCCATCGACGTTCGCACGATTCAGATACCGGTGTCTGATGATTCTGGAGTCGGTATCGACGGCGGGCTCGCAAGCGATCTCGCGATGCTGGTGGTGACGGAGGACGCGTTCGGTGATCTGCGTGCCGCCCGCATCACGAATCGTCGGTGGGCACTTGGCGCGCTTGGAGCGGCTGCGGCGTGCCAGCTTACGCCCAACGACACCGTGTACTGCTGCCTTCCGCTGTCCGAACCCGTCGGAGGAATGCTCGCCGTGGGCGGAGCGATCGTCAGCGGCGCTCGGTTGGCCCTTTCGCGCGAGTTCACCCCAGGCTCGTTCTGGGCGGAGGTGCGGCAGTACGGCGCGTCGCACGCGTTTTACGTAGGGGACATGTTCGCGGGCCTGCTAGCACCTCCCGCGAAGGGCACTGACCACGTACACCCGTTGCGCATCATTTGCGGGAGTGGGATGCCGGCGGACACGTGGTCGGCGATGGTTTCGCGCTTCGCCCTGTCTCGCGTCGTCGCGGTACACACCTCAAGCGAGGCCAACTTCGCGTTGGTGAATCTCAGCGGAGAGAAAGTCGGCTCCGTTGGCTCTCCCCTGGCCGGTAGCGGCGAGTTGGCGTTGGTGCGCTGCAAAGCCGGTGAGTTGATGCGTGACGCGGACGGGCGGCTTGTCCTGGTTGGGGTGGGCGAATCGGGGCTCCTCATTGCGAAGGTTGGAGATGGCGCTTTTTCGCGCTTCGAAGGGTACGCCGATCTAGAAGCGACGGCGCGCGTGCTGCTGGAGAACCCGTTCGGCGAGCGGGAGACGTGGCTTCTCACTCAAACCATCTGCGAGCGCGACGCGGACGGAGACTTCCGCGTTGTGCGACACCAAGCGCTGCAACCGTGGGTGAGTTGATTGAGCGGGCCCCGCTGCGGTCGCGACGTGAGCTGCCGTGCGGTCCTGGCGTTTGGGCACCTGTCACGCTGCACCCCATCGCGAGGCGCTACGCCTAGCCTACCCCGATACCAAGGTCGGCGCGCAGATTGACGTGGGTGTCGCTGACCCAGAAGCGCAGCAAGTCGAGCAGGCGATCGCTGAGAACGCCAACCCCGAGCGCGGCTGGTTCGTTGCGCACTCCTTCAATAGACTGGCTGATGCTGCCGGTGAGGGTCAGCGCCACGCAGCAGGCAACCTGTTCCACAACCGTTGGCCAAGTCTCTGCGTGGAGCGCGCTCCCGCCGGCTTCTTCGAAGGTGCGTGTCGCGACATTGAGGTGTGTAACTACGTCCGCGTGTTCGTGGCGTAGTGCGGTGAGCCAACGCGCTACCAGAGGTGCATCTGCCGCTCTGCCATGAGCGAGCGCCTGGGCGGCGGCTACGAGAGCAACGAGACTGTCGGGGTGGGCAACGCACGCGACTCCGCGGAGTCGAGGATGCAGCAGTGCGAGCCCGCGCAGAAGTCGGAAAGCAGTAGCGCGATCTGCTTTTGACGACACAATGTCGGGCCCGAGCACAAGCGCGCCGACAGCGTCTCCAGACTGCATGACGCCGGCGTGCTGGTCGCTCAGCCAGAGCGCAGGAACAGGCAGGCTGAGCGCGGTAGAGCCGTAGCCGATGACCTCTGCGAGTTCCGGGAGCGTTCGGGGGTGCGTGATGTCCCTTCGAGGGTCAAGCCCCCAGTCTGCCGGCGTGCGGGATGTGACGCGCTGGAGCCAATGTCCGAGGGCCGCGATGTAGTTCCACGTCGCTTCGCCCCCAAACCGGGCAAGGACGGCGTCCCACTCGGTGTCTGCCCAGGGGCGCCGGACTGCGGCCATCGAGTGCGTGCGATGCTCGGCGACGAAGTCGCGAGCAGGCTTGGCGTCGTCGCCGAGAACACGAAGCGCAGCCGCATGCAGCCACGCGCGATCGTAGGCGCGCTCTCGTCGATACGCGCAGAAGAGCGCGTAGTGTGAATCCGGGCGATCGACGGCGACGCTGAGCACATCTCGGTGTTCGCTCATTAGCTGTGCGTCTGGCTTGCCAGATCGGGGATACGCCTTGGTGATGCGTTCGAATAGGGGCAGGGGATCGGTGACCGAAGCAGCGGCATGCCTCCACACCCTAACGGCGTCGTCATATCGTCCGAGCCGGCCGACAAGTAGGTCTCCAAGCTCGAGCGCTGCGTCGCTGTCGGCTCGCGCACTGAGAAGATCGGTTAGCGTAGCTGCTAGCGCGTCGTCGTCGCCCGACGCGCGGTGGATCGCGAGGAGGGCCTCGCGACTTTCCGTGTCGTTGGGGTCGGCTCGCAAGGCGCGTTGGAAACAGTGCGCTGCGTTCTGCGGATCCCGGAGCTCCTCAAGGTAGAGGACACCCGCCGTACGCTCGAGTCGTAGCGCGAGCTCGGGCGCACGCTGGGACAAGCGCGCAAGCACGTCGATTGCTAGCGGCCAATGCTGGCGCTCCATGTGTAGCGAGAGGAGATGGTGGAGCGGCTCCACGGCATTGGCGTCGGACTCCGCGGCGAGCTCATATGCGGCGACGGCGCCCTCCCAGTCGCCCGCGCTGCGCCGAGCCCTTGCGAGCCGGAGCAAGAGTGTAAATCGTGCCCCCGGTTCGTGGGTACCGCGCAGAAGTCCGATGATTGCGTCGGCGCTCTCCGCTTCTCCATGGAGGGCGAGCCATCGAAGCGCCCCTTGGTGAGCAGGGGAGAGCGCGACGACCTGCGAGAGCCAGGCGCGCG
>JBLFZA010000190.1:0-8506 GCA_047610025.1 Bradymonadia bacterium | reverse complement strand
GCAGCTCCTACGGGACACGAGGTCTTGGAGCATACGGCGGCGGCCTCTCTGGAGGCGGGCGACAGCTGGCCGGGATCGGTAGCGGCGCCATCGCACTGCGAGGCCGCTCTAGTGGTTCGAACTCTGAGCTCGGTCGGAATCTTCGCGGTGTTCGCGATCGAGAGGCGTCACAGCCCACAGTGACCGTCGGGCGACCCGACATCGATGGTCAACTAGACCGCGCGATCATTCAGCGCGTAATTCGAGAGCACAGGCGCGAAGTGCGAGCGTGCTACGAGGCTGAATTGCGCAGCGACCCGTCACTCGAGGGCCGAGTTGTGGTCGGCTTCGTGATCTCCGGAGACGGACAGGTGGCAGGCTCCAGCGTACAGGAGAGCAGCCTTGGGAACTCGTCGGTGGAGAGTTGTCTGACGCGTCGCGTTCGACAATGGCGCTTCCCGGCGCCCACAGGCGGCGGTGTCGTACGCGTTAACTACCCGTTCGTATTCTCGCCGGGTGGCTAGCGTGAGCTTCGGCGAGGGGCACTGCGGTAACCCGTTGTGGGCCTGGAGCCCGCGCGTGGGCCAGGCAAGGTGTGGGTGCATGAAGGGCAAGGTGTGCGCGGGTACGTGAGGCCTTGTGATCCTTGGCTGTAGGGCCTGCGCTGGTTAGACTCTTTGCACGATGGAGGCTCGCCCAGTGCTACGTTCTTCTCAGATCTTACCCCGCATCATTCTCACCACCGCCGCGTTGGTGGTTGGAATCGTTTTGTGTGGGTGCGATGGCGGTCGTGCGGCCGCAATGCAAGAGGTCAGCGATGGCGTGTCTCTCGCGTCGCGCGGTGAGATATCGATGGCGCTTCGTCGCTTTGACGCGGCCGTCGATCTCGACCCGACTAACGGGTATGCGCACTACTACTCTGGGCTGCTTCGGCTGCAGGAACTTCGATCTCCTGGGCAGGCCGTCGGGTCGCTGGAGACGGCGTCGCGTCTGTTGCCGGGCGAGTCAGAAGTTTGGTACCAGTTGGGCTCTGCGCTTAGTGGCGCAGGTCGGATTCAAGAAGGGGCTGCGGCCTTCATGCGAGCGGTTGAGGTCGACTCGGGTCATGGCCGCGCTCTGCACCGCTTGGGAGATGTCGCGGAGTCCGAAGATCGGATACGCGACGCGATCGATCTCTATACTCGCGCGATTTATGCCGACCCTGATTTTCCGTATTCCTACGCCGCGCTCGCTAAGGTGTACGCGACGTGGGACTGGCCGCGCGAGGCGTTGGCCGTGCTGAACAACGGAGTGCAAAACGGTGCGCTCGCAGACACACGCTATGCGTCCGGCCACGCCGCGCTGCGCGCTGCGCTAGGGCAACTCTACCTCGATGCTGGCGAGATTGACCTCGCGATTCAGTATTTTGTTGAGGCGGTCCAAGTTGGCCCCGCCAGCGACTCTCACGCTTTCAATCTTGGGTTAGCCTACCGCGCAAGGTTTGAGCGCACCGGTTCGTCGCTCGATCGTGAGCGCGCCCTGGAGCAGCTCACGCGCGCACGCACTCAATGCAACACCTCGAACGATGCCGCGCGATGCACGTCTATCGCAGCGGCGCTACGCGACCTCCGGGCTGGTGACGGCTCAGATGATCGTTAGTCGTCCCTAAGTCCCGCCTGTTCCTGTCTTGCCCACGGCGTCGGTCGTTCTGACGCTGAAGCCAACACCGCTCGAATTTCATGTCGAACGTCGAAGAACTGATCGCCTCGCTCGAAGACCGTCCGGATAGCCCGGAGATCGTCGAAGAACTCGAACGGGAGTTGGCACTCGCCGAGTCCTGGGACCAGTACGCAACGGCCTTACCGCTGTTTGTGCGAAATCTCAGCGACACGGTGCAACGCTCCCGATTCTTGATCAGGGCTGCGCATGTTTGCCGTCACTATGCCGGTTTCCCTGAGATCGCGGACGACCTCCTGCTGGAGATTGCGGAGGTCGCGATGACGCCGGAGGACACGGTCAAGGCCGTGAGACTCGCGTTCGAGCCGCAGGAAGACTGGAACGGTCTCGTCGCCGCGTGCATGGACTTGTCCGAGCTCGCCTCGGACGACAACCAGCGAAGCGCGCTCATTTACGCCGTTGGCCGCACCTACGAAGATCGCTTGTACGATCCCGAACGAGCCATCCACTGCTACCAGCGCGCGTTCAAGCTCAACCCCATCATCACCGAACCGCTGCATCGCGCGCGCCAGATCTACGCGCACGCCGATCAGTGGTCGACGGTTGAGAAGCTGTACGGAATTGAGCTGCGGGTGGTCTCCGAAGGGAAGGCGCGTGCTCGGCTTCTCAAGGAACTCGGCTACATTCAAATGGAGCGGCTCGGGAAGCGAGACGCAGCGATTGCCAGCTTCGACGAAGCGGTGACGCTCGACCCTGACATGTCCGGTCTCCAGGACGTGGTCGACAACTTGCGGGCCGGTTCCGGTGCGCATGGAGTGGTGATTGCGCCGCAAATGACGGAAAGTGGCGGCCATGGAGTGGACGTCCCAGACGGCACCCGTGTGCGCTCTGAGACCTCTGCGCATGGCGCTGTGACCGAGGACGCGCCGATCGGGTTGACCGAAGAAATGCGTGTCTCGGAGGTCGTGTCCTTCGAGGACTCCGATATGAGCAACGCTTCGGTCAAGACACAGACGGTGGCGTCAGTTGGTTTCGTGCCGGAGCTCGGCACCCAAGACATCGTCGTGCAGCCCGAACAGGTGTCGGGCAGCGTGGTCGATATTCGCCCGGTGACCGCTTCAGCGTCCGAGTTGGTGGTTGAAGAGGTGTCTGACTCCCCACCGCCGGCGCCGTCGCTGGATTCGGGCGTGCTTGAGGCGATCATCGAAGCTGACGTATCGGCCGAACAGGCGGTCGTCGACGCGCTGGATGAGGCTGAAGATGCCGATTTGGAAGCGAACGAAGACGCCACTGAACCCTCAAACGAGGAGAGCGAAGAGAACGACGCGGAGGATTCAGAGGACGCTGTCGCGGAAGCGCTGGTTGACGAAGACGACGCGCAACTGGATGAGGAAGAGTCAATCGAACGCGATGTAAGCGCTGTTGGCGAGTTCGAGTCCGCCGAAGAGGACGCGCAGGTGGACGAGGAGGCGTCGGATGATAGCGATGAGATCGCCGCGGAGTCCGCCGAGGACGCGGAGCCCATCGAAGACGCTGAGCCCGCCGAAGAGACGACGGCGCCGACGGCGAAGGCTGCCCGTTCTCAGCCTCGCAAGAGCGTCTCCGGTGGCGTCCCTGCCGTGACGCTGAGTGCTTCCCGTGAGTCGCTTGGCGCTTCGCTGAACGCAAGAGAGTACATCGAAGTTCTTCGCGAACGTGCTCGGGCGGGCGACGACGACGGCGCGATGAGTCTCGCGTTCGCGCTGGAGCTCGCGCTCCGCGGTGACGAACCGGAAGGAGCACTCGCGGAGTGGGTCGCTGAGGGGTTGCTGGACTTCGAGGACACCGCGAGTGCCGTGTCCGCACTGCTACCGGCAGCTCTCGGACAGACCGCCTTTTGGGAAGCCCTTGTCGAGTGTCTCGAAGGGCTGGATGAAGACGAACGTCTTGGCGGTGCTCAGTACGCCGCACGCTTTTACGCGCTGCAGCGCTTTGATGAAGCGTCCGTGTATTCGTCGTACGCGGGTGAGCTGGGTCGTCGCGACGCGTCCGTGATGGATGTCGCGAAGAAGGGAAATTGGCGCAAGGTCCAACAAGGACTTCAAACCGAACTCGCTGATTGTGGGGAGGAGGCGGAGTCGGAGGCGTACCGTGCGCAGGCGCTCATCGCGCTTGGACTTGGAAAAGTGGATAAGGCGGCCGACTCGATTCGGCGCGTGCTACGTGGCAACAAGAAGGACGCGCGTGCGCTTTGGATGCACCGCTCACTCAACCGAAATTTGGAGCGTTGGAACCCTGTCGCCGACGCGCTCAAGAGTCTCGCACCGCAGGTCGATGAGGCAGGTCAGCGTATTCTCTATCGAGAGCTCGTTGATGTGTACCGGGACCACCTGAATCAGCCGATGGCTGTGATGCAGTCGCTGCAAAAGCTGTCGGACGCCGACCCGGACAATGTCGGGGTCTTAGACGAACTTGCCGAGATGCTGGAGGAGGTGAACAACCACCGCGAGCTTGTTGGCGTGTTGCGTCGGAAAGCTGAGGTTGTGCAGGATGTAGAGGAGAAGATCGCGATTTATGAGCTCGTCGCGACGACGTTCATTGAGCGGTTCAACAACCAAGCCGAGGCGTTGTCCGCGTACGAGGAAGTGCTCGCGCTCGACCCTGACAATACGAACGCGCTCGCGCAGCTCGAAGAGCTGTATGAACGCCGGCGTGAGTGGGCGAAGCTCATCGATATCAAGAAGCGTCGCGTCGAGCGGCTGGACGAACCTGCTGAGCGAAGCGCCGTGCTCGCTAGCGCAGCGGAGATCGCCGCAACAAGACTGCGAGACAACGAGCAAGCAGAGGAACTCTGGAACGCTGTTGTTGACCAAGATGAGTCGAACGAAGCAGCGCTGGAGGCGTTGGAGCGTTTGCACGAACGTGCGAAGAACTGGGAGAAGTTGGCGGATGTGCTGAGTCGCCGCGTCGGGACAATCAACGATGATGACCAACGCGCACAAACTCTGATCAAGCTTGGACAGATCCAGAGCGATCGGCTCGACGACGCCGCCGGTTCGATCTCGACATGGGAGCAGCTTCTCCAAGTAGACCCGGAGAATTTCCGAGCGCGCGAAGCTCTGAAGAAATCCTATGTGGAGTTGGAGCAGTGGGATGAACTCGAGGCCTTCTACGGGCGAGACGATGCCTGGGCCGACTACGTTCGACAGATCGAAGGCATTGCCGGCAATCACGATGACCCGCAGGTCGCGATCGAGCTTCTCTTTCGAGCTGCTGACGCGTGGCAGGAACGTCTGAACGACGAGCTTCGGTCAACTAAGGCGCTGGAGAAAGTGCTGGCGATCGACGGAGAGAACACCGCGGCTGCGCGCCGTTTGGTTCCCGTGTATCGAGAGAAAGAGGATGCGCGTCGCCTGCCGGGCGCGCTGCAGATTGTGCTGATGCACGAGAAGGATGAGGACGCTCGCTTCGACGCGATCGTGGAACTAGCACGGTTGGCAGCCGGGCCTGGCCGAGCCCCGGCCGAGGCCGTTGAGTGGTTCAAGCAGGCGTTGGACACGCAACCCGACGCCGTGTCCTTACTGGACGAGTTTGAGTCCGTTGCGGCGGACGCGAGCGCGTGGTCAGAGGTGCGCGGAGCGTATGAAGATGCACGTGCGCGCCTAGACTCGGAGACTCAGGCCGAGGCGTGGCTGGATATCTCTCTCAGGCTCGGGCACCTGCTCGACGAGAGGGCGGACGATGTCGACAGCGCTCTGCAGTGCTTCAGCGCCGTGCTCGAAGTCGACCCGGGAAGTCTCCCGGCGCTTGATGCGCGCGATCGGATCTTCACCAGGCTTGGTGACTGGGATTCGCTACTCGAGGCGCTTGAGGCGAAGCTGGTTTCGACCGACACCCCGGACGAGCGCGTCGCGTTGCTGGAGCGGGTTTGTTTGATTCAAGAAGAGCATCGGGAAGACGTTGAGGCGGCGATAAGTGGCTATAACGAAGTGCTGTCTCTCGCTCCTGCGCACGAATCTTCTCTGCTCGCGCTGCATCGTTTGTACGCGCAGACCGGTGAGGCGCACGCTCTCGCGGAGGTGCTTCGAACCCTGATTGAACTCCGTCTGGAGGCGCCGGTTGAGCGCAGGTCTCTGCAGGTCGAGTTGGCAGAAGCGTGCGCACGTCAACTCAGTGAGTTTGATGAGGCGATGACGCTGCTCCGGACGGTGGTCTCGGAAGACCCCAAAGCTCCGCGGGCGCGAGCCCTGCTGGAAGAACTGCTGGCAGACGACTCCGAGCGCGTGCGCGCGGCTCGTCTACTTGAGCCGCTGTACCAGTCTGAGGAGTCGTGGGCGAAGCTCGTCGACATCCTTGAGATTCAGGTCGAGGCGAGCACCGACGATGAGTCTGCGACCAGCATGCTGTCGCGTATCGGTCGCGTCCACGCTGAGCAACTCCAAGACCCCCGCGCCGCGTCCGATGCCTATGCGCGACTCTTGCAGCGAGATCCTCACAGCACGGAAGCGCGTGAGCATCTCGAATCGCTTGCCGGCATCACCGGCGAGTGGACGTCGCTGTTGGAACTGTACGAGTCAGCTCTCGATATGCTGAACCCCGGCCTAGAGCGTGATCGCACGCTCGCCATCGAGCTGGGCACACGTGGCGCCGTGTATCACGAGGAGAAGGCGGGAGAAGTTGATGAGGCCGTGCGCATGCACCGCCGCGTCTTGGATTTCTCTCCCTCTCGACCGGAGACGCTCGCGGACTTGGCAGCGCTCTTTACTCGCGCCGAGCGATGGGAAGAACTGCTCGACGTGCTCGATGAACAGATGCAGGCAGCTGACGACGACAATACTCGTCGCGGCCTTTTGATGCAGAGCGCCGAGATTCGGCGCTTCCGTATGGAAGATCCGACGGCTTCGATAGACGAGTACCGTCGCGTACTCGACATCGAGCCGAACAACCACGAGGCGTTGGACGCGCTGGACGCGCTCTACGCGGAAACGAATGACTCCGCGTCGCGTGCTGAAGTGCTTGAGCGCCGAGTGAACCAGGCGGAAGCCAACAGCGACGCGCAGCTAGATCTGAAGAATCGTCTGGCCGCGGTCTACGAAGACGAGCTTGGGGAAGTGCCTCGCGCAATGGAGTTGTGGCGGGACGTCTTGGCCCAAGACCCGAGCAACAAACGCGCCTTCGAAGGCTTGGAGTCTCAGCTTGAGACAACAGACTTCGCGATGGCGGCGTCCGAGATCCTCGAGCCCCTGTACACGGAGCAGGCCGCGCCGGACCGTCTTGTCAGACTGCTTGAGACGCGTCTTCTTCACGTCCACACGCCAGAGGCGCGTCGCGCACTGTACGACCGAATTGCGACGCTGCACGAGCGCGAACTCCGCGATCGCCCGTCGGCGATCGGTGCCCTGATGCTGGCGGCCGAGGAGTTTCTCGCAGACACGGCTCTGATGGAGCGCCTCGACGCTCTCGTCGCAGTCGAGGGCTCGTGGGCAAGCTACGCAGACCGTCTACAAGAGCTGGCTTCTGAAGCAGCCGATCCGGATGCTCGCCGCTCCACGATGGTGAGAGTTGCTCGCGTCCGCGAGTCCGAGCTGAACGACGCAGGAGGAGCTGCGCTGCTTTGGCGCCAGGTCCTCGACGAAGCGCCGAGCGACTGCGATGCCCTGGATGCGCTCGAGCGGTTAGACGCCGTGCTCGAAGAGTGGCCGGAGCTCATCGACGTTCTGCTGCGAAAGGCCGAGCAGCCTGACGCAGCGACTCAGGCAGAGGTGTTTAAGCCGCTCATGTTCCGCGCAGCGCGCCTTCACGAAGAAGCGCTGGAGCAGCAAGACGAGGCCATCGAGGTGTTACGCTCCGTATTGGCGCGCGACCCCGATGATAGTCACTCCATCGAAGAACTGGAGAGGCTCTTTACGGCGACGGGTCGGTGGGAGGACCTCGTCGAAAACTACGACCGAAAGCTACGGCTGACCGACGATGCGGACGCCAAGCGCGAACTCTTGTTTGCACTGGGCTCCGTTCTCGAGCGGGAAATCGACGACCCGGATCGTGCGATCGATGCCTATCGTCGCGCATTGGACGCGGCGCCGAGCGATCTTGAAGCACTCCGCGCGCTCGACCGGCTGCTGCTCACGACGGAGAACTGGGACGGGTTGCTGCAGGTCTTGGAAAAACAGACCGAACTGGTCGAGATTCCGGAACAACTGCTGAACATTCGGTCTCGAATGGCGCGCCTGCTGGAGACTGAGCTCTTCCGAGCGTCAGACGCGATCGCTCTCTACCAGGGAATTCTCGATGAGGAGCCCAGTCATGTTCCGAGTCGTCAGGCGCTGGCCTCGCTGATTGAACGAGGGGAAGAGGCGCCGCAGGCTGCGGCTATCCTGGAGCCGATCTATCGTTCGGAGGGGGCGTGGGTTGAGCTTGTCGAAATCAACAAGACGCGCATCGAACACGCAGAGACCATAGACGACAGGCGCGACCTTCACATCGACTCGGCAGAGATTCATGAGGTGCGATTGCTGAATGTGGATGCTGCGTTGGACAGCTACTTCGCAGCGACGCAGGAGAGCCTGCGCGTTACGGAGCTCGACCACATTGAGCGCTTGAGCGTTGTTGATGGCGACTGGGCTCGAGTGATTGATCTCTATACGGACCTCTGGGATGAGCAGTCCGATCCGTCGCTTCGTCGAGTTCTTGGTCTCCGCACCGCGCGGATGCAGGAGTCTCAGGCCGGCGACGCACAGGCCGCGATCGACACACACGCGCGGCTCCTCGAAGAGGACCCGTCGACACAAGACTCGCTCAACGCGTTGGACCGACTGTACGCGTCTGCGGGCTCAGCCGAGCTACTCGCAGAGATACTGCAACGTCGGGCGCAAATCGGCGGAGTGGATAACGA
>JBLFZA010000189.1:0-8527 GCA_047610025.1 Bradymonadia bacterium | reverse complement strand
GCGGCTATCGACATCGAGCCTCAGCAGAGTGCCATAGACGCTGTTCGGGTTCTGACCGTGATTGAAGAAATCACCGCCGCCACCGCCGTCTCCGAACGACGCATACAAGTAGCCGTCGGGCCCAAACGCGAGGTGGCCGCCATTGTGGTTGCTCGCGGGCTGCGGGAAGTCGAAAAGCACCGCCTCAGACGTCGGGTCGATGTCATGGGAGTCCGCCAGCCGCTCGAAGCGCGAGATGCGTGAGAGCAGCGTGCCCTCATCGTCGGTCGCATTGTAGGAGAGGTAGACCTCGCCGTTCGCGGCGTAGTCTGGATGAAACGCGAGCCCCAACAGGCCGGCTTCGTTCGGCGAGCTGTTTACCCGACTGGTGATGTTCAGCACGATGTCCGCAGTGGCCGCTGTTGCGACATCCTCGAAGCGCTGCACGCGGCCCCGCTTCTCGACGACATACCAGTAGCCGGCATCACCCGGCGCCTGCAGCAAACCGACAGGCTGCGAGAACGTAAGAGCGTCGAACGCGTCCACTAAGAGAACATCCACGTCGTCGCTCGGCCGCTCGGGAGCCACACACGTCGCATTGCTCGGGCGTGAGTCGAGCCCGCTCACCGGGTCGCTTGTGTCCGTGTCTGTCGTGCTGTCCGGGGCCACGTCACTGCTGCCGTCAGACTCGGTGTCCGCGTCTGCGTCGATAGTGTCCGGCACGTCCTGGCTCACATCGGCTGCAATATCCGCTGGTATGTCGTCTTGCACGTCTTCCGCTACGTCCGCTGGTATGTCGTCTTGCACGTCTTCCGCTACGTCCGCTACGTCCGCTACGTCCGCTACGTCCGCTACGTCCGCTGGTCCGTCGTCTTGCACGTCTTCCGCTACGTCCGCTGGTCCGTCGTCTTGCACGTCTTCCGCTACGTCCGCTGGTCCGTCGTCTTGCACGTCTTCCGCTACGTCCGTGGCTACGTCGTCTTCCGCTACGTCTAGCCCGACATCCTCATCAACGTCTTCCGCCACATCCGCCATAACATCTGGCCCGACTCGAACGTCTTCTGCGCCATCGTCAACAGGAGCCGCGTCGATGGCGACCGTGTCTCCCCCGGCGTCTTCTGCGCTATCGTCCACCCTAAAGGAGCGGGAATCCTCGGCACCACAAGCGGAGAGGAAGGTTAACAATAATGCGAGGCGCAGCGCTTTCGTCATGTCCGTCGGGATAAACCAGAATAGTGCATGTGCACTATAGCGGAGTGCGCCACCGGGGGCTAGCGCTTCCGCGAGTGCCCAGACGGTTCGCGGAAGCCCACCGGTTACGGGACGATGAAGGTGCGCGAGTTCGATGTTCGTCCCGCTTCATCGACGAGCGTGATCGTCGCCGGCTCGCCCGTCGAAGAGCCACTGAAGCAAATGCCGTGTGTTTAATCTACTGAGCCTAGGTAGCCAGGAGTACCCATGGAACTGCCGCCGGGCAGGGTGGTGCTCAGCGTGGGCGCTCCACCGCTGGCAGCGCTGCAAACAGCGACAACGTTCGAGGTGGTCTGTCTGCACCAACGCCCAGCGGGGCAGGTCGGCCGGACGGATTGAACTCTCCCACGAGCCCTTTCGTCGCGAACTGCACATCGCCGTCCGGCGTGGCGTGAGCTCGTCCCCATGGGGCTCCTCGAAGTCTTCTCAGAAGCCGTTGGTTCGTTGCGGGTGCAGGACGAGCGCGGGTATCGGCCCAGCCAGCGGGTTACTCGGAAAGGCGTCCGAAATCGGCGGACCGCCGCACAGCCACCCATCGCTGCACTCGAATCCGGGGCTACAGGGGTCCGCCGAGCCGTCGCACTCTTGGCCGTCGTCCATCGTGTCGTCTCCGCAAACTCCGCGGCAGGCGAGCTGCTCAGCACAGTCGCTATCATCGCAGTTGGTTTGATCGTCATTATCGTTGTCGTCGCAGATCTCTGCGGAGGTGAGGGTATCGCCTTCATCCGGGTCAACGCCGTCCGGAGACGCGCCGCTGCCATCGGAGAACGCGTCTGGCTGAACCGAGAACACGAGGCTGTCGCTCGGGCAGGCGCGCGCGCTCGCGAGGGCGCCGAACACCCAAACACGGGAGAATCTACGCATCGGTTAGAGTGGGCTGTGAGGTCCGCTGGGCGCGATCGACGTCCTCGAGAACGCTGTTTTGCCCGCGACCGAAAGCCGAAGTGCAGCAACCCGCCCCCACGACAGGCCACAGCGCGGGGTAGATGCCCGCTACTGCTGCGTAACCCATCGGCGGATCGAACGTGACATCTTCGTGATCGACGGCGGATCGAGAAAGTCACGCTGCCAATGCACAAAGTTCAGCGGCCGCTTCGACAGACGCACTGATGGTCCCGTCTTCCTGCTTTGGAAAAACGACATGATGCGATGGATTCTAGTAGCGGCGATGGCTTCGCTTTCGACCGCCTGCGTGATTGAAGAGTGCGAGACGGAGTTCGACGAACACCTCGCCAGCGCGCTCGACGACTGTATTGATGAGTGCGGAAGCACCGCCTGCATCGAGAGCTGCGTCGAGTCATGGCGCGACGACAACGACCGATACACGCCCGACGACAGCAGCGATGACCCGCACGCCGCTCCAGACACCGGCGGTGACCACGACAGTGGCGGCGGCGTAAGCACCGACGATGATACCAGCGGCGGGCACGACGACGACGCGGGCACTGGCCACGACGATGACGCCGGCACTGCGGGCGGCGACGAAGAGTGCACCTTCACGGCCGACTGTGAGGCCGGCATCTGTGTCGACGGCCTCTGCGCCGTCGAGTGTGAAGTCGACCGAGACTGCCGCGCTGGCGAGGCCTGCGAAGCCGGCCTCTGCGAATTCGCGGACCTCCCGTCGGTCGGCTGCGAAGACTCGACGGAGTGCTCTGGCGACGACGTCTGCATCGACGCCGAGTGCCGCGCCGCGTGCACGTGCGAAGCGGACTGCATCGAAGGCGCCCGCTGCCTCTTTGGCGGCTGCATCTAGCCGCTCAGCGAAACCCGCCCGCGACCTCCACGTCAGCGATCGCCCTAACGATGAGAACTATGTTACAGCCCGCCACCTTCCTTGACCCCATGGCTGCGTTGACCGCATCGAACGAGCCCAGCGACGCCGCGCTTGTCGCCAGCGCCGTGAGCGGCGACCGGAGGGCGTTTCGTACGCTCTACGACCGCCATGTGCGTCGCGTTCGCGGTCAGGTTGGTCGTCTCATTGGGCTAGGGCCTGAGGTCGATGACGTCACCCAAGACGTCTTCGTTCAGATGCATCGCTCGCTCGCGGCGTTCCGCGGAGAGAGCGCGTTCAGCACGTGGCTGTACCGGTTGACGTGGAACGTCGCGATCTCGCATCGCCGCAAGCGCAAGCCGACCGTGGATTTGGAGTCGCTGAGGCAGCTTCAACTGTCGACGGAAGACTGGAAGCGCCTTGAAGCGAGAGACCTCGCAAAGGTCTTGTATGCGGCGCTCGACGAGGTCAGCGATGATGGGCGTGACGCGTTTGTTTTGCATCACATCGAGGGGCACACACTGCAGGAGATCGCATACCTAGAGGGGGCTTCGATCAATACGATCGCCGCTCGCGTTCGACGCACACGCGCCAAACTCGTCGACGTCGTCGCGAAGGCATCCGCAAACTACAAAGCGCAGCCGGAAGGAGGTGCACAATGAGCACAAACAACGAATGCCGCGCTGCGCGCGAGTCCGCGCTCGCCATACAAACCGCACCCCTTACCCCGGCAGAGCGCGCTGACCTGCGTAGTCACCTCGCGAGCTGCGAAGCCTGCCGCGTGGCGATTGGTCGGCTTGATGACATCATCGACGCCGCGAGCACGCTCGATTCGAGTGAATGGGCGAATGATGACGCTTCATCTTTGCATGATGACGACGCGCGATGGGGAAACAGCGAAGCGGACGACCTGTTCGCACGCATCGAGGGTGCGCTTGATGATGACGTAACAACAGAGGCTGACGATAGCCCGAATCAGGGCGCTGAGATCATCGCGTTCCCGGCGCTCGCGGTCGCCGCGCAGCAGGAATCGGACGACCGCGACGAGGTCGACGACGAAACGGTCGCCGCCAACCTTGATCAAGACAGCGCGCCGCCAAGCCGATGGTGGGCTGGCGCAGGGCTACTGCTCGCGGCGCTGCTTGTCGGCGCGCTCGTTTGGTCGCTGGGTGGCGATGAACGTGCGGCGCTCGACACGCCCGAACGCGCAACAGCTGACGCCCCTGACGAGCGCCGGGACGGCGTAGAGGCACCCGAAGGCCCTACAGG
The DNA here is from genome assembly GCA_047610025.1 of Bradymonadia bacterium. Taxonomy (GTDB): domain Bacteria; phylum Myxococcota_A; class Bradymonadia; order REDH01; family REDH01; genus JBLFZA01. The sequence goes on along the minus strand of JBLFZA010000189.1, from coordinate 4,257 downwards.
CCTCCCTAACCCTGCCTTGTCCCGAGCTGACCATTGGGCCGCAGCGCCGAGTACGCGAGAGGTTGTACCCGTGGCCATCTTGTCGCCGGCAGCGGTGACCGTGGCCTCGATCAACGTGTTTGCGAGTGACGCCGCTCAGTGGTCGCTCAGCGACGGCCCAGAGTACGAACTCTTGCTCCGAAGTGGCGCAGTACTCGTCGAGTTCGTCGGGGATGGCAGCGAGTCTCTCATGCTGCGGACGGCCGACTGGTCCGTGCAGGTGGTGGGCACCTCCTTCTACGCCGCCGCCGACGGCGAGCTCGATGTGCGCGTTCACACCGGCGTGGTTGATGTGCGGGTCACCAGCGCTCACGCTGACCTCTCGAGCGGCGATGCGCAACGTGTCGTGGCCGGAGAGGCGCTCGCAGGTACCGAGCGCCGAACGCTAACGGAGACAGAGCGCGACGCGTTTAGTCGCTGGATCGATCCGGCATCACACGGCCTCGCACTTGAGCAACGCCGCTCACACGCAGCATCGGATCGTGAAGCGCGCGCAGACACGGAGGCAGTCGCGGCCGCGGCGCCAATTGCAGGGCGAACAGCGCGCGCCCGCACGCAGACTCCGCACGCCGAGGGCGCCGAGCTCGACTCTGAGGGCGCCGAGCTCGACTCCGAGGGCGCCGAGCTCGACTCCGAGGGCGCCGAAGAAGTCGAGGTGGCGGCGAACGAAGGCGAGGCCGCGGCCTTTGAGCCCGCGCTTGTGCTCGCTGGCGCGCGTGGCGCCCAACGCACCCGTAACTGGCGGGAGGCGGCCGATTACTACGAGGTGTGGCTCAGTCAGAGCGCTGCCTCGTCTCAAGCAGGCGCAGTGCGCCTCGATGTGGCACGCATTTACCTCGACCGTTTGAGCGATCCGTTCCGAGCGATGGGTCATCTTGAGGCCTTCGTCACCCAATTTCCGGATGACGTCGCGGCGCCCGCCGCGCGCGCCGAACTTTGCCGCATCGCGATGTCGATGGGGCGGGAGGTCGCAACATGCGCACCATAACTCTCAGTATTGTTATCGCAGCCCTCTCGCTAGCACAGTCGGTCTCCGCGCAGTCGAGCCCCGTCGATTCTCCGAAACCCAACGACGTCGCTGTGGAACAACTGGAGGCGGAGCAGATAACGGCAGAGCCTGCGGTTGTGCAGTCCTCGTCTGATGTCGTCGTCATTGGCGTCGTCGCGGCTCCTGAATGTGGCGACCGAGCCGGGGCTGAGCGACTGGCGCAGGCCGTGCAAGATCGTATGATTGATGCACTCGTGCTCGCCGGCCCGCCCGTCGGCGCACCGATGAGCGTCGACGTGACCTGGCACGACGGCGGCGCTGGCTGTGTTGTGCGACTGCGCGCCGGTGACACAGACGCTTCGGTCGAGCTGTCCGCAGACCCCGATGATGCATCGCTCGATGCGGCCGCCGTCCGCATCGCATGGCTCGCAGACGCGTATGCCCAGGCTGTGCCCTCGCGACTCGACGAGGCGGCGTTCGCGCAGATCATCGAGGAGCCCACTGACCCTGTCCCGACCTTCGACGGGCAATACGACCTACAGCGCGCCGGTCTCTCTGTCGCCGATGGGTTGAACGTGGCGAACGGTGACCCCGACCGTATTGTACGGAACTTCTCGTTTACACTCGCGGGGTCCCGCATTGCCGGTCTGCGCGGCCTCGAGTTCGGCCTGCTCTACAACCGGGAGACCTCATTTGCGCAGGGTCTTCAGATCTCTGTTGGCGCCAACATCGTCGAAGGTGAAGTGCGCGGCGTACAGTGGAGTTCGGTGTTCAACTACGCGGAGACGCTTGTTGGCCTGCAGTGGTCGGGGGTCAACATCGCAAGAGATGGTGTCGTTGGAGCCCAGGTCGGTGCCGTGAACTACACCCGTGGTCGAGTGAAGGGGTTGCAGCTCGGCTTCGTGAACGTTGCGGCGTCGAGCGCGGTCTCGATCGGGCTCATCAACATTATGCGTGAGGAGCCGGTGTATGGGCTGGCTTGGGCTGACTCTGATGGCGCGCTCCGCATCGGCATCGAGCATGGTAGTGAGCACTTTCGCAACATCTTGGCGTTCGGCATCGACCCGCTAGGTGACGTAAGCCGGTGGTCTGTTGGCGGCGGGTTCGCGGTGCATCTGCCGGTGCGCCGCGTGTACTTCCAGCTCGATGTGCTTGGATTCGTGCAAGGGGCGATCGGCGATGTGCCAACCTTCACCGTCGATACCACCAATGAAGAGGTGACCGTCTCTCGGCTCGAGGCGCTCGGTCAGGCGCGCCTGCTGCTCGGGGTACCGATCGCGAACCGCTTCGCGCTGTACACCGGCATCGCGCAAAACGTGCTCTTCACCGAAGACCAGGACCACGATCAGCCATGGGCGCGGGCGAAGTGGTCTCGTGCATCCGGCGACATCGGCTTTTATCTCTGGCCAAGCTTCGTCGTCGGCGCGCGCTTCTGAGGGAGGGGAGCCGAGGCTTGTCAGCCTCGCCCGAGTGTGGTGGCAGTGACGTGCTTCTCTGCGTCTGCCCCTGAACACAGTGCTCGCTCAACACCGCCTGCTCGCCAACGTCGTCGACCCTGAGCTCGCGACCACAGTCGCCTTCTCGTTGGAAGGAGGCGCCCTCACCTGGGGCGCCCTCGACGCGCGGTCCAACGCGCTGGCGTCGGCAATGCGCGGCGCAGGCATCGGACGCGGCGAGCGTGTCGCCTGTTTGCTCGAGACCTCGCTCGACCTCGTTGTTACGCTCGTCGCGCATCACAAGCTCGGCGTCGTGCACGTGCCGATCAACACGCGCTACGCTCACGCTGAGATTGCTCACATTGTGCAGGACAGCGGGGCGCGCTGGCTCTTCGCATCAGAGTCACTCTTGACGCCGCTCGGTGGGCCCGAAGAGCGCTTCGATGCCGACGGGCTCGAGCGGGTCATCGTGCTCGGTAGCGACGAGTGGCGCGCGCTGAGCGGGGGCTCCGCGGAAGCGCCGATCGAACACCCGCCGAGTTTCGTCGATGCAGCGTGTGCCGACGAAGACACGGCGATGCTCATCTACACCTCCGGCACCACCGGCCGATCGAAGGGCGTCATGCTTCCGTTTCGCGCCATCGCGGGCGGCATCGGTGGGTTGGTTGGGCTTTGGCAGTGGGTGCGCGAAGACGTGCTTGTGCTCGCGCTGCCGCTCTTTCACGTGCATGGCCTCTGTATCGGCGTGCACGGCACGCTCTTGACCGGCAACCGCAGCGTGCTCTTGCCGCGATTCGACGCGGAGGCTGTGTGTACGGCAATGGCGAATGGCGGCACGGTCTTCATGGGCGTGCCGACGATGCATGCCCGTCTGGTTCAGCACCTCGACGCAAACCCCGAGGCCGCGAGGTCGTTTGCGAACGCCCGCTTGGTCACGTCTGGGTCGGCTGCGCTTTCTGCCGATCTCTTTGCGCGCTTTGAAGCCCATACAGGCCACCGCATTCTCGAGCGCTACGGCATGTCGGAGACGCTGCTCACGCTCTCGAATCCCTACGATGGGGTGCGACGTGCGGGCACTGTTGGCCGACCGGTGCCAGGGTACGACGCGCAGCTTGTCGACGAGCAGGGTGGCCCGGTCGAGCCTGGTGGCATTGGCGAAATCGAGGTGCGCGGCGCTGGTCTCATGACGGGCTACTGGGGTCTGCCTGAACAAACACAGGCCTCGTTCCGAGACGGCTGGTTCCGCACCGGTGATGTCGCCATCCAATCCGATGACGGCGTCTTCCGCATCATTGGCCGCAGCTCCGTCGACATCATCAAGAGCGGCGGGTTTAAGATCAGCGCGCGCGAGATTGAGGAGGCCATTGAGGTCGACACCGACGTGGCCGAGCTGGCTGTGATCGGCATTCCCGATGAGGTGTGGGGCCAACGCATTGTCGCCGCGGTGGTACCGACATCATCGGGCGATAACGAGCAAGCCGAGTGGCTCGAGCGCCTTCAGGCGCGCAGTCGCGAGCGCCTCGCCGACTTCAAGTGCATTCGCGATGTGCGGGTGATTGCTGAGCTACCGCGCAATGCGTTGGGCAAGGTGCAGAAGCACAAGCTGGCCGGGTTGTTCGAGTGACGCGAGGGTTGCGTGTCGTCGGGCGAGGGCGAGGTCGGGCGCCCCGCGTTGGGTGCGGCTGACCGCCGTTGACAGGCAGGGACATTGCGTAGAGCGAACGACGTCAACTAGACCTTGGGAGTGGCAACGAGCGTTAAGCAGCTGATCACGGACCAGCCGGTCACATCAGT
>JBLFZA010000188.1:0-8604 GCA_047610025.1 Bradymonadia bacterium | reverse complement strand
GAACCATCTGCAGGTGACCGAACGTTCTCTCTCCTATTCAGTTTTCAAAGAGCCACCGAAGCTTGTTCGGGGGCGGTGTTGCGCTCTCTCAGTCAGCCTTGCGACTGACCGCTGTTGCTCAACGGACACGGAGTCTACGCGAGCCCCGGTCGTAGTGTCAAAGCAAATGGGGGCTCGAAACGATCAAATTATCGCTTTGTTCGTAACCCTTCGAAAATCATGCGCTTTCTCGAGAACGAATCCAGGTGATGTCTCCTTCGATAAGCTTCGCCAGGTCGAGAAGCACCTGAGGAGTGCGCTCTCCACTGCGAAGCTCCGTGACCACCTGCTCAGCATTCTCGATCCCTCCATCGACCAGCACCCCGTAGCGAGCCTGAACACCGGCGATCATCGCCGCTGGTGGACGCACCGCGGTCATGCGCCCGATTAACTCGTCGAACGCCTCGATCAGTTCGCGGCGCGGAAGGCCCCCCTCCGTCAGCGCAGCAGCCTCTTGGCGAAGCAATTCCGCGTAGAAGCTCGAACCCAACATCATCGGCTGGATGTGATTCGATGTGTCGATCGCTTTCCAAAGGTGGTCCTCCGCCTGAGAGTAGTTCCCTGCGTTGTGATGCACCGTCATCAGCTGGAGCTGCGTATTCACGTAGATGCCCATCGCCTTGCCGCCGCTCGACTCATACGCCGCCTCCGCCCACCGGGCAGAGCGCTCGGCGACGGGAATCGCCTCTTCAAAGCGTTTCTGCATACGCAGAACCATCGTCAGTCGCGCCGCGACGTCGATCGCCTGCGGAAGCAGCTGGGAGGCTCCCTTAGCCAACAGTTGCGTCGCCGTCTCGAAGGCAGACTCCAACGCTGGGGTCGCCTCTTCAAAACGCTTCTGGTCGAGAAGCAAGGACGCGTGGTTCTGTAACGCACCCAACCGAAGGATGGCGCTCGCCGCGACACCTGCCTCCTCGGCCTGGTTGAGCATCGCTAGCGCCTCCTCAGTGCAAGCGATCCCCTCCTCCGCCTGTTTGAGGCGAGCGTGCAGGGCCGCCTTGTTCACCAAGACCGTCGCGAGCTGCAACGTTCCGTTCGGGCTCGGGCTTTTCTCGCGCGAGGCTCTCGCGAAGGATTCCGCCGTTCCGAATGCGGTCACCGCTTCCTCATTATTGGCGAGCCGCTGGTTCACCATCGCCAGCTCGCTGTACAAGAGGGCCTGCATTTCGGCAGCGCGTGGCTCAGCCGTATGCGCGTTCATACCGGCGATCGTGGTGTTCAAAAGCTCCAGCGCACCCACCATGTCCTCCGCCTTCAGCTTGGCGTGGACCTCTTTCATCGCATCTCGCGTCAGCGCGATCACTGGACTATCTTTCGGCTTGTCGCTCATTCGGTGTCGCTCGTTGTCGTGCAGAGTTCGGGCGCGGAGCTTACCAAGGCTCTGATTCTCTGTCACCTCGCAGGCGTACGGGTGCTCTCAACGCTGCGGCGAGCGGTGCCCTGTGCCCTCCTTCAACAACGACGGGACTAGTCTCTCGTGCGGAACTCGCAGTCCGTCTTCGAACAGGTCGCGTAAAGTTCAAGCACCTGCCGAGAGAGAGCGAAGTCGCCCTGCTCCGAAAGGATCTGCTCGACGCGAGCTCCGACAACAGCGTCTGTGAATTCGATTACACGCCGACAGTCGACACAGATGATGTGGTCATGGTGCTCGTCTTCCGACTCCTTAGGGTCGAAGCGGGTTTGCCCGTCACCGAACTTTCGCGGCTCGGCGAAGCCATGGTCCACGAGCAGCTTCATCGTGCGATAGACGGTCGCGTACCCCGTCTTTGGAGCGGTCTTCCGGACTTCCTCCAGCATCTCTTCGACGCTGATGTGCCGGTTCAACTTGAAGAAGGTCTCGACGATTGAGTCGCGTTGCCTAGTCGACTTGAGCCCAAGCTCACTGAGACGCTTGTGGAATCGCTTCAAAATCGCGTCGACGTCCATCTCTTCGACAACGTTGTCCGTAGCGGGGTTCATCACTCAGCGTCAGGGTAGCGGGAGTCGAAATACGAAGCGTGCAGCGCTGTCCGATAGCACTGGCTGACGTGGTCTGCAACGCAGCCGGCCGGTCGCTGGACGCTCTACAGGGGGTAGACGCAGCGGAAGCCAACGGTCGAACGGCGCTCATCGGCGTCTCGCGCCACATGGTAGGTGGCTCGCATTGTCGAGAGGTCACTCGTGTAGTCCCCCCCGCGCACACCGGGCTCGCCTTCCGCGTCGGTGACCCACTCTGCCGCGTTGCCGAATACCTGCTGCACCCCGTCAGGAGTTGCGCCGTCTTCGTAAGCGGTAACCGGCGCGGTGTTCTGCGTCCCGTCCAAACGGCCCGCGATGGGGAACGCTGCGAGGTCGCGTTCGCCCCAGTTTAGAAGGCCTGGGGACCAGAACTGCCCCCAAGGTTGCAGACGGTCGTCACCGGCTCGCGCAACCCGCTCCCACTCGTGGGTCGTCGGCAATCGTCCAAGCGACGCCTCGCAGAAGGTCTGAGCCTCGTCATACGTGACACAGACAGCAGGCACGTCGTCAGCGAACCAGTCATCACCCGCCTCCTCACCCAGCGCGTAACCGCGCATTGTGTAGACCTTACAGGCAGCGCGTTCACGCTCAACGCAGCCGCTAGAGGCAACGCACGCGTCATAGCGAGCGTTGGAGACCTCAAAGGCGTCGACCTCCAAAGCCGCGACAGACTGGACTGTCGCCGGGAATTCTCCACGGTCGGTCAGCCACGCGCGACGGCACTCGATGTTGGGGTTGCCGCTAACTCGCCAGCACATGCCCAGCACCACCTCTTTGTTGTCTTCGCTGAGCCCAAAAGTCGCGTCCACCCTCGGCAAGCGGATCCGTCGGTCATGAAGGTCACGGTCTGCGCTAGCGCCAGAAGCGACGACATCGGCGTCCATGCCGCCCGCACCAGCGGTCACCACGAGCGTGGTCGCGCAGACAAGCAACAAAGCGAGGGGACCCCAACGCTTCAGCCTGCGCCACAGCGTCGGCCGTTCAGGCTGAAACACAGGCCGTCCAGTCCCGGGCAGCTCTGGCAGCTTTTTATCACCGAGCGCCCTAAACAGCTGCGTATGCGTCGCTGCCTCAGCCGCATCCCCGCCGAGCTGTTCGGCGCTGCCCAACTTGGTGAGCTCGACCCCTGCGGGTAGCGCTGGTCGGATTGGCGGGATGTCGTCAGCCACGTCTAGATCGGACTAAAAGGGTCGAATGGGTCTACCGGCGCATTCTCGGGCACCGCAGCTTCACCGGGGACAGGCCCCAGCTCCGCCGGCGCTGGCGCGTCCACACCCATCGGATACACCGTGGGGTTGTCGCGCTTCGCATTGAAATACGAGTCGTCGGGCGGAGGCGGCTCTTCCGGCGTCGCATTCGAAAAGAGCGTGTACGGACCGTGAAACTGCAGGGTGACACGACCGGTCGCGCCGGACCGGTGCTTCGCGATGATCACCTCGGTGAGGTCATCTTGTGGGCCGTAACCACCGGACGCTTCTTGTTCGTCTCCCTGATCGCCCTTCATGCTGGCGTAGTACTGTTCGCGATACAGGAAGACGATCAGGTCGGCGTCTTGCTCGATAGCGCCGGACTCTCGAAGGTCGGAGAGCATCGGCCGCTTATCGGGTCGGGCCTCTACCGCTCGGTTCAGCTGCGAGAGCGCGATAACGGGGACGTGCAGTTCCTTGGCGAGCGCCTTTAGGTTTCGCGAGATCTCCGAGATTTGCTGCTCTCGCCCACCCCGTTGCGCGGCCGCGCTCGCGGTCATGAGCTGGAGATAGTCGACAAAGATGATGCCAATATCGTGCTCATGCTTGAGCTGGCGGCATTTCCGCATCATCTCGGCGATTGGCAACGCCGGCGTGTCATCGATGAAGATTGGGGTCTGCTTAAAGGACGAGACGTTCTCGTAGACGCGCGTCCAGTCCTCGACATTTGCGGAGCGCAGCTGCTCGATCGGGACCCGCGCCTTCGCAGCGAGCAAGCGCGTCGCAAGCTGCTCCTTGGACATCTCCAAGCTGAAGATAACGCCTGGCGCAGGGTGCGCCTTATGGGTCGCGGCGTTCTGCAACATGTTCAGCGCGAAGGCTGTCTTTCCCATACCGGGGCGAGCGGCCAAGACGATGAGATCGCTCGGCTGCCAGCCGCTCGTTTGGCGATCGAGGTCGCGGAAGCCCGACGTAACTCCGGTGACACCTCCTGCGCGCTTCTGCTTGGAGATCTTCTCCATCCGGTCGACGGCTTCGCGCATGGCGGCTGCCACCGTCGAGACGCTTCGGTCGACTCCGCTCGTCGAGAGCTGCAGGGCGCGTTGCGCGAGATCGTCGACGAAACGCGAGACATCTTCGAGTTCAGTGCCCGCCGTGTGGGCGACCTCTCGAGCAAATCCGATAACCGTGCGGAGCTTCGCCTTCTCTTTGACGATCGCGGCGTGGTGCTTGACGTTGACGGTGGTCGGCACCCGGCTTGAGAGCTGGGTGAGGTAAGGTGTTCCACCGGCGACTTCGAGCGCCTCGTGCTCCTTTAGCTTCTTCGCGACGAGCACGACATCGATGGGCTGTCGAGCCGCCTCGAGAGCGAGCATCGCCCGATAGATCGCGCGGTGACTCTCTCGGTAGAAGTCATCAGCCTCTAGCGCGTTGCCGATATCTCCGAGCGCGGCTGGATCGACCAGCACCGCTCCAACAACGGCCTGCTCCGCCCCTTCATCGAACGGAGGTGCAGCGGCCGGGCCTGATTGAGAATCACTCATGGGCGCCGCGGTCGAGGCCGAGGCTTCCGGCCGCGGCGAGCGAGCTACTGACCACGCAGGTTCAGCGCCTCGATGGAGTCGAGAATCGCGAACATTGTGTCGTCGTGAATGTCGTACTGGTCGCCTTGCACAAAGATGGTCACCATCGTTGGCTTGCCTGGGAGTTCCATCGCCTGCGCAATGATGTAGACCGGCACGGCATCACCACGGAGAAGCGCGTCGGCTTCGGTGCGGTATCCGGGGACGCCGTTGAAGCTGCGTGTCTGCGCGCGATCGGGGTGGATACGGACGTTCTCGAATCCGATGGACTCGGTGAGGCTTCCGAACGATGCGTCCGCGAGCTGGATCGACTCGGTGTTCGCGATGACGATGCGAAGCCCCGCGTCGCCAGGGCCGACCATCGTGACGGAGTCATCGCTCGTGCCGAGGCCCGCAGGCCCGCCATCAGCGGATGTCGCGATCGTCCATGTCTCGGGCACCTTGAACGTAATGTTGAAGCGTTGCGACGTGTACACGCCTGCTTCGAACATGTCGGCCGCGACCTCGCCCGCTTCGACTCCAGCAGGCTCTTCTGTTGCCTCTGCCGCGGGAGCTTCGGCTTCGGTGCCCTCTACTGCGGCTTCATCGCCGGCAGCTTCGGTCGTTTCAGTTTCGCTCGAAGACGGGCAACCCATCAGGAGCAACGCGGTGGATATCGCGACGAATTGACTGCGCATAAATCCTAACTCCAAGATGCGGAAACAGCGGGAACCCTAAGGTTGCGGCCCCGAAACTGTCAACTACTCAGCCGTCGTCGTTCGACGTCGGCGGTGTACCCGCGATTTGTGCGGGGTCGAACTTCTGAAACTCGCCGTGCACGCTGTCGTCGACGCTCGGCGAACTGAACGGGCTATGCGCTGGAAGGCGCTGAGAGCTTAGCGGCCGCATCGACACGAGCGCCTGCAACATCTCCCCGGCTGTGGAGAAACGGTCGAGGGGCCCCCGCGCCGTGGCGCGACGGTAGAGCGAGCCGACCGGCAAGTTCTCCAACACGTCCGGCAAGTCTTGTAGCTGCCCGAACACGTGCTGCGACACGATCTGCTCGGCCGTCGCTAGCGCATCGACCGGCGCACGCCCAACGAGCATCTCGAAGAGGATGATCCCAAGGCTGTAGACATCGCTCGCAGTGCCCACCCCGTCGTCACGACGAGCGATCTCTGGCGCAACATAAATGGGAGTGCCGCGACGCGGGCCACGAGGCGCGCTGCCCGCCTTAAAGACACCGCCGAGATCGAAGAGCCGAACCGCCGGTCCCTCCGAGGGACTCGACTCCAGCAGAAAAATGTTCTCGGGCTTGAGGTCGCTGTGCACGTATCCGCGGTCGTGGAGAGCCCCAACGGCGCGCAGCACTTCGCGCATCAGTTCCATGACATCGCGCACTTCGAAGCTCGCGCTGCGCGCCTCCATCAAGTCGCGCAGGGTCTCCCCGTGAAGGTAGTCCATGACGATGTAGCCCAGCTGCCGCGTCCCGCGATCGAGCACGCCGTGGTGCCGAATGCGGACCAGGGTGTCGACATCCGCCTCCGCGTTCACCCGCGCCTCGTGCGCAACCTCGTCCAACGCCAGCACGTCGCCGCTGCCGCTAAGGGCATCGTAGAGTTTCACGGCGACGACCTCGTCACTCGACTCGTCTATCGCGCGATACACCGTGCCCTGCGCGCCGAAACCCACCTGCTGCTGCAGGCGGAAACGGCCATCGAGCTTGAAGCGTTCAAGAGGGTTGTCGCTCACGAATTCTCCGAGTTCTGGCCACGCCACGTGCGCAGACGGGCTGCGATCTCCGCCTCCTCTCCCTCTTCGCTCGGCTCGTAGAACACGAGGTCTCGAATGCGGTCCGGGAGATAGCGTTCCACTACGTAGTTGCCGTCGAAGTTATGCGGGTATTTGTAGCCGCGCCCGTAGCCCATGTCTTTCATCAGCTGCGTGGACGCTTGCACGAGGTGCGATGGAACGGGGAGCGAACCATGCGCGAGGACTGCCTTTCGCGCTTTACCGTACGCCATCAGGGCCGCGTTCGACTTCGGCGCGGTTGAAAGGTACGTGACCGCCTGCGTCATCGCAAGCACACCCTCCGGGAGCCCAACGAAGTGAACCGCTTGCTGGCAATTGACGGCCACTTGCAGCGCCCGCGGGTCGGCGTTGCCGACATCTTCCGACGCGAAGATCACGATGCGGCGGCACAGGAACTTCGGATCCTCGCCGGCCTCTAGCATCTTCACGAGGTAGAAAAGCGCCGCGTCGGGGTCACTCCCGCGCATTGATTTAATGAACGCGCTGATGATCGCGTAGTGCTCCTGCCCCGCCTTGTCGTAGCGCAGCGCTTTCTTCTGCTGCGCTTCGGAGACGGTCTCCACGTCGATCACGCCGGCTTCACCAGCAGGTGCGCGCGCGGCGGCCAGGTCGGCGGCGACCTCAAGCGTGTTCAGCGCGCTGCGACCATCCCCGCCCGCGCTCTGCACCAGGTGCGCCGTCGCGTCCGTCGAAATGGTGGGAGCCGTCGGCCCGAGGCCCCGCTCAACGTCGGTTAGCGCACGCTGCACCAACACGTTGAGCTCCTCATCCGAGAGCTGCTGAAGCTGCAGAATCTTCATGCGCGACAGCAAGGCGCTGTTCACCTCGAAGCTCGGGTTTTCGGTCGTCGCGCCAATGAGCGTCAGCGTGCCCTTCTCGACATGGGGCAGGAGCGCGTCTTGCTGCGCGCGGTTAAAGCGATGGATTTCATCAACGAAGAGCGCCGTTCTTTTTCCATCAACCATCGCGCGAAGCTTCGCACCTTCAACCGCTTCGCGGATGTCCTTCACCCCGCTCGTGACCGCGGACAACATCGAGAACGACGCGCCGACACCCTCCGCATAGATCCGCGCGAGCGTCGTCTTCCCCGTGCCTGGCGGGCCCCAAAAGAGCACGCTGCGCAGTGCCTGTTGCTCGACCAAGGTGCGTAACAGCCTGCCTTCATCGAGCAAGTGCGCTTGCCCTACCACGTCGTTTAACGAGGTCGGGCGCATGCGCTCCGCGAGCGGTTGAGCCGCGCGGTCAGACTTTGATGTATCGGAGAAAAGAGACGCCATGCGGGGAGGCTAGCGCGACGCAACGCCTCGCGGAAGTGCGATGAGCGGCAGTGCTCGACAACCCAACATCAGCGAAAACGAGAAACGGCGCCGTCTCCTTCGCCGTTCATCGTTCGCGCGCACTTCAGCTTCCGCGCGAACCCGAAGCGGGTGGCACTGCCCTAAACACCACTCAAGCCACTACAAAAGTTGAAGTCATCGATGCAGAATCCGAGCTGGCACGAGCCACATGCACTCGACGTTGGATCAGCTGCGCATGGTGCGAGGCAGTTCTCGATCGAGCAGATGACCGATGCCGCGTAGCAGCCCGAGCAGCCGCCTGTGAGGCCTGTAGCCGTCTCGACGCACGCCTGAACGCAAGCGCCAGCGCAAGCGTCGGCGGCGCCGAGGCAGCCGAGGCCGCAGTCTTGTGCTTCGGCGTCGGCGTCGACTTCATCGCCGCCGAGAATCGCGTGGTCGCTGTCGTTAACGCAGAGATCGCTGTCCTCCACAGGTTCGTGAACATCAGCGGCGGCGGCGGCGTCAGCATCGGCGTCAGCATCGGCGTCAGCATCGGCGTCAGCAGCGGCGGCGGCACCGGCAGCGGCATCGGCATCGGCATCAGCAGCGGCATCGGCATCGGCATCAGCGTCGGCGTCGGTAACATCGGCGGCGGCAACATCAGCAACATCAGCCACGCAGCTGCGGTCTTCGCCTATGGACTCACATGATCCGTTCGGGCAGTCAGCG
>JBLFZA010000187.1:0-8670 GCA_047610025.1 Bradymonadia bacterium | reverse complement strand
AACAGGGTAGCGCGCGACGCCATGTGTTGCAGCCGCAAAGTGTCGTCGGCGACCCATTACCAAAAACGACAAACGGCGGAGCCCAAGAGCTCCGCCGCTTTCGTACTATCCGAAGAGCTTACTCGGTGTCGAAGGCCTGCTCATCGATCGATGCGCCGACCCAACCCAAGCGTACGCCGACTGAAGCCGCGTCCTCGACGCCGTTGCCATCGACATCGATGTCGGCAGCGAGCGTCGGGATGGTGCTCGCGAACTGGCAAACGAGGCCCAGCTGCGCGCAGATGATGCCGTCGTCTTCGCCGCACGCTTCAGCGTCGCCAGGTGTCTGCACGCAAGCCGCTGCGTACGTGTCGCCGTTGTCGCCGAACTCAAGCACCGCCTCATCTGGGTTGATGCCTGCGCAAGCGCAGTCCCGGGCGAGGTCGTCGATGATCCCAAAGATCTCGTCGAGCAGCACCACACCGCCGAGCTCAGCACCACCGTAAGTGATGTCTTCGTCGCCGTTGTTGAGGTCCTCTGGTGTCGAGGCGATCGAGCCGCCGTCTTCTGTCATCTCCGCAGTAATGCGCGCGTCCAAGATCGTGAGCTGAAGCGGCTCGTCGAAGATACCCGGGATTGGGATCGACAGGTTGAACTGCGACGGGCCAGCCTCGAGCGACGTGCCTGTGTAGCTCGTCGTGTTGAACTGAATGAAGGAGCCAGTGTTGGTGAACGACTCGTTCTGCAGACGGAACACGCCGTTGCCTGCCGAGCGGTCCTCAAAGGACTGGTCGGGGAGGCCGTCTTCGTCGCCATCAAGGTCGTTCGTTGCGAGCCAGAGCGAGAAGTCCGCTTCCGCGGGCCAGCGGGTCCACTCCATAATGATCGCGATGTCGTCGTCCGCGAGTGCTCCGTTGATGAGTTCTGGAACGTCAAGATCGCCAAGAAGCGGCCCAAGCGCGCTGATGAGTCCGCCAAGCGAGTTGTCGATCTCGTCGTCACCGTTCAGGTCGAAGCAGCACCAGTCGTCTTCTCCCTCGGTCTCGGGGAGCGCGATGGTGTTGACGAACGAGACAAAGCCGGACGGCACGTAGGCCTCAATGGTCTGGTCGTTGGCGACGCAGTTACCGTTTACGGACTCCGTTCCCGCTGGGCACTCGAGGCACGCGTCATCCAGCGCGCACTCGTCGTCGTCGCAGTCTGTCGCGCCGTCGCCGTCGTTGTCCGTGCCGTCATCACAGTTGCCGGCTTCGATGCACGCCGCAGCAGACGCGCAATCGTCGTCTGCGCAGTCCGCGTTTCCGTCACCGTCGTTATCGATGCCGTCCGTGCAGATCTCTGCGTCCGGAGTCGTATCTTCGACGACATCGGTGCCGGCGTCGCCGCCAGTATCTTCACCCGTGTCCGTATCGACACCCGTGTCCGGTGTTGCCGGGGAGTCCTCAGCGTCGCCGCCGCACGCGGCTAAGCCGAGCGATGCAGCGAGACTCATCATGAACCAGAATTTCTTCATCTTAGTTGCCTCTACAAGGGGGGAAGCCAAGCAACGAACGTCGTCAACCCGAGAATGACTGAACCGTCACTCATTGACACAAGCCGCCGCACTCTACCTAACCGTGATCTTGAGTGCAACCGACGACATGGACGCGTCACTCGTTGCAAAGCTGAGCGGGATGGTGGCTCAATAGAGCCACTCACAGCCGCGCAGCGGGGCGGGGCAGGTCGGCCCTCGGGTGTGCATATGCTCGATGGATCATTGTGGTGTCCTGAACACGCAGCGCGCCGCTTGACGACACTCTCGCGACCGACAACGGTTCGCGCCAGAAATCCTCATTAGTGGCTGCCATGTCCTTCGTTCATCTTCACGTTCATACCCACTATTCGCTGCTCGACAGCACCGTGAAAGCGAAGCCGTTAGCGGCGAAAGTCGCTGAACTGGGGATGGACGCCGTTGCGATGACCGACCACGGAAACATGTTCGGCGCGGTCGAACTGCAGAACGTGTGCAGCGGAACAATCAAGCCGATCTTCGGTTGCGCGATCTACGTCGTGGCGGAGCGCCCCGCGCCTGGTGGGCCCGCAAAGCCGCATCAGCTGATCGTGCTCGCTGAGACGCTTGAAGGGTACAAAAATCTCGTACGTCTGGTCTCGGCGGCCTGGCTCGCCGGCGTAGACCGTGAAGGCCGCCCCCTCGTCGACCATGAGATGCTCGCGCAGTACTCCAAGGGGCTCATCGCGTTGTCTGGCGACATCGGTGGAGAAGTCCCGCACGCCTTACTTCGCGGCGATCGCGACCGAGCGGTAGAAGCGGCGAAGCGCTATCTGTCTATCTTCGGTGTTGGGAATTTCTTCTTCGAGGTGCAACGCGTCGAGGGCTTGCCCGACTTCGCGGATGCGTGCAGCGCTCTAGTCGATTTAGGCGCTGAGCTCGATATCCCCTGCGTTGCGACGAACAACGTTCACTACCTTAATGATGGTGAGCACGAGGCGCACGGCATTCTGATGTGCATCGGAATGGAAAAGCGCATCGACCGGCCAACGCTCGCGAAAGTGCCGATTCGGTCGCTCTACATGAAGAGCCCCGACGAGATGAAGGCGCTCTTTGTAGACCTGCCGGAGGCGATCGCGAACACGTGTGTCATCGCCGGCCGCTGCGACGTCACCATTCCCACCGGCGCCAACTACCTCCCGGCCTTCGACTCTGGAGCGGATGAGACGGAACCAGAGGCGCTGGAGCGAATCTCTCGCGTCGGGCTTGATGCGCGCTTCGCTGAGCTGGAGGCGAGTAAGTACGGCTTCGACAGGCAGGCCTACCTCGATCGACTAGAACTCGAGCTGAAGATCATCATCTCGATGGGCTTCCCCGGGTATTTCCTAATCGTCTGGGATTTCATCCGTTGGGCAAAGGACCACAGCATCCCCGTGGGCCCAGGCCGAGGCTCCGGCGCTGGCTCGATCGTCGCCTGGTCGCTACGCATCACCGACATCGACCCCATGCAGTACGGGCTGCTCTTCGAGCGATTCCTCAACCCGGATCGCGTCAGCATGCCCGACTTCGACATCGACTTTTGCCAGACGCGGCGAGGGGAGGTGATCGAGTACGTGACGGACAAGTACGGCAAGAACAACGTCGGCATGATCGTCACATTCGGGCAGCTGAAGGCGAAGGCCGCCATGCGCGACTGCGCGCGCGTGTTGAACCTGCCCTTTGCTGACGCAGATCGTCTCGCGAAGCTCATCCCGGATGAGCTCAACATCAAGCTCGCGGACGCCTATGATCGCGAACCGCGTCTGCGGGAGGCGATCGCAGAGGACGAGACCATCGCGTTCCTCTTCGAGTCGGCGCTCGCGCTCGAAGGTAACAACCGCAACACCGGCATGCACGCCGCTGGCGTCGTCATCTCAGAGGAGCCGCTCTGGGAGTACGTCCCGATCTTCACGGGCACGAACGGCGAGTACGTGTCGCAGTACGCGAAGAATGAGGTCGAAGAAGCGGGCCTCGTGAAGTTCGATTTCTTGGGTCTCAAGACGCTGACCGTCATCGACGACGCGGTCCGCCTCGTGAACAGCAGCCTCGCGCCGAAGGATCATCTCGACTTCTCTCGCATCTCCGTCGACACGCCCCAAGTCTACTCGTTGATCAGCCAAGGCGACACGACCGGCGTGTTCCAGATGGAGTCCGACGGCTTCCAGCGGTTGATGAGGCAGCTCAAGCCCTCACGCTTCGAGGAGATCGTCGCCGCTGTGGCGCTCTACCGGCCGGGTCCACTCGGATCGGGCATGGTCGAGCAGTTCATCGAGTGCAAGCACGGGCGTCGTGAGGTCGAGTACCCGCATCCGCTGCTCGAAGACGTGCTCGCCGAGACCTACGGCGTCATGGTTTACCAAGAGCAGGTCATGAAGGTGGCGCAAATCCTCGCGGGCTACTCGCTCGGCGGCGCGGATTTGCTGAGGCGCGCGATGGGCAAGAAGAAGCCCGCGGAGATGGATAAGCAGCGCAAGATCTTCGTGGAGGGAGCGAGCAAGAAGGACATATCCGCGGAGAAGGCCAACGAGATCTTCGATCTCATGGCGCACTTCGCGGGGTACGGCTTCAACAAGTCCCACTCGGCGGCGTACGCGCTCATCACGTTTCAGACAGCGTATCTCAAGCGCTTCCATACGCCGGAGTTCTACGCGGCGTCGATGACCAACGACGCGGGATCGACCGAGAAGGTCGTCAAGTACATCGGCGACGCGCGTGGACGCGGAATTGAGGTGCTCCCTCCGGATGTGGGCCGCTCCGAACAATCGTTCACCATCGACAAGGGCGCGGTGCGCTTTGGCCTTGGTGCGATCAAAGGGCTGGGAGGCTCGCCGATCGAGGCGATCGTCGACGCTCGGGCCACGGGGCCGTTCACCTCGCTGTACGACTTCTGCGAGCGTGTCGACGGCAAACGCTGTGGAAAGCGCGTCGCGGAGGCGTTGATTCGATGTGGCGCGCTCGATGCTGCGCACGGACTCACGCTCAATGCGGACGGAACGCGGCCCACGCTGCACGCGGTGGGTAAGGCGAGGGCGCAGATGACGATCGGCCTCGACGCCGCCTTTGACCGTGGCGTGGCCGCTCGAAGGGACCGGGATTCCGGCCAGAGTAACCTCTTTGGACTAATGGCGCCCGCTACGCCCTCGGAGACGGAACCTCCGCCGCAGGCGTTCCCCAATGTGAGGGGGTGGTCCGAGAAGGTCGTGCTGCAACATGAGAAGCAGACCCTGGGCTTCTACGTGTCCGGTCATCCATTGGATCGATACAAGGATGAGGTGAAGCTCTTCGCAGACACCACGACGCAGACGGTTAAGGGGAAGGAGAACTTCGCCGAAGTGCGGCTTGCGGGGGTCGTCTCTGGCTTGCGCGAGCGCCCATTGAAGAGCGGGAAAGGGCGAATGGCCTTCTTCCAACTCGAAGATCATGTGGGAGAAGTGGAAGTGGTGGTGTTCGCGAAGAGCTACGACCAAGTGGCTGAGACGATCTCTAGCGATGAGCCGCTTCTGCTCGAGGGCGTTATCCGCATCGAAGGCGATGGGGACGAGCGCACGTGGAAGGTCATCGCGAATGACGCCAAGCCGCTCGCCGCCGCGCGTGCGGAGAACGTGCGAACGGTGGTGATGCACGTGGAGAGCGATGTTCTCGACAGCAGCGTTCTGGGCGAGCTCCGCGAGGTGTTCGCGAAGTACCCGGGCCCCTGCTGCGCGCTCTTCAACGTGAACTTCGGCACCGCACAGGTGGAGATTTCTCTGCCGGAAGACGTGCAGATCAGCGTGACGGACGATCTCCTGGTGGACCTTGGCGCGGTCCTTGGCGAGAACAGCGTGCGCTTCCGCTAGCGTCCGCGTCGGTGCTCGGCACCGTTGACTTCGTCACCCGACCCGACGATGTTCCAGACATCTGCTGCCTTGTGAATTGATGAGCTCCGAAACTCGATTGCCCCATATTCTGATCTGCGACGATGACTCGAACATCCGAGCCATTCTTCGCGCGCACCTTGAAGAGCACGAGTGCACGATCGTCGAAGCGATCGACGGAGAGCAGGGTTTAGAAGCCATCCTCGTCGAAAAGCCCGATTTGGTGCTGCTTGATGTCATGATGCCTCAGCTCAACGGCTGGGAGATCGCCAAGTACGTGCGGATGAAGCAAGAGCTTAAGGCGACGAAGATCTTCATGCTGACTGCCATTGGCAGCAAGGTGAATGAGCTGACAAGCCCACTCTATGGCGCCGACGCGTACTTGGATAAGCCCTTCGATTTGGAAGAACTCGACGCAACGATCGGGAAGCTTTTGAACGACGCCGGGCTCGCCTGGAAAGAGCGCGACGCCGAGTAGACCCTCAGGTCTGCACGAGAGGAGATTGACCGGGACTGCGCCGCCTAGCGGACGGGGTCGGGGTCAGTGCGACGGGAAGTGTCGTCGCGCTCCCGCTCGCCCAAGTGGGATAGCGGTCTCCTACGGCGCGTACTGCGCGAGCCAGTCTAGCGCTTCGACTGTTAGCGCGTGCTCTGGATACTCGCTCACCAAGCGTTGAAGATGGCTTGTCGCCTGAACGACGTCGCCGAGCTCGGTCATAGCCCGACCGAGCAGGAAGAGCGCCGGTGGTACCTGAACGCTGTCTGGGTAGTTGTCGATGAGGAAGGTCGCTCGCTGCGCTGCGCCGCGCATGTTGTCGCGACGTACATAGAACTCTGCCGTGTACAGCTCATAGGCAGCGAGGCGCTCCCGCGTTCGAACCAGGAGCTGCTCCGCTTCGCCTGCGAAGGGAGAGTCTCCGTGTTCCGACAAGAACACGCGTAGCGCGCGGTAGGCGTTCTCCGTTTCGCTGAGGTCCCGTTCGTGTGCTGGTGGGAGCAAGAACACGTCGTTCGGCATTTGATCCGCGTACGAGAGCGCGATGTTGAACTCGGCTTCTGGGACGCGTTGGTGTGAGGGATGGCTGCGGATGAACCGGCGGTATTGTTCAATCGCGCGAAGGTGCACGCGCTCGGCGCGGAAGCAGTCCGCGATGCGCAGCTGCGCGATGGCCGCGAGCTCGCTGTACGGGTATTCCGCGTAGACGCGCTGGAAACGCGCTCGCGCTAGCTCGTAGTCCTTCCTGTCGAACGCCCGTTCGGATTCGGCAAACGCGAGTTCGGCTGCTTCGGCGTAGGTTTGCTCGCCGACTTGAGGCGCGCCGCAGCCCGCTATGACGGCAGCGGAGGAGGGTAAAGCGAGCGCAAGCGCGAGCCGAAGAGTGACGATGTTGACGCGGATAGCCATGCGCGGCGGGTAGCACGGGGGTGGTGATTTGACACCATTGTATTGGTGCATGATGGTATAGCCCCGGCACCTTTGTCAGACGAGAACG
This sequence comes from Bradymonadia bacterium, assembly GCA_047610025.1. Classification (GTDB taxonomy): domain Bacteria; phylum Myxococcota_A; class Bradymonadia; order REDH01; family REDH01; genus JBLFZA01. The sequence goes on along the minus strand of JBLFZA010000187.1, from coordinate 1,816 downwards.
ATGAGAATTCAAACGATTATCGCCTTGGCCCTCACCACATTGGTTTGGGGCTGTGAACTAGAAGAGACCTGCGATCCACTGCTGGATCCGAACTGCGTGCTTGGCGGCGCGGACGTCGGCTCAAGTGACGCAGGAGTCGACGTCGGTACAGACGCGGTGGCGGATATCGAAGAGTGCCCTGGCGGCTGTGGCGATGGAGAGTGCATCGAGGGCGCATGCGGCTACCGCTACATTGTGATCCAAGATTCGTCGTTAGAGTTAAACGCGCCCCACCCGGGCTCGGATATCGACGCAATCGAGCTTCGCTCTGCGGGGGAGAGCTACTTTGCCGCTTCTCCGACGGATTGGTTCATCGATTCAGGCTTTAGTAACGACGCGAGCGAGCCGTCGCAGGTCGCTGGGCCTCCAGAGCTGCCGGGCGAGCCCTTTGAGTGCGACGTGGACGTTGACCCGGAGCATTGGACATCGCTGGCCTCCGGCTACCTTGTCGTGGAGTTTGGGCGCCCGATTCGACCGGGCGACCAGATCGTGGTGTACGAGTGCCCGGGTCGCACGGACACGTACGAAGTGCTTGTGGGCCTGGAATCTCGCTTTGACGCGGGCACATTCAGGACAATTTTGGAGGACGCGACGGGCGTTGGGCGTGCCACAGTGCCGTCTCTGCCGTAGTCGTACACGAAACGTCGACGAGGGATCGCCTTCCCTAGGCATTCCAACTTGACACCTTTGTCCGAGGGCCGCTAAGACTGCGCGCCCTTATGCACCTCTGCCCTGCAGGGGGCTCGCGGCATCGACCGCGCATGGAGTTACGGAGCGATCGTCATGAAGACCGTCAGTATTACTGAGACAGATGCACAGCGCGCCTGGTACGTCGTTGACCTCGAAGGGGTTATCGTTGGCCGCGCAGCGACGCAGATCGCGTCAATCCTCCGGGGCAAAAACAAGCCCACTTACACTCCGCACACGGATACCGGCGATTTCGTCGTTGTCTTGAATGCGGACAAGGTGAAGTTCACGGGCAACAAGCTCGCGGACAAGCGCTACTACCGACACAGCGGATACCCTGGTGGTATCTACAACCTCACTGCGGCCGAAATGCTCGAAAAGCATCCCGAACGCATCATTGAGGCTGCCGTGAAGGGCATGCTGCCGAAAAATAAGCTCGGCAGACACATGCTGAAGAAGCTGAAGGTGTACGCCTCGGCTGAACACCCGCACAGCGCGCAGCAGCCGCAGCCGCTCACCCTCGACTGACCTAGAAGGTAACGGAACCAATGGCGACCCAGATTTGGCGATCAATAGGCCGACGTAAGACGTCCTCTGCACGTGTGACTATGTCACCGGGCACGGGCAACATCGTGGTCAACAAGCTCCCTGTCGAAGAATACTTCACACGCCCGACTTCGGTCATGGTGCTCAAGCAGCCGCTTGAACTCACCGAGGCGTTGGAGAAATTCGACTTTGCAGTTAACGTGCGCGGTGGCGGAAAGAGTGGCCAAGCGGGCGCTGTCCGTCACGGCATCTCACGTGCACTACTAGCGTATGACGCGGAGCTTCGGCCCACGCTCAAGCGTGCCGGCTTCCTGACGCGTGATGCGCGGCAGAAAGAGCGTAAGAAGTACGGACAGAAGGGTGCTCGAGCACGCTTCCAGTTCTCGAAGCGCTAACCGCTTCCGAGCCGCAACAAGCGGCTCTTCGGAGACGCGTCGCTGGTTATGCCAGACGACGCGTTTCTCGTTTTTGTGCGAAAATCAGAAGCAGCGCCTGCCTCTATCAGCCGTCACAGCGACCGCAAAGACGAGCGCCATCGTGAGTC
>JBLFZA010000186.1:0-8712 GCA_047610025.1 Bradymonadia bacterium | reverse complement strand
TGGCTTCCATGCCGTAGCCCATCGCACTGTTCACGTGGAACACGTAGGTGATGGCGTCGCTGAAGCTCGCATCGGCGGCCGAGAACGGCGCCACGTTCATGACGAGGTTCACGTGCTCCGCGTCCGGCGTCATCCATGTGTACACATCAGTGATGTCGGCGCTCGGCTCCGCAGTCGCCGCTGGCGAGTCCGTGTGGTCGGCAGCGCTTGCTGTGCCGGACGTCAGCGCAGCCGACAGCAGCGTACTTGCTCCGAGCGCGGCCAGGCGTCGTCTGTTGTTTCGGGGTGTGAGCATGTTCAAGTCTCCAAAGGGTAACGCCACGATGTGTGGGTCTTCAGAGGCGGTACGAGCGAGCCCTGTGATCGGATCGAACTTAGCTCGCGATCGCCGCAGACCAGAGGCGGCGCGTGCTTCTCGTTGGCGTTCTCCGCGTCGTCGCATTAGGAGTTTAGGTGCTGCCCCCCTCACTTCCCGACTGTGAGCTCCCGATGACGCAATCCGCTGCTGACCGACCTGACCCGACGCTTCAACGTAAGGCTGCCATTGTGCACGGTGGCGTGAAGGACCACGCCGGCCGCGTGGCGGTGGAGCCGATGGAAGGCTTCGACCTCGATCGCACCATCTTCCAGACCCTCGAAGGCGCTCTGCCTCGCTTTGTGATGACGAAGCGCATCGCGAAGGAGATCCACTTCAATGGGGAGACGGCGGCGGACATCGAGAAGCGCTACGCGGAGGTCCGCGAGCAGGTCGCGCTCCCGGAGATCAGCCAGCCGCTCTTGGATTTCCTCGTTAGCGAGTGCGACTTCGATGTCGAGCACGCCGAGGGCTCCTTTCTCGATCACCTCTACTTTGGCTTCGAGTACTGCGTGCAGCACTACCCGGCGCAGTCGCCGCTGGTGATGTTCCTGCACTCGATTTTGGGCACCGGGACGAACACGTTCGCGATGGGTGCCGAGAAGATTCCGGCGCTGCAGGCGCTGATCTCCGAGGGGGAGTTCCGCCACGTCGAAGCCTTCCCCAGCGTACTTCGTCTCCTCTACTCAGGAGAGCTTCGCCGCGAGCTGCGCGCAAACATCCACCGGCCCGAGGCGCTTCGAGAGATTCGCTTCCACCGGGTGATCGATAACGCGCCAGTGACGATGAGCGGTGAGGAGTTCTGGGTGCAACTGAACTACCAGCTGGTGCACGTGCTCGACTTTTTGCCCGTGGCGAACTGGGTTGCCCACAAGAGCGACACCTCGTTCGTCTTGTTCCGCGACTTGTATGACCTCTTGGGTAAGACGAGCAAGCGCGAGGCGACGGTGGCCTACGCGCCCGCGGCTGGCGCTCGTTCGCTCGACGGCGAGAAGACGGACTTCGGCACGTGGCTCGTGACGATGATTCCTGAGCCTCTGGCGGAGAAGGCCGCGGCGAAGTCCATTCGCCGGTTCTCGGAGCGTATCGGACACTCGCTCGAGTACAGCATCGACTGGGGGTAAAGGGCTCGGCGAGTGGTCCCAACAAAGGAAATCGCGGAGCGATTTCTGTGGGTTCCAAGGGCGAAGCGTTTGGCAGGTTTGGACGGAGTCCAAGAAGAACCGCTGCCCCGCGGGTCGCATCGCTTCCCCACCACCTCACCCCGCCGCACTGGCACCGAGCTGCACTCGGCGTTACGCTGAGGGAAGAAACCGCGGTGGCCTGCGGTTGATCCTTAAGAGGCGTGACTCCTTAAAACCGAAGCAGCGACAATGGCAGACGGCACATTCTTAAAGAAGATCGGGCAGTTTCAGGACCTCGACCAGTACCGCGAGCTGCACTGGGAGGGGTCTTTTGAAGATTACTTGGCCGTCGTGCGTGAAGACCCGAACGTTGTGCGCACCGCGTACAAGCGTTGCTACGACATGGTCATGTCGCACGGTCGCGAGGAGTACATCGACAACAAGAAGACGTTGGTGCGGTACCCCTTCTTCCAAGACCTCGCCAATGGCGGGCGAGACGCGGTGTTCGGGCTCGACGTGCCGGTGATGCGGCTGGTGAACGTCTTGCGCTCGGCGGCAGAAGAGTACGGCGCAGAGAAGCGCATTATCCTGCTTCACGGGCCTGTTGGGTCGGCGAAGTCGACGCTCGCGCGGCAGCTGAAACGGGGCATGGAGGCGTACTCGCGTACGGACGCGGGCCGCATGTACACCTTTGACTGGGTGCTGCCAGAAGAGCTGCAGCACCTCGCGGGCGGTGACGCGGTGTTCCCGAGCCCGATGCACGAGGAACCCCTGAAGCTGATCCCCGAGGAGTGGCGCGAGAAGGCGTACAAAGAGCTTGGGATTGATGACAACCCTTACGCGCGCCGTATTCGCGGCGACTTGGACCCGGCCTCGCGGTACATTTACCGCAAGCTGATGAGCCACTACGAGGGCGACTGGAGTCAGGTCATGCAGCACATCCGCGTGCGGCGGCTGCTCTTGTCGGAGAAGGACAGAGTGGGCATTGGTACCTTCCAGCCGAAGGACGAGAAGAACCAGGACTCGACGGAGCTAACGGGTGATATCAACTACCGGAAGATCGCGATCTTCGGGTCGGACTCGGATCCGCGCGCGTTCAACTTCGATGGGGAGTTCAACGTCGCGAACCGCGGCATTATCGAGTTCATCGAGATTCTGAAGCTCGACGTGGCCTTCCTGTACGACCTGCTTGGTGCGACGCAGGAACGAAAGATCAAACCGAAGAAGTTCGCGCAGACGGACATCGACGAGGTGATCATTGGGCACACGAACGAGCCGGAGTACCGCAAGCTTCTGAACAACGAGTTCATGGAGGCGTTGCGCGATCGAACGATCAAAATCGATATCCCGTATATTACGAAGTACTCCGAAGAGGTGAAGATCTATCGGAAGGAGTATAGCGAGGAGAAGATTGGTCGGCACGTGGCGCCCCATACGCTGGAGATGGCGGCGATGTGGTCGGTGTTGACGCGGCTAGAGGACCCGAAGAAGCAAGATTTGACGCTCCTTCAGAAGCTCAAGCTGTATGACGGGAAGTCGGTCACGGGCTATACGCAGGAGAACGTAAAAGAGCTCCGGAAGGCGACGACCAACGAGGGCATGCTGGGCATTTCCCCGCGCTACGTGCAGGACAAGATCTCGAACGCGCTGGTGAGCGACAAAGCGGCGGGGATGATCAACCCGTTTATCGTGCTGGCTGAGCTAGAGAGCGGTCTGCGTGGGCACTCGCTGATTACGAATGTGGACGAGCGGGACCACTATGTGTCGCTGCTTGGTCAGGTGCGTGAGGAGTACGAGGACATCATCAAGGACGAGGTGCGCCGCTGCATTTCTGCCGATGACGACGCGATCGCGAAGCTCTGCTCGAATTACATCGACAACGTGAAGGCGTACACGCAGCGCGAGAAGGTGCGGAACAAGTACACGGGTCAGTATGAGGACGCGGACGAGCGCCTGATGCGCAACATCGAAGAGAAGATTGAAATCCCCGAGTCGCGGATGGACGACTTCCGCCGCGAGATCATGAACTATATTGGCGCGCTCGCCATCGAAGGGAAGCAGTTCGATTATCGAACAAACGATCGCCTGCGGAAGGCGCTTGAGATGAAACTGTTTGAAGACCAGAAGGATACGATCAAGCTGACGAGCTTGGTGTCGAACGTGGTCGACAAGGAGACGCAGGCGAAGATCGACATCGTCAAGCAGCGGATGATTCGAAACTACGGCTACAATGAGCAGTCTGCGACGGACGTGTTGAACTATGTGGCGAGTATCTTTGCCCGGGGAGATACCAAGGACTCGAACTGAGGGGTCGATGAAGATACGCCAAGACCATAGTCGATTCCGAGAGATCATCCGCGGTCGCATCAAGCGTGACCTGCGCAAGTACATGTCGAACGGCGACATGGTGGCGCGGCATGGCGAGAAGACGATTAAGATCCCGATCTCGCGGATTGATATCCCGCGCTTCAAGCTTGGCTCGTCCGAGAGCGAGGGCCAAGGTCAGGGCGTTGGCCAGGGCGACGGCGAGGTCGGCGACCCGGTAGACGGCTCGCCCGAAGACGGCGAGAGCGGCGCTGGCGAGGCGGGGAGCAACGAAGGCGACAAGCAGCTTGAGCACGAGATCTCCATCGAGGAGCTCGCGCAGATTATGGCGGAGGAGCTCGAGCTGCCACGGATTGAGCCGAAGGGAGCGAAGGAGGTGAACACCACGTCCATCAAGTATAGCGGACTCAGCCCCACGGGGCCGGAGTCGTTGCGCAGTTTTAAGAAGACATATCAACGGGCGTTGCTTCGTCAGGTGTCCTCGGGCACGTACGATCCAACCGACCCGGTGATCGTGCCTCGTCGCGAGGACAGGCGGTACCGGTCGTGGAAAGAGGACATTCAGCCGGTCACGAACGCGGTCATCATCTACATGATGGATGTCTCGGGCTCGATGGGTGACGAGCAGAAGGAGATCGTGCGCATGACGTCTTTCTGGCTCGATACGTGGTTGAGCACGCAATACAAGGGCCTCGAGGCGCGCTACATCATCCATGACGCGAGCGCTCGCGAGGTGGACCGGGAGACGTTCTTCCATACACGGGAGAGTGGAGGGACGATGATATCGAGCGCGTATCGCACCTGTTTAGACATCATGCGGGCGGACTACCCGTCAAACGAGTGGAACATCTACCCCTTCCACTTCTCGGATGGTGACAACTGGTCGCTCGATGACACGAGCAAGTGTATGAACCTGCTGGAGCACGATATCTTGCCGAACGTAAACATGTTCTCGTACGGACAGGTCGTCAGCGCGTATGGCTCAGGCCAGTTCTTGAAGGACCTTGAAGAGAAGTTCCCGAACGACGAGCGCGTGGCGTTGACGGAGATCAAGGACCGCACGGTGATCTACGACGGCATTCGAGACTTTCTCGGGAGAGGGCGCTGATGAGTCTGACACCTGAGCTACAAGAGTCGCGCGAAGAGATTGAGGGGCATGCTCGCGCGTACGGGCTGGATTTCTTCCAGACGATCTTTGAGGTCGTCGACTACGATCGCATCAGTGAGATCGCCGCGTACGGGGGCTTCCCGACGCGCTATCCTCACTGGCGCTGGGGTATGGAGTACGACCAGCTCAGCAAGAGCACGGAGTACGGCCTCTCGAAGATCTACGAGATGGTCATCAACACGGACCCGGCCTACGCCTACCTGTTGGAAGGCAATCGGATGGTGGATCAGCGCACGGTGATGGCGCATGTGTTTGGCCACGTCGATTTCTTCGCGAACAACTACTACTTCTCGAAGACCAATCGGAAAATGGTCGACCAAATGGCGAACCACGCGACGCGCGTGCGTCGGCTGATCGACCGGCTGGGCGTGGAGAAGGTCGAGAAGTTCATCGACACGTGTCTGAGCCTCGACAACCTGATCGATCACCAGTCGCCCTTCATCGAGCGACCGGGCACCACGGACGACTCGCTGCCTGAGTCCGAACGAGACATCGCGGTGCACAAGCTGCCCGCCAGCGCCTACATGGACGAGTTCATCAACCCGCCTGCGGTGCTCGCGGAGGAGCGCGCTCAGAAGCTGCGGGAGATGGAGGAGCGCAAAGCGCGCTTCCCCGTGAACCCGCAGCGTGACGTGCTCGCGTTCTTGATGGAGTTCGCGCCGCTAGAAGGGTGGGAACTGGAGATCCTGCAGATCATCCGAGACGAGGCGTACTACTTTGCGCCACAGGGGATGACGAAGATCATGAACGAAGGCTGGGCCTCGTATTGGCACTCACGCATTTTGTGCGAGAAGGTGCTGAAGGCGAGCGAGATTATCGATTACGCGGAGGCGATGTCCGGCGTGCTCGCCACCTCGCCGAAGCGCTTGAATCCATACAAACTAGGTATTGAACTCTGGCGCGACGTCGCGCGGCGATGGGACCGCGGTATGTTTGGCCGCGAGTGGGAGGACTGCCAGGACCTCGACGTAAAAGAGAGTTGGAACACCGAGGCAGGCGAAGGCCAGAGCAAAATCTTTCAGGCTCGCAAGCTCTACAACGACATTACCTTCGTCGATGAGTTCCTGACCCCCGACTTTGTCGAGCGCAATGGCATGTATACCTTCGGGTACAACAAGAGGGCAAAACGCTGGGAGATCTCCAGCAAGCAGTTCGACGACATCAAGCGACAGCTGCTCGATTCGCTGACGAACTTCGGACAGCCCTTTGTGGCCGTGAAAGATGCGAACTTCCGCAATCGGGGAGAGCTGCTTCTAGAGCATCGATTTCTTGGGACTGAGTTGCACGGCGACTACGCGAGAGAGGTGATGAGGAACCTTCATCGAATCTGGAAGCGTCCCGTCCACATCTACACTGTCGTCGAAGAGAAGGGCCGCCTGCTAGGCTTCGATGGAACCGACCACTCCGATGAATCCTGGGATTCACTCACCGTGCAAGAGACTGAATGAACGCACCGCTTCTGCTCTCGGCTGAGGAAGCCGCGCCGCGCATTTCTCGGCTGATCGACAACGTCGACTCCGTGTTCCAAGGCAAGCCGGCCGCGGTGAAGCTCGCGACCACTTGCCTGCTCGCCGGTGGTCACCTGCTCGTCGAGGACGTGCCGGGCGTCGGGAAGACCCTGCTGGCGAGAGCGCTCGCGGTGTCCGTCGGGCTCAAGTTTTCGCGTATTCAGTTCACGAGCGACTTGCTCCCAGCCGACATTGTGGGCGTGAACGTCTACGATCAGAAGTCGTCGGAGTTCCGCTTCAAACCCGGCCCGATCTTCGCGAACGTGGTGCTCGCTGACGAGATCAACCGGACAGCGCCGAGGACGCAGTCGAGTCTGCTCGAGGCGATGAGCGAGCGGCAGGTGTCGATTGACGACAAGACCTATGTGCTCGACCCGCCCTTTATTGTCATCGCGACCCAGAACCCGCTGGAGTCCCACGGCACGTACCCCCTTCCAGAGTCGCAGCTGGACCGCTTCCTGATCCGCATGTCGGTCGGGTACCCGACGCGTGAGGTGGAGCGCGCGATCCTCGTTGAGCGCGGCGGCGAAGACCCGCTCGACTCGATCTCGGCGGTGCTGAAGCCGGGCGAGCTGCTGGCGCTGCAGAACGCTGTAAACAACGTGCGCTTCGAACCGAGGCTTGCGGACTATCTCATGGATATCGTTGAGGCGACGCGCAGCACGGTGCGGCTCTCGGTCGGCGTCTCGACCCGTGGTGCGCTCGCGCTTCAGCGGGCGTGTCGAGCGGCGGCGCTGGTTGAAGGCCGTGGGCACGTGCTGCCGGATGACGTGAAGGCCATGGTCGTCCCCGTGCTCTCTCACCGGGTGTCGCTCGGTAGCGGAGAGACCGTGGTTGGCAGCAGCCGCCGCGCGGCCGAAGCGCTGCTGCAGGAGATCATCTCGCATATTGAAGTGCCGCTGTAGCGCGGCCTTCGTGTCCGTTCGCATCGTTCCCTGTTAGAGGCTCCCCCGTTGGCCAGTCGGTTCCAGAAGGCACTTCGTCCACCCCGTAAGCTCATCTTCACACGAGATGGTAGCTGGTTCACCGGCATGACGATTCTGGTCGGCATTGGCGCGATCAATACGGGGAACAACCTGCTGTATCTGCTGCTTGGCATGATGCTCGGGCTGATCATCGTGTCCGGAATTCTCTCCGAGCAGTCGCTGCGCAAGGTGACCGTGCGCCGCTTGGAGCCGGGCGACCTCTTCGCCGGCCGCGTGTCACGGATGCGCTATGAGCTCACGAACAAGAAGCGCTTCCTGGCGTCGTTCAGCCTGACCGTGCAGGAGCACGAGGCCCGCGAGACGCGAGGCCGCCGTCGACAGCACCTCGGCCTGTCGGCCGAGCGTCCCTCCAAGCGGAAGCTGCGCGCGGCCGAGAATGACCCCGGCGGGCCGAGCGCGCTCGGGATTCGTGTCCCCGCGGCGCGGTCGCTGGTATTGGTGAGCGAGTACGTGTTCCCGCGTCGAGGGCTCTATCAGTACGTGGGACTCGATCTTGGCACGCGCTTTCCGTTCGGATTTTTTGAGAAGCTGCGCGCGATCTACGATCCGACAGAGGTGCTGGTGTACCCCGAGGTTCGGCCAGGAACCGTGGGTATTCCGCAGACGCTTGACCACGATGGCGAGGTGCAGCGGAATGTCGAGGGTCAGCACGGCGAGTTCTTTGGTCTCCGTGAGTTCCGCGATGGGGATGATGTGCGGGATGTGAACTGGAAGGTCACCGCACGCCGCGGCGCCTTGGTGCGCAAGCTGTATGACAAGCAGGACGACGAGGCGCTGGCGATTCACCTGTACAACTGGGTGCCGCCCGACGCGGACGAGGCGAAAGTCCGCGTGGCGATGGACGCCTTGGAGGACGCGATCAGTGATGCCGCTTCGCTTTGCGCGCGCCTGATCGACGCCGGCCATCGCTTCTCGTTGCACACCATTGATGAGACGGTCTCCGAGGGCGCGGGTGCGGGCCAGCTGCAAACAGCGCTGCGCCACCTCGCGCTGCTGGAGATTCGTACGGACGCCAAGGCGCCTCCGCTGAGGCTCTCAGCGCTGACCAACCGCACGCTCGTGCCGTCTATGACCACGCCGCCTCACGTGCTGGGGCAGTTCTCGCAGACGTCGACACGGACCGCGGCATGATGATGCCTACGCTTCGGCGCTCGCTGGTGTTCAGCCTGACGATGGTCGGATTTCTTTCGATTCAGCTCTCGGGCCAGCTCGGCGTCATCGCGAGTGGTCTCTTCTTCGCCGCGGT
>JBLFZA010000185.1:0-8770 GCA_047610025.1 Bradymonadia bacterium | reverse complement strand
ACTCCTTCGAAGTCGCGTCGCTGACGCTTCAGCACACCTCCACGGACAACCGCTCGGTATCTGGCGAGATGCGCATCGCGGGCAACTTCGGCACTCCGCGCACCTGCACCTTCTCCGGTGGGCCTCCGGAGGCGCGGATCGACGTCTCTCCCACAGAGATTTGGGCGAGCGAAGTCGACGAGGGAGACTCGCTGGTCCGCACCGTGGCCATTCGAAACGCCGGACAAGCTGTGCTCGACATCACGCGGATCGAACGCGGCGCGGGTGTCACCGCTGAGTACAGCTTAAGCCCGCTCGACGAGGAAGGCTTCTCCCTCGAGCCCGGCGAAGGACGCCGCCTCGAGATTACGTACCTTCGACGCGAGGACGACCAGCCAGCCAATGACCAGCTCACGTTGATCCTGACGCACAACGATCAGTCGGTCGCGAACTCATCGACAGTTCGCTTCACCGTTCGGCATGACGAATCGCTAGAGCGACCGGTCTGCTCTGTCACACGGTCTAGCGACGGCGCCATCGCGGTTGGGGACACCGTTGTCTTCGACGCGACGGACACGATGTACCCCGCTGGCGACCCGAGCCCGAACCCGTTCCGCTGGAACCTGCTGTCGCCGCTGGGCAGCAGCGCGGTCATCAACGACGCCTTTGCAAGCACGCAGTCGATCACGTTCGACGTCCCGGGTACCTACGACATCGGCATGGTGGCCTCCGCTGTATTCGGCGCAAGCGAGCTGACGCAGTGTGAAGAGTTGCTTGAGGTCATCGTCGAGTAGCGAGACGCGAACGTAGTGACTTAGGAATGCGGGCGGTCGGAATAGCCGGCGCCAGCATTCTGTTTAAGCAGCCGCGCCTACGTGGCGCCGCATGATTCCTTTTCCTCCGCGCCAGAGCGCCATGAACGATATCCGTGGGATCAACGATCTCGTAAAACAAGAGAGCGCGTTCATCGACGATCTGCTTGCCGAGACGTCCAAACGCGTCGTTGGCCAAAGCTACATGATCGAGCGCATGCTCATTGGCTTGCTCACCGGCGGTCACGTACTGCTGGAGGGTGTGCCGGGCCTGGCAAAGACGTGGACGGTGAACACGCTCGCGTCGGCCATTCAAGTCGACACAAAGCGCATCCAGTTCACGCCGGACCTGCTACCCGCAGACCTCGTTGGCACGCTGATCTACAATCAGCAGTCGCATGACTTCGAAGTCCGCAAAGGCCCGATCTTCACCAACATTGTTCTCGCCGACGAGATCAACCGGGCTCCGGCGAAGGTACAGAGCGCCTTACTAGAAGCGATGCAGGAGAAGCAGGTGACGCTGGGGGATACGACCTATCCACTGCCCTCGCCCTTCCTCGTCCTCGCGACCCAGAACCCGCTGGAGCAGGAGGGGACCTACCCCTTGCCTGAAGCGCAGATCGACCGGTTCATGCTGATGGTGAAAGTCGGGTACCCGACAAAGGCTGAAGAGCGACAGATCATGGACCTGATCGCCACCGACGAGCCACCACCGACTCGGCCAGTGATCGACGCAGCCCGTCTGATGGACGCGCGACAGGTCGTCGACCAGATCTACATGGAGTCGTCCATCAAGGATTACATCATCGACATCGTCTGTGCGACGCGAGACCCGGGCTCGGTCGGGCTTAACCGACTGGCCGACTACATCGAGTTTGGTGCCAGCCCCCGCGCAAGCATCTTCCTGCACCGTGCGGCCCGGGCCCACGCGTTCTTGCGCCATCGCGGCTTCGTGATGCCAGAGGACGTCAAAGCGGTAGCGCCCGACATCTTGCGGCATCGTGTGATTCCGAGCTTCGAAGCAGAGGCGGACGAACTGACGTCAGAAGACCTGCTGAAAGAGCTGCTGGATCACATCGAAGTCCCGTAGCGCCTGATGGAGACTCGCGAGCTCATTAAGAAGGTCCGTCGCATCGAGATGGTGACCCGCCGGCTGGTGAACCTCCAGCTGGCTGGGCAGTACCACTCGGTCTTCAAGGGTCGTGGAATGGACTTCGATGAGGTCGTCCCCTACACCGCCGGCGATGACGTGCGCTTCATCGATTGGAACGTGTCCGCTCGCACCAACAACCTCCACGTCAAACGATTCGTCGAAGAACGGGAGCTGACGGTGCTCATCGTCGTCGACGTCTCGTCCAGCATGGCATTCGGAAGCGCGTCGGAGACCAAGCGACTCATCGCGGCTCAGATCGCGGCGTTACTCGCCATGCTGGCAGTGCGGAACAACGACCGCGTCGGTTTGACGGTCTTCGACCACGATGTCGAGCTGTACATCCCGCCCAAGAAGGGCCGGAAGCACGTCCTTCGACTCGTCACCGAGGTTCTGGGCCATACGCCGCGACGTGAGACGACGAACCTGTCCGCTGCGCTGCAGTATGTGACGCGCGTGCTTAAGCGGAAGGCGATCGTGTTCGTCGTCAGCGACTTTCTCGACGATCTCGCGGAACGCGAACTCGGGATCCTGTCGCGACGCCACGACGTCGTGCCCGTCGTCATTACCGATGAACGCGAGCAAACTTGGCGAAGTCCCGAGCCGGACTCGCTCTGGAAGCGGCTGTGGCACGGCGGCTTGCTCGACCTTCATGACCTAGAGACCGGGGAGCGGCGCGTCCTCGACACCGGGTCTCGGCGGCAAGCCGATGCGTTTGAGAAGCACGTCGAAGAAGCACAGGCGGAGCGTGCCCGACTCTTCGCGCGCCTACGACTCGACACCATCGAGTTCGGCACCGAGCTGCCGAGCGAAACAGACTACGTTCGCCCGCTGTTGCAGTTCTTCCGTCGCCGAACGAGACGCTCATGAGTCTGCTGCGGTCGCCGTATCGCGTGCTGTGCAGTGGCCTGTGGTTGGCGCTAGCCATCGGCTGCGTGCTCGTCGCGCCGACGAACTCGAACGCCCAGACGTCCACCAGCGTCACGGCCGCCGATGGTAGCGGCGCTGCCTCTGTGCTCGCGGCAGAGGAGCAAGACGCTGTTCAGGGCTCCGAAGACGCGGCGGCACCTAGCGACACGGAGGCTGCTGCCACGCTCTCGCTGCAAAAAGACGTCTTCGCGGTCGCTGTCGGCGAGCCCTTTGTCCTTTTGCTCGACCTCACAGGGGCACCGAGCGCCACCCTGATGGCCGTTCGAGCTACCGAGGAACCCCATCTCAGACTCACGACGCTGTCGACCGTCGTCCAGCCGGACGGAACGCAGCTCATCGAGGTCGAAGGAGTCTTCTACCGCCCAGGCTCGTTCCGGATCCCATCGCTAAACGCGGTCATGCTCGACGCGAGTGGCACGCAGACGCGGATTGAGTCTGGGCCACTCGCGATCGAGGTGGCGTCGAGCATTATGAACGAGCCGGACGCGGAGCCCACAGGGAGTCCGCGGCCTTTCGCGGTTCTCACGACCGACTATCTTCCGCTCATCTTCGGGAGTGCGCTCCTGCTGCTGCTGGCAGGCGTCGTGATCGGAGTCATCGTTCGGCGCCGACGAGAAGAAGCCAGGCTGGCGGCGGTGCCGCCGCCGCCGCCGCCGCCCGCGTGGGAGACGGCCCTCGGCGCGTTGTCTGCCTTGCAGCACTCGATGCTGCTCGATGAGGACCGACACCTCGACTTCCACATGAGGCTGTCAGAAATCTTCCGAGTGTACATTGGCGACCGCTTCGACGTGCCAGCGATCGAGGCCACAACCGAAGAGATTCGACACGCTCTGCGCGAGCGAGCGCACCACGTGGGCGAGTGGGAACCTGAGATCATGCGCATGCTGAACGAGATGGATGTGGTGAAGTTCGCGAAGGGCGCGCCAACACACGAGCAGAGCGACGAGCTGCTGCTCGGGACACGCGAGTTTGTGCTCGAGCTCTCGTCTCGAGATCGCGCCGCCGCCTTCGAAGCCGTGCCGGCGTCCACCACGGCCGATGAGCCACAGGTTCCGAGCAGCGATGACCACACCGCTGGAGAGGGAACATGAGCACCCTCACCCCTACCCTGCGGCGCGACTTGGCCACTCGCCACATTCTGCTCGCCGCACTCCTCGGGTTGCTGAGCTCGGGCTGCAGTGAGAACTTCGATCTTGAGTACGTCCCGGTCTTACCGATCGGTCTGCTGATTGGCGCGGCGCTAGTTTTCTGGCAACACCGGTCGGGTTCGGTGCCGCTCGCCTACTCGCGCGCCCAAGCTCTTCGAGGGCTACCGATGACGCCGCGCGTCGCGCTGCGCTTCGTCCCGCCAGTGCTGCGCGCGCTCGCGTTCATCGCCGTCGTGATCGCTTGCGCACGCCCACAATGGGAAGCGATGGACGAGCGCGAAGTCGAGGGTATCGACATTTTCCTCGTGCTCGATATGTCGGGCTCTATGGCCGCCATCGATCTAAGCGAATCGGAAGCGGTGCGCATCCAGCGAGCGACGAACGCGCTCCCCCCGAACCGATTCGACAACGCGATCGGAACGCTGAAGAACTTTGTCACGGCGCGTGAGCGCGACCGCATCGGGATGGTCGTGTTTGCACGCGACGCGTACCTGCAGTTCCCGCTCACGCTCGACTACGGCACGATCCTCACGCTGCTCGACCGCTTGCGGCTCGAGGCCATCGATGCGAGCGCGACAGCCATCGGAAACGCGCTAGGCCTCGGCGTTCGCGGGCTCTTTGACAGCGAGGCGGCCTCCCGCGCGATCATCCTCATCACCGACGGAAAGCAGCAGGGTGGCAACATCTCGCCCCGACGCGCAGCCGAGCTCGCGGAAGAAGAAGGCATCACCATTTACTCAATTCTCGTGGGGCAAAGCGGATCGGCTCTGATTCCAACGAACCTGCAGAATCGAGACGGCACCAGGCGGCTGCGCTCTCAAGACTATCCCGTCGATCCTGAGCTCTTGCAGGAGATCGCTGAGCGGACAGGGGGCTCCTTCTACCGAGCGGAGCAGCCTGAACAGCTTGAGCGCGACCTCAACAGCATTTTGGACGAACTCGAGCGCACGCAGATGGAGGACGTCTCAAGCGTCCTTGAACGCGAGCTCTTCGCGCTGTTCTGCATTGCCGCTCTAATGCTGCTACTGCTCGACGCCTTCCTGTCCTGGCTCGTGATTCGGAGGCTACCATGAAGCCTGCTCACGCTGCGCTGCTGTCTCTGGCCGCCGCCTGCTTCGTCGCCGTGTGGGCCGGCGTCGCCTGGGTGCTCGTTCGACTCGCGGCTCCCGACGCCCTTTGGTGGCTGGTGGTGCCGTGGCTGACGGTCGTGTTCTATTTGATCTACCTCGTCTGGCGGGGTCAGGCGATCGAGCGCTTAGGCGACGCCGGGACGCTCGCCAGCCTCTCTGCTGCCTACAGCCCCAGACGCCGCAGTGCGCGCGTGTTGCTGCTCGCGCTCGCTGGCATTCTCTTGGTCACCGCAATGGCGCGCCCCCAATGGGGTGAGCGTCCGCGCGAAGTCCGACGTACCGGAATCGACGTGGTGTTCGCCGTGGACATCTCGCGATCGATGTTAGCGACAGACGTCGCACCAAGCCGATTGGGCGCCCAGATTGCGGAGGTCGATCGCATTCTTCGCAGGCTGGAGGGGGATCGCGTCGGTCTCGTGGTCTTCGCTGGCATCTCGTTCGTGCAGTCTCCCGTCACGAGCGACTACGGAGCGATCAGGCTCTACCTCGATCGGCTCGATCCAGATGACATGCCGGTCCAGGGCACCGCGATTGGACGTGCGATTCACGAAGCGACCTCTCTCCTCACGGGCGGCGGCGACCCCGAGCATAGCCGCGCGAATCACCAAGTGATCGTGGTGTTCTCGGACGGCGAAGACCACGATGGCGATCCCGTCGCCGCAGCCGAAGAGGCACGCGCAAACGGCATCGACGTCTACACGGTAGGAGTCGGCACAGCAGAAGGCGGACAAATCCCCGTGCGCGGGCCCGATGGAACGGTTGTGCGCTACTTCGAAGATCGCAGCGGACAGCTGGTCATCACCTCTCTCGAAGAGGAGCAGCTGATCGCCATCGCCGCGGCGGGAGGCGGCGAGTACGTCGCGCTTCAGTCCGGTGGCAGCGCTGCCCGTGTGATCGAGCAGGTCGTCGAGGGCTATGAAGCCGAGACGCTCTCGACGGTGCTGCGGACGGAGTACCAAGATCGCTTCATGTTCTTCTTGTTCCCCGCGCTGGCCTTGTTCATCGCTGCCTTCGTAACGCCGCCGCGCCGTCCCGGCCCGGAGTGGATCGCCATCGTATTGGCAATGCTCCCCCTCACCGGTTGCGGCGACACACTCTTGCGGCCTGACCCCCACGTTGAGGAGGCCATAGAGCTCGCCGAAGCAGGCGAAGGCTCCGGCGCGGAGGAGGCGCTCGAGCGCGCTGGCGCAGAAGCCATCGATCAGGCGGAGTTCGACTACGTCTCCGCCTACGTGTCGGAGCAAGCGGGCCGGTGGGCTGATGCGCAGGTGGACTATCTGCGTTCACTCAACATGGAAGGCGAGCCAAAGCAGATCGCGGCCACGTTCGCGCTCGGTAACGCGCTGCTCGCTCGAGAGGCCTACGCCGACGCGATCGCACGCTTCGAGAGGGTTCTCACCCTCAACCCGAGCCATGAGGGGGCTCGGCGAAATCTCGAGATTGCCCTCTTGCGGCTCTACCCGCCATGCACGGTGAGCTTGGACGACGAGTTCGAAGAGTTGAGCGACGATCCGGCCACCGCGCCTGTGCTGCCCGCGCCGGTCTACCAAGGCGAGTACCTGCCGCCTGGTGTGGAGCAAGCTCAGGGCCAAAGCGAAGAGGCGCCGCCACTCGTGGTGTGTGGCGGAGACCGAGACGTGTACGCGATCCCAGTGCTCGGCGGAGCCACCGTCAGCGCGACCGTTGAGTTCAGCCGACTACGTGAAGACACAGGGGGCCCAACCCTGCCCGCGCGCATACTCAGCACGGCTGTTCGCATCACGCTCTACGATATCGATGGGGTCACACCACTCGCCGTGGATCAGGGCCTGGCCGCCTTAGACGCCTCCGGCACCGTAGCGTCAGTATCGCTCAGCCGTACCATCGAAGACGTTTTGATCAACCCGGGCTATGAGCAAGGCAGCACGGTCTACCTCGCGATCGAGGTGAACGAGCCGCTCGAATATGAAACCGTCGTATCGATCACCCTCGTGCCCCCCTGCTACGCGCTCGAAGACGAATTCGAGTCGAACGATACGCAAGCGACAGCGCGTGCCCTCGACAGTGGCGAATACCAAGCGCGGCTGTGTGAATCGAACGACGACTGGTTCAGAGTGGACCTGCAACCGGTCGATGACGTCTTCCTCGACGTCACGCCTCCCGCAAACGACGACGGCACTCTTGGCCAAGTCGACGTGCGCTTCGGCGCATCGCCGTTGGGAGAGGAGACCGCTATCGAGGCGTTTGAGACAGGCCAGCAAGCATCCTACGCGTTGCGTGCCCCGCAGCGGTCAGACTCCGCCATTCTCGCGCTGGCGTCTCGCGACGGTGTCGAAGGGGGCTATGCCATGGATGTGTATCGATACGCGCCATGCCCGGTAGGCCGGGACCGTTTCGAACCAAACGACACATCCCAAGAACGCACGGCTCTGGACGTTGCGGAGGCTCCTTTCCGGTTCTTGCGTTTGTGCCAGGCGGACGTCGACTGGTTCGAGCTCACGTTGCCCGAGCCGACAGATGAGGAGCGAGAGGAGTCAGACGTGCGGAGATTCAGCGCGGTCGCTGAGCTGCTTCCGCCCAGCGCTGACCCCACGCCGACGCCGGACGAAACGGGAGAGACCGACGCTGCAGCAACGGGCTCAACACCAGACGCCTCTGAGGGCGCTACGCCCTCAACAACGGCAACCGATGACGAGTCGACAATCGTCGCTGCTCCACCAGCTGATCCCCAGGTGCAGCTCGTACTTTACGACGCCGCGACCGGACAGCAGCTCGCTGGTTCCCGGCCCGTTGAGTTCTCGACAGTCGAAGCGCGCGAAGGCGTAACCGGTGAACGTGGATCCATCGCCTACGTCGAGCTCTCGTGGGACGTTGAGCGCGTGGCCGTGGGCGTAACCGGCGACCCCACCTACTACCACCTGAGCTTCCCGCGGACCTCGCCGAGCAGCGGAGAGAGTGGCGAGGAAGGAGAGGAAGGCGAGGAAGGCGAGGAAGGCGAGGAAGGCGAGGAAGGCGAGGAA
Source organism: Bradymonadia bacterium (assembly GCA_047610025.1). Lineage (GTDB taxonomy): Bacteria > Myxococcota_A > Bradymonadia > REDH01 > REDH01 > JBLFZA01. The sequence continues at coordinate 622 of JBLFZA010000185.1, read as the reverse complement.
GGCGAGGAACAAAACGCAGACCAGACCGAAGAGGAGCAGACCGAGGAAGAAGAGCAGACGCCGGAAGAACAGGAGCAGGCTCAAGAAGAAGAGCAGGAAGAGCAGGAACAAGAAGACGCCGAAGCTGCCCGAGCTGACGAAGAAGAGGATGAGCGCGAGGCGCTCCGCCAACTCCTCGACAGCCTTGAGCCGCTCGACAACAACCTGCCGCTTGAACAGGCACTCGAGAACGCGCCACCGATGCGGATGCAAAACGAATGGTAGCGCGCATCCCCTGCCGCTCGTTCGCCATCGCGTTGCTCTTTTTCGTCTCGCTCTTGCCCGGACAAACGAGTGCTCAGCAAGTTCGCGCCGAAGTCGACAGAAACGAAATCTCTATCGACGAGACGGTGCTCTTCACCGTGACGGTCGACACAAACAACGCCTCGGTCCAAACTCCAGAGGGCGAAGGATTTCAAGCGGTAGGTCGACGAACCGGGGTCACCACTCAAATCGTCAACAGACAGCGGCGCACGCAGGCTTCGACCAGCTTTCAGCTTAGCCCAACAAACACGGGGGTGATGCGTGTAGGGCCAGCCCTCGTCATCCTGCCGAACGGCACGCATCAGCGTACTCCGGTCTT
>JBLFZA010000184.1:0-8805 GCA_047610025.1 Bradymonadia bacterium | reverse complement strand
GGATCGAACCGAAGGCTCTGAGCAAGCGAGCGCTGATCCGTGGCGAAGCAATGCACGTCAAGGGCGAGCTGCTCTACCGCGAGTCTATCGCGAAGCCGAGCCTCGAGAACGCCTACCGCGTGTTCCGAGAGTGGGGCGTGATCGAGCAGCAAAGCACGCAGCGTGGTCGCAAGACCGTCAAAGAGTGGCGCACAGCAGAAGACTACCGCGGCGACCTGCTGACGGAGCTGCAAGACGACCTCCGCGCGATGGTCGCACAACAAAAGCGAGCGCCTGGCGAACTGCTGCGTCGCATCTAAGCGACCGCCGGCGCCGATGCTCGACTCATCGCATACCAAATTTGCCAGCCCCGTCAGCATTCCGCCCGCGGAGTGCCAAGCTCGCGAACGTACAAACGATCGTGTGCGTGCGACAACGCGCGCCGACACTGGACGTTGTCCGCAACGAGCACTACTGAGTGACCATTCATTCACTTCTCGCCGTGCCAACATGAACCAACCCAAGTCCCAGGCTCCTTTCGGATGCTCATTTCTCATTCACCCAACCGGGACAGAGGTCATCTTCACGAGTGAACGCTTCGATGATGAGCAGCGCATGTTCGCGGCCTCGGCGAAAGAGTTCATGGACCGAGAGGTGCTGCCGCACATCGCCGCATTCGAGCGGCAAGATGGCAACATCATGGCCGACACCATCAAGAAGGCTGGAGAAGCCGGCCTTCTGATGGTGGACATACCGGAGGCCTACGGTGGGCTGGGACTCGACAAGGCGACGTCAATGCTCGTCGCCGAAGCGCTTTCCACCTACGCGAGCTACAGCGTGTCACACGGCGGCCATGTCGGGATTGGAACACTGCCCCTGCTCTACTTCGGCAACGAGGAGCAAAAGCAACGTTACCTTCCAAGACTAGCGAGCGGCGAGCTGCTTGCCGCCTACGCGCTCACCGAACCCGGAAGCGGTTCAGACGCGCTTGGAGCGAAGACTACAGCCGTTCTCGAGACGAGCGATGACGGCGACAGGGTGTACCGACTCAACGGCACCAAGATGTGGATCACGAACGCCGGCTTCGCGGACCTGTTCACTGTCTTTGCAAAGGTGGACGGCGAGAAGTTCTCGGCCTTCCTTATCGAAGCCACGGTCGCGGGTGTCTCCACAGGCGCCGAAGAGCACAAAATGGGCCTGAAGGGCTCTTCGACGCGCATGCTCATCCTCGACGATGTTGTCGTGCCTGAATCCGCGCTGCTGGGCGAAGTCGGCCGTGGGCACAAGATCGCGTTCAACATTCTCAACGTCGGCAGGTTCAAGCTCGGGGTGGGCGCGATCGGCGGCTGCAAGCGCACGCTGCAGATCGCCGCAGAGTATGCGAACACTCGCCATCAATTCGGGCAGCCGATCGGATCATTCGGCGCGATTCAGCAGAAGCTTGCGCAAATGGCGACGCGCATCTTCTCCCTTGAATCGATGTGTTACCGCGTAGGCGGCTACATGGACGACACGATCGAACCGCTCGACAATCAGGCTCCAGACTACAGCGCCAAGGTTATGGCAGCCATTGAGGCCTTTGCCGTCGAAGACTCCATCATCAAGGTGTTTGGCTCAGAGGTCGCCGACTTTGTCGCCGACGAGGCCGTACAGATTCACGGAGGATACGGGTACAGCTCCGAGTACGAGGTCGAGCGCACGTATCGTGACTCACGCATCAATCGAATCTTCGAGGGTACAAACGAGATCAACCGTCTGCTGATCCCCGGCATTATGCTCAAGCGCACGATGCAACAGCAGCTGCCGCTGTTCTCTGTCGTCGGCGAAGCAACCGCAATCACGGAAGCAGCGAAGGAGCGCGCACCGGCCTGCACCGACTCGACGCTCGACTTCGAGCAGTTCACCACGCAGCGCTCGAAGCTAATGGCCGTCTACGTGGCCAACTTGGCTATTCAACGGCACCTCGCCGACTTCAAGGACCAACAGCAGCTCATGCTCGCGCTCGCCGACCTGATCATCGGCGCGTACGAGGCCGACTCCACCGTGACGCGCGTCCAACAAATGATGGCCGCCGGCCAGGCGACGCCCGTTCACCTCATGCTCGCCAAGCTGACAACAGCCCGCGTAAACGCAGAGTCCCTGCGCATCGCGACCGAGCTCGCGCCCAGTCTTGTAGAGGAAGACGAACTCGAAACCTACGTGGAGCGCATTCGGAAGTTCGCGTACGCGCCGCGCCTCGACACCGTTAGAGCGCGCAGGCAAGTGGCGGCAGCCGTATTGGACATGCCGAAGTGGTCGTTCTCATAGTGTAACGTCCCGTGAGAGCGTCCCACTCGGCCACAATCCTGCGCGTTGGGGTCGTCGTTCTTCGGGATGCCAGCGCGCCTGTGCCGCTAGCAGCCATCCGATACATCACCAGGTGTGCCAAACAAACCTCGCCCATAGGAGTTGGTTGGCACACACCACGCCGCAGCGCTGTTGTTCGCGGCCTCGGTGCGATTGCCCTCGCGGAGCGACAGTGAACGGCCCAGTTGCCAACTCCAGCCCGTGTCTCGGCTGAACAGGACGCTATCGATGGTGGAGTCGAAGTTAACGAGCGCGAGCTCTCCTCCAAGGTTGGGGACGCTGAACTCAAGGAAGGTGATGCTCTGGTCAGGCGTCAACATCGGATCCGCACTAACGAGGAAGACGGCGCCCGGCGCCAGCTCGGCATCAGCGGGCAACGCAAGCGCCTGACCCGTGGGGGAAATCAGCAGCAGTCCTCGGAGCGACACGCTCTCCTGCGAGACATTGAGCAGCTCTATCCACTCAAGCGCGTCATCCGACCCGTCTGCATCGAAGAATATCTCGGCGATGATGACGTCCCCGGCTACAGCATGTCGAGCGCAGGAGCCTAGGACACACGTCTCACCGACCGCGCACGCCGTTTCAACGCGCACCGCGCTGTAGTCGCAGACGAGGTTCAACGCGTCACAAACGCCTGGCGCCGAGTACGCAACCGTTGCGTTGTCTGAGGCGCATCCGTCTTCTAAAGGTTCGCAGTCGATCACATCGCATGGCGTCGCTGCGGCAAGGCAGGCGCCGTCGACGCACGCCAGCCCGATATCTCCACAGTCGGTGATGGTTTCGTTCTCGGTGCAGGTTCCGAACGCGCAAGTCGTCGCGGCGTAGGAGACCGCCGAGTTACCCGCGCAGTAGTCGTCAGGTGTCGGGCAAGGGAGCAATGTACACCGGTCATCACAACTTCCGGCATCGCACAGCGCGGCAAACAGCGAGCAATCCACTTCGCTCTCGACGTACTCGCAATCCCCCATGTCACATGTACCCGGCACAGCGAAGGTGACGGATACATCGCCCAAGCAGTTCCCTGCTGGCGGAGTGTTACAGACGACGCCATCGCACGCGTCAACGCACGCCGCGTCGATGCAGTTCAATCCAATCGCGCCGCAATCGGACGACGAGACGAGCAGATACTCGCAAACGCCGTCAGAGCAGACGGACTCACCAGAATACCGTCGAGCGACACCATCTTCACAGGCATCAGCCGGCAAGTCTTCACAGACCACGTCTGCGCAGGGGTCGACGCACGAGGCGTCGACGCATGCTTGGCCGAGCAGAGAACAATCGAAGCTGTCGGCACCGTAATCACAGACGGCGTTGGTGCACGCGCCAACCGGCCGGTACGCCTCCACGACGCTACCATCGCAGGTGTTCGCTGGCGGCTCGTTGCACAGGATACCGACGCATGGGTCAACGCACGCTCCAGCCGAACAGACATCGCCGGAAACCGTGCAGTCGATTCGCGTCTCCTCGAACTGACAGGCGCTCGCCTCGCAGAATGAGGGGAACGTGGACACCATCAGCGTGTCGCCATCACACAGGTCTACAGGCCGCGTATCACATGCGAGAAACTCGCACGCGTCCACGCACGCGCCATCGACACACGCCAGACCGTCTGCGCGACAGTCTATGCTCTGCTCGACGGCGGTGTAGTCGCAGACGTCCCCCTCGAGGCACAAACCGGGAGCGGAAGAAACGACCCGATTATCACCCTCACAGCGCGGTTCGAGGGGGAGGCAAGGCGCGGCGCCACAGTCGGGCGCGCAGACTCCGAGCGAACAGACCCCGCCGGTGTCGGAACAATCCTGCAGCACTTCCTCGTCAAACACACAGGCCTCTCCCTCGCACACGCCACTGGCGACAAAACCAACCACGAAGTTGGCCTCGCACCGTCGGTCCGTCGGCACGTCAGTGCAGTCGCAAAGTGACTCGCATTGGCCGTGAACGCAGGTCTCGCCTCGCGCCGCACAGTCCAGCACAAAGAGTGGGTAGTCGCAGCCCTCGATTGCGTCGCAGCTGCCCGGGCGGCCGTACTGCCACGCGGCGTCACCCACACAAATGTCCAACGGCGGATCCAGGCAGGCATCTATGGCACACCGATCGACACAGGTACCGTCAATGCAAAGCAAGCCGGCGGCCGCACAGTCGACCTCGTTCCGCGCAAACTCACACTCCCCGGCGGCACAGACGCCCGAGCTCAATCTCACGGCCACGTCACCCTCACACGAGATCGGGTTGGGAGGCGTTGAGCAATCGACATCCACGCAAAGTGGGTCGACGATACAGTCCCCGTCGACGCACACATCTCCGGTCAACGTGCAGTCGACACGCGGGCGCTCCTCATAAGCGCATGTCTCCGTCTCGTCGCACTGGCCAACGCGTTCAAAGATGATGCGCTCGCGTCGGTCATCGCTGCACGCATCCACCGGAGGCGAGATGCACTCGTCGTCTGCACATAAGGGAACGCATCCACCGCGCTCGCAAACCAGACTGGCGGCGCCGCAATCCTGGCGCAGTTCCGCGTAATCGCAGCTCCCATCTTCGCACTCACCCCGCGCAGCAGAGCTCACCGCCACTTCACCGTCACAAGAGGGAGCAGGGGGCGAGAGGCACGTCACGCCGCCACAGAGGTCAATGCATCGTCCGTTTTCGCAACGCGCCGATTCGGCCGTGCAGTCTCGACGAGTAGGCTCATAGCCACATGTCGGACCATCCGTGTCGTCCGTGCATTGTCCCAACGCCGGGTACACCAACGCTGTGGAACCCTCACAGAGGTTGCTCGGCGGAGCGTCGCAAGTTGTGAAGGAGCAATCAATTGCACGACACTCTCCCTGTAAACACATCGAATCAGCGTCGCAGCTCTCTCGACGACGGTCGTACGTGCAGGCTCCTCCCGTGCCGCATGACCCCGGCACTAGATAGACAATCGTCTGATTGCCTTCACAGAAGTTGTCCGGTGGCGCGTCACACGTCACGTCGTCACAAGCCACATCGTTTGAGCGGCACGCGCCGGCCGCACAACCGAAGTCACACTGTTGTTCCGAGTCGAGCGTGACGCACTCACCGCCCTGGCATGCGAGCGTTGGCACGCTGGTGATGAGACGCTGCCCATCTTCCGAGCACAGCAACACGGTCTGATTTGAGCACTCGCACTCATCCGCTGCTCCGTCCCCCCCGCAAGCGGCGATCACGAAGAACAAACAGGCAAGCACGAACAGAAAGGGTCGAATGACCATGAATGTCACTGGGGGGAGCGAACGATCAACAGCAGCAGTCTGGCATGTTCGGCGGTTTCGGTCGAGCGGCCACCAACGCAGCCGCTCGACCAAACACTACCGACGCCGGCGACGCGTACCGAGGAGGGTCAAGCCAAAGAAGACGAACCACGACACGGGCATTCCCGCGGCTGCGGAACACCCGGCTTGAGAACCTCCCTCTACGGCCTTCACCTCTTCTTCCGCAGCAGCCGGCGCAGCGCTCAACCGAGGCGAAATCGCGCACAGGCCATCTTCGCACTCTGCGCCTGCGCCACACTGCGCGTCATCGACACATCCTTCAACGCACTGCTCTTCGACGCACATCTCGCCCATCGGGCAGTTGCCATCGACGCAGGCGTCTTCTTCTTCCGATGCGATTGCGCAGACGTACTCACCAACGATGTCGTCGTAGAGACACACCTGTCGAGGGTCTCCACCGCATGCTTCCGGCAACTCATCGACCTCGCCGTCAACATCGTTGTCCACACCGTCGCAGACATCCGGGTCGGAGCAGGCCAAAAGGTCTACAGCGGACCCAGCCGTACCAGTGACCGACAAACAGCTGCTTGCCAGCGACAGCGACAGCACCGCGTTCTCCATCTCGACGTCGTTTTCCCAGCAGTAGACGAACTCTTGCGGCGCTGCGCCAACAGGAATCGTCGCACTCAAGACCTCGCCGTCACTGACCAGAACCGGCCCAGCGCCATCGTCGGCGTAGACCTCGATCGGGACGTCACCGACGAACAGAGCCGGACCAGCGTTCACGACCTCAAAGACGAGAGCGCCACATCGAGGCGTGGCGCCTGCGTTGATGCCGCAACGACCCGCGTAGTCGAAGTTCGGGTCACCGATCGCGACTTCGGTGATCGTCAGGGTGGCGACGGTCGTGTCTTCGTCGATGTCGCCATCACAGTCGTTGTCCTCGTTGTCGCCGCAATAGTCGAACGTTGCCGGCGTACTGCCCGTCGCATCGCACAACACGCCACCAGTACCCGGGTCGCAGACCCAGACACCTTCCGACTCACAAGCTCCCAGCCCTTCGTAACAAACGTCGCCTACGGGGAATCCGTTGATCGGGTCCCCATCACAGTCGCGATCGAGCGCATCACAGACCTCGGCTGATTCAGCGCCGAGGAGAGGGTCACAGACCTCGGGCGCCCCAGCGATACAGGCATCCAAGACCTGAGCGCAGATGCCAACACCGCATGCGTAGGTGGTGAAGCCTTCGTCGGTGTCGCCGTTGCAGTCGTTGTCGACGCCATCGCAGACCTCCAGGCCAAACGCAGGCGCTGTACACCCCTGGAACAGGCCAGAAACACAGGTCTCGACACCAACACCACAAGAGTTAGTGCACGACTGCGTCATGCCATCAATGAAGCCGTCACAGTCATTGTCGAGATTGTCACAGATCTCCGCAGTCGGCGTCAGCTCAACAGCGTCACAGGTCGTCGAGAGCAAATCGGCTCCGCACGCGAACACACCCGGCTGCGCGCACTCGCCAAGTCCGCCCAAACACGTATCACCGACACCATCCACGATGGTCGGCGATAAGTAGGGTTCATCAGCGAGACCACTGCAGTCATTGTCACTCGAGTCACAGAGTTCGAAGTTCATCGACGCCTCCGGGAGCGCACCCACCAACAAGTCAGCGAGATCTGCTGCCGTTGGCGGTGTATCCATCCAGACGACATTGTCCAACTGACCCTCCCAAGAGCGGCTCGCTGAGAACCCGCCCCCAGGCACGCCTTGACGCTGGCCGAACACAAGGTCGCTAGCCCAGAGCAGCTGCGACAGACTCGTCGTATCGAAGCGTGAACCGTGACTGAACCAAGTAGGTCCAACACTCTCAGAGATATTCGCCAACGCGCCGTCGACATAGACTTCGAGCCCCGTCCCATCGTGGACGATCATGATGTCCACCCACGGACCTGCGCTGTGCAGGAGCAATCCAAGGCCATCCACTCGCAGCCGCTGGCATTGGTAGTAGAGTTGCCCGTTGTCCAACAACGAGAACCCATTGCCCGTGCAGCCCATTGCCTGCTCGTGGCTTGTCATCCGGTTCGCGATCAGTCGCGATGTCAGCAGTGAACCTTCCGTTCGCGCAGCGAAGCTGAGCGTGAAGGTCGAGCGGTCTCCGTTTGGCAACGGAACCAACGCGAACCCATCAATTGTTCCATCGAGGCTCACGGCCGAACGCGTGTTGACCTGTCCGACGACAGCAGTCGTACCGAGCGACGCATCATTGCCGTCGCCCGAGAAATCCGTGACGAACGTTGTGCCTAGGCTGTCGTACGTTCGGTCGAAGGTATAAATCGCCGAGGCGCCATACGAGCACTCCGTCGAAAGACCATCAGCCGAACAAGTGGTGACACTCTCTTCACACTGATCTCCGTCCGCACCGTCACACGCTGTACCAAGCGAGAAGAGCTCATCGGCGCCACCGCTGCAGTCGTTGTCCCGGAAGTCACAGAATTCACGGTTGATATCTCCGCTAGGCACACCGGCCATCAGGTTGAAGATTTCCCCCTGCGTCAGTGGGTGGCGATACCAGGCGACATCATCCATCGCTCCGACGAAGGCTTCGCCAGCATCAACGGAGCAGGCGTTGGTGCACCCGGCGAGAACTCCACCCGTCGGGTCTAGTTCTTGGCCAACAAACACATCCGACTCCCATGCTGGGGCCGGGCCAGGCAAGCCAGGTCCGAGCGGCGCAACTGCATGTGGAACACCAACAATGACGCCGTTGCGGTAGAGCGTGAGCGTCTGAGTGTTGTAGACAACGGCGACGTGAGACCACTGGCCAACAGGCAGCGCGGGGACCGCGTTGTCATAGCGCACACCGAGGAAGTCGAGCCATGAGCTGGTGCCGAGAAGGAGTCCGTTTCCTCCACCACTCTCCAATCGACTCACAATCGCGCGAGGCCCAGCAAGCGAGGGGTTTACCCACGCCGCGAACGTGAACTCGTGACCCTGTGCTTGCGCCATCGGGATTCTCAGTGCGCTCGTCGCGTCCGAAAACAGCACGCCATTACGGCCTCGCCGTGCAACCGACGAATCAACCGTCGGCAATCCGTCGACAGCAGCATCTGCGTTGCCCGAAGAATCCAACCCCGGCTGACCCGGTGCCTCGAATGTCAGCAGCGCAGCAGCGCCGCCGCTGCAGTACGCCATGCCCGACGCCAACTCGCAGAGGACCTTACCGTCCTGGCAGAGATCAGAATCCAGTGAC
>JBLFZA010000183.1:0-8827 GCA_047610025.1 Bradymonadia bacterium | reverse complement strand
ATATGATGCCAGAACGCGGGTTCAATGCAGTGAGCACCGGCTCAGGCGCCAGCGGAGCGAACCAATCGACTGTGTAAGTGACGGTGCTGTCCGCGGTGTTTCCGTTGGCGTCAGTCATTCGAATGACCACTTCGACCGTGCCTTCAGGCACCACAACCGCGGCAAGCGAGACGGGAGAGGCGACTTCTGTGACCTCGGCAACGACGATGTCGTCGATCAGAAGCTGCAGGCTCCCGCCGTCTGCTCCCTCAACGGCGATGACGAAGTCTAGGGTACCCGCTCCGCCAGTCGGAGACGCGTCAGCCGCGCCGATCACTGATGCGTCCGGCGGGGTCACCGTCACGAGCTCAGGGGCCGTCGTATCGACGGTGAAGAACAGCGAGTCGCTTGTGGCAGCGACAGGAGTCGTCGCCGAGACTTGGCACTCGTACTCGCCCTCCACGAAGGTTGCCTGAATGCGCAAGGCGCCCGCCGAACCTGCGATGCCGGTACCGAACTCTTCAAAGGCACCATCGATGGGCGTCGTCAGGCGACAGCTCAGCGCGGCTGCGACGCCAGCGCGGAGCGTCGACTCGGCGCGCACGTTAATCTGGAGGCCCGGGACGAGCGAAGCGACGTCGTCATCGGCCGTCACAACGCCGCCTGCCGTTGGCTCGGTGATCGTAATGGTGGGGGCCTCAACGAACACGTCGACGGAGACCGGGTCGTCCACCCCGACGTTGCCGCAGGCATCCGTCGCCTCTGCCAACAGAGTGAACTCGCCACCAGATTCGAACGTCAGCATCACATTCCATTGGCCGACCTCGTCGGCGGCTACAGCGGCGGCGGGGAGGCCGTTCACCGTAACGCTGACGTTGGCGAGGTCTTCCGCGATGCCGCTGACGGTGAGCTGCAACCCTGCAGTGTCCGTATCTTCGTCTTGGTCCGGGAGAATCGCGGTCTCGAAGGTGTCGGTGATGGATACTGCCGGCCCGAGCGTATCAACATCGAAGATGTAGAGCTGACCTGTGCCACTGCGCCCGTTCACGCCATCAGCCGTCGCCTGCACTTCGACGCGGCCCTCGGGCAGCGTTGTGAGGAAGGTCGCGACACCTCCACCATCGACCGACGTCACGCCGGCGCCGTCGCCGTTGATCTGGAGGTTCGCCTCAAAGCAGTCGGTCGTGACCTCGAACTGGGTCTGGATTCCTTCGGCGTCTGACTCGTCCTGCGAAGCCGACGTCACGTTGCAGGTGTCGCCCACTGGTTCTGGCGTGAACGCCACCGCGCAGGGTAGGGGTGCTTCGACGTCTAGGGTGACGGTGATTTCATCGGTGATGGGTCCGTCTTCGCTCTCCGCAGTGAGCGTCAGCGTGTTCTCGCCTTCGATCAAGGTAACGTTTTCGTAGAGAAGCTCGCCCGCGGCGATGATCTCGTCGACGCTGTTTGCATCATTCACGCTCAGGGCAGCGCTCGTGCCATCGTTAAAACGCTCCGCTCGTGCCGTCACATTGATTTGCACGCCGAGCGTTGTGCTATCGATGTCGTCCGCTTCGGTGAGCGTATCGCCGTTGCTGGGTGACGTGATCAGTAACGCCGGGGGCAGGTTGACAGGCAGGAGGCCACGTACGGTGATGGAGGCGCTCGCGACGACCACGCCCTCTCGTGTCGCGCCGGCTTGCAGGACGTTATCGCCGTCGACGATGGTGACGATCGCTTCATCTGTCGGCCAGGCCTCGATGCCTCCGGCCACGGTCCAATCGAAGCTGGGATCACTTCCCGCACGCAGACTCACAGCGTCGCCTTCCTCAAGCATTCCACCGAGGCTGACAGCGATCTGCACTCCGTCGGTGTCGGGGTCGAGGTCGTCGTCGCTCGTGAAGCTGGCTCCTTCAACCGGGCTGACAAAGGAGACCGACGACATGTCCTCCGGCTCCGGCTCCGGCTCCTTCTCACCGTCACTGCCGCATGCGGCCGCGAGGAGTGCACATGCCAGGGGCAGGGCAGAGCGAGTGAGGATGCGTCGCAGGGCGCTGTTTGTAGCGCGCTGCGGGAGGTGTTGAAATACGTTCATAGTTCTAGCTCCAAGAAACCAAGGGCAGCGCCCTGTTCGACGAAGGCGGTGACTTCGGCGGTCGCGATATCGGGGTGCACGTCGAAGCGCTCAAGCAGCGCTACGACGAGTTCGTTGAGGTGCTTTCCGTCACCCTCGCACAGGCCCCAGATGACCGTGCCCACGCGATTAAGAATGTGTAGGCTCGAGTCACCAGGCGTCACAACGGCGGCTTCTCCCGCGACAACTGTCGCGGAAACCATCGTGTGTTGCTTGATTCTCGGGTTCGACATGTCGGTGGGGCAATGAGGACGCAAAACTCGCAAACCAGGCGGCGAAAGCGCTCAGCTACGGCACATTTCGAGCGGTGACACGCTCGCCATGAGGTTCTCAACATCACGCTTCGTTAAATCGGTGCGGCCTCCGTGCGCCGCCGCTGACTCTTCTTCGCGCCTCTCACGCCTTATAGCTCTCATCACTTTGTAGCAAGCGCCCATGGTTGGCGCTCGTCGGTATCAAAGAACCAACGCCGCGCTCCCGGCAGCCAGGGTTCGCCGGACTGCGCGGTGGCGATCGTCGCGTCTACCATGGCGCCAGCGAACTCGTGTCCGAGTCGATAGCCATCATCGCTTGTGGACTGGCTCGCACGATCCAGCACGTCTGTCTGGCGTGCGATATCGAGCCCGAGCAGACGGAGCGCGCAGGCGTGCCGCATCCGTGACGTTGTGGTGCTGAGCGCTGAGAGATGGTGCGAGCGCATGAGTCGCTGAGCGGTTCGCCACTGCTCAGGGGTAGGGCCTGAACGAACAAAGTCCGACCACAGCCGGTGCACTTCGTCGAGGACCCGGTTCATCTCATGAGACTCCGGCGCAACGAACCCACGCCACTGCCCGAGCAGTCCGTTGGATTCTGTCGACCAGCCCACCTCATAAGATAGCCCCAAATCTGCGCGAATTCTCTGTACGAGCGGGGACGTGAATCCTCCGCCGAATGCGAGGGAATGCAGGCAGCCAATCACCCAGTCCTCGCTGTCTACTCTTGGCGCGGGCGTGCCAAAGAAGAGCGCCGCCTGCGCCGCTTCCGGGTACACAATGACGCCGCGTCGTTGCGTGCCCGGCGCTGGGGGAGCCGGAGCGGTCGACAGAGTCAGCGAGAGACCACGCGGCGCTTTCACGCGAACGCGTTCCAACACGGATTGGGCCAGTGCGTCGCCTTCACCACGCCATGAGGGGTCGCACGCCACACCGACGACAGCGCGAGCACTGAGCAGCGTCTCACGGTGAGTGCGCAGCGCTTGCAGGCTCAACTCTTGACGATGCTGGCGTGTTCCGACGCTTCGGATTCCCCAGCGATCGTCGCCCCACCAGAGGCGTTCAAAGAGCCGCTCCGCTCCCCACTCCGCCTCGTAACGGAGGGCGTCCTGCTCCTCATCAATCTCCTCGCGCCAATTCTTGAGGTCTCGGTTCTTCTCGAGTGGCCGGAGCAAGGACTCCAGAACGAGGTCAGTCGCGCTGCCGATAGCGTCTGAGAGCGTGGACACTTCTATCGAGACGGAGCTGCGCGACACCAACCACTGTGTGGACGCGCCCAGCGCCTCAAGTTCACCATGGAGCTGGTTACGAGTCTTTAGCGCAGTCCCGCGTTCGAGTTGGTCCCACACCGCGCGGGTGAGCGCAGGGGGGCCGAAGGCGCCGCCTCGGTCAAAGCTGAGTCGGAGCGTAACCGCGCCGAAGCACAGCCCCTGGGAGACGATCACCTCATCTCCGTGCTCGGTGATGCGGTGCACATGTCTAGACTGCTCGTTCATCGGAGTGGAACCCCGATGACGACCGTACGCTTCGAGGGCGCGAGCATGCTCCGGGCCACCCGGCGCACATCCTCCGCGGTGACGCTTTGCAGTTCTTCGGCTGTCGAGAACAGACGGACCGGGTCACCGGAGAGCACCCAGCTCTCGCCCATCCACTCGGCCCGAGATTCTGGGTTCGCGAGGGCGCGCGCCTCGTCTGTCCTCAGCGCGCGCTGCCATCGGGCCAGTTCATGCTCTGTTGGCCCGTTCTCCGCGAGCTCCCATAACACGTCGTCGAGCGCACCGAGTACGTCATCAGCGGAGCTTCCGCGTCGCGTCGACGCCTCGAGTGTCGCGACGAGAGGCATCCTCGTATCGTACATCTCGAGGTCGATGGACAACACGACAGCGCGCTCGAATTCAAGCTGCTGTGGGAGCCGGGCTGACTCACCACCACAGAGCACGCTCGTAGCGACGCGCCATGCCGGCCAGTCCGCGTCGAGTCGAGCGGGGGCCTCGAACCCGACCAAGACAATCGGGGTCGAGACGTCGACAGGAAACTCGACGAAACGCTCGGGGTTCTCCTGCTCCTCTGGCAGGTCAGCCTCGTGAGGCGGCCGGCTCTTGAACAGGTCGGCGGGTCGCCATCCGTTCTCGGGCCGCGGCGCCGCGAAATGCTCCGTTGCGAGTCGTTCCGCCTCTTCAGCGTCAATCGGACCGCAGAAAACCACGTGCGTCCGCGATGGCGCGTAGCAGCGTTCGAAGAACGCACGCAGTGTGCCCGACGTATACGCCTCGATGTCCTCTGCCCATCCAATCACGGGCCACGCGTAGGGCGTCCCTCGTTGAGCTGCGAAGACAAAGCGCTCACGGAGCTTCGCTTCGGCGCTCGCGTCAACGACTTGCCGTCGTTCATTGGCGACGACATCGCGTTCTGCGACTAGAATCTTCGATTTGAGCGCGATGCCGCGGTGACGGTCAGCCTCCAGCGCCAACACCTCGTTCAGCACCTCGGGCGCACAGAGTGTCGTGTACGAGGTGGAGTCCACCCAAGTCGACGCGTTGACGATCGCCCCGAGGCTCTCCATCCGCGCATCGAACTCTCCATCCGGCACGGTGTTCGAGCCGCGAAACATCATATGTTCCAACATGTGTGCGCTACCGGTCTCACCGGGTCGCTCGTCAGCTGAACCCGCTCGCAGCCACACCTGGACACTACACATGGTGTCGCTTGGCTCTGTCCACACGGACCATGTGATCCCGTTCGACAGCGCTCCGTGAGCGATGTGTCGCTGGGCGACGCTACTCGTTGCGATAGACAAAGAGGACCTGGCTGCTCGTGATTTTGTCGTTGTCGCGGGCGACCACTGTGATCCGGTTCATCCCAGGACGAAGAGGGATTGTCTCCGCAATCGTGGCCGATGGTACACCTAAGTACTGGTAGGCCACCTTCGTCAGCTGCGTTCTCGCGGGCGACACGCGATTGTACACGGACACGTAGAAGTCTCGCACCGTACGATCGTCGCTGATGCTGCCGTCGAGCGTGAAGGTCGCCGCGCTCGTCTGCGTGACGCTTGAGTCGAGCGCGATGACCGGAGCCTGGAAGTGCACGAGCTCCTCCACCGTGGTGTCGCTTACCACAGCCTCACTTGTGTACGTGACCAGTGCATTGGGAACCCAGCCATCAAGCTCGCCCCATGTCACCTTGAACCAGTCATCGGTGCGTAACACGACCTCGAGCGTTGCGCCCTCCGGTGCCCGCGCGATTATGGGAGTGTGATCGGCGGCCCCCGCGTAGATTTCCAAGGGGCCGCTGGAGGCCACGATGCCTCCGGTGACGTCGCTCACGGTCGCCGCAGACTCTGGAGACGTCACGGGTAGCGTGAGCTCCTCGCTTAAGAACTCACGGAATACGGAGTCATAGACGTCCGCGTCGAGCACAATTGTGCCGTTCTCGCCGGCTCCCTGGACGTCGAATTCAAAGACGCTGACGTGGTGTTCGCCCGGCCCAAGATGATCGACCTCTTCCCGGCCTGCGCGCAGAAACACGTCTGCGTCGCTTCGGTTGCGGAGATAGATCACCGTCTCGGCCGCCGCGCCGTCGCCGATATTCGTGACGTCCATGCGAAAGCGCACGGTCTCGCCGACCTGCAGTAGACCGTCGCCGTTACCGCCCTCGGTGTCGTCGAGCCAGTACGAGAAGCCCCAGTGTGGGCGTGCTTGTCCAACGACCTCCACCCTGGTTTCTGTGGTCGCGTCCAGCGGGATTGTATCCGCGAAACCTGCGAAACTGACGAGCTCCAACCGAGTTGGTTCTTCAACGGGGATTTCGATCGGGACGGTCCACGTGGCCGTTTCGCCCGGCTCGATGAGTCCGAACACGAACTCACGGTCATCGAAGAGTCTGTAGGCCGATTCCGTCACCGCGCGCACTTGATGCAGCGCGCGGTCGCCGTTGTTGGTGGCGCTCAGGGTGACGGCGAGTGTTCCGCCAGATGACAGTCGGTTGTCGGCGCGATCCGTCGTCACCGCCAGCGTGACCGGCTGGATGACGTTGGGTCCTTCGCTCCAGTCGACGTTGCGCTGTCGCAGGCGCTCTTGAACGGTCACGAGCTGCCGCGCGGCCACATCGTCGATCACAGTACCGGCGAGGGACAGCAGTCGTTCTCGCTCCCACTCGGCGCCAGCGCTTCGCAAGACACTGCGCGCAAAGTCGATCTCAAAGTCGGGGCTGAAGTCGTTGGGGCCGTCCATCGCGCCGCTGTCGATCTCCTCCGGTTCGAAGAAGTATTGCACGACAGCGCTTGGTCGGTCGGACGTCGCCTGCTCATCGGTGGAAGACGCTAAGGCTGTCGCCAAGTCGCCCTCCCGCAGAATGTCGGTGCTCGCGTACATGTCGATCGTCTCTTCGGTGATCAACATGGGTACGATTTGAATGTCAGGTACGATGCCAACGCCTTGGATAGAGACATCGCCTGGCGTGAGGTACTTCGCGATCGTCAACTTCAGCGCGGAGCCATCTTCAAAGGCGTAGATGACCTGCACCGAGCCCTTGCCGAAGCTGGTGTCGCCAACGATCAGCGCGCGATTGTGGCTCTTCAGCGCTCCCGCAACGATCTCGCTCGCAGAGGCAGAGCCTGGGTTGATCAAGATGACAATCGGGTACTCCCCCTGCGTCGTGTTCGCGCTGGCGACGTTCTCTTCTCGCAAGCGGTCGCCGATGCCGACGGTCGTGACGATCGTGCCTTCTGAGAGGAAGGTGTCCGAGATGGCGATGGCCTGCTGCAGCAGGCCGCCGGGGTTGTTTCGAAGGTCGAGGACGAGCCCTTCAATGCCGCCGAGCTCCGTCTCGAGGCTCTCAAGCGCGGCGAGCAAGTCGTCGTGCGTGTTGGCCTGGAAGTTCTGGATAGAGATGTACCCGATGTTGTCGCCGAGCGTCTCGTGGGTGACGGACTCGATGCTGATGATCTCACGGACAAGAGTGAACTCGTGCGGTTCGGTCCAGTTGTCGCGCATCACCTCAAGCGTGACCTCTGTCCCCGGCGCGCCGCGCAGGCGATTTACCGCTTCGTCCAGTGGCATGTTGACCGTGGATTCATCATTGATTTTTACGATGCGGTCGCCGGACTCAAATCCAGCGCGCGCGGCCGGCGTATTTGCGATTGGGGAGATGACCGTGAGAGCGGCATCTCGAATCCCAATCACGATACCGAGTCCACCGAAGCTCCCGCGGTTGCTGGCCTGCATGTCCGCGTAGACGCGCGGCGTGAGGAGCACGCTGTGAGGATCCAGCGTCGACAGCAGGCCGTTGATAGCGGCGTACTCGACTTCCTGGAGGTCGGTCTCGTCAGCGTCGAGGTGCTGCTGCATGAACCGGAAGATCTCGCGCAATTTCAGGGACATCTCCCAACGGGACTCGATGCCCTCTATCGCAAAAGTCTGCCTCGCCGAGCCAACGCGGACTTCCACCGTGCCTGGGCTGCTGTCGAGGTCCTCGTCGAAGAGTGTGACGACCTCGGGGACCGTGTTCTGAACGCGATCGAGAGCGTACACCAGCATCCGGTCCGGCTCGATGCGGTCCGGCTCGACGTAGTTGTCCGTGAGCTGCAAGAGCACCCGGTTCACGATCGCGAGTCCCTGCAGGTCGTACTGGTCGCTCGGCGTCTGAGCACTCGCGAGCGCCGCAGTGCCCGCGCTCTCGAAGAGAAGTCCGCGATCGCTGCTGAGCCGAATCGTGAGCGCGAACCCAAGCATCAGCGCAACAACGGCGACAGCGTATCGAATATAGGCGGAATTTCTCATGCGCTCGGTGCCAAAGAGGGAATCGCTAGGCTAAACCACGATCGGGGTCGGTTCAATTCGCGTCACACAGGATTAGCTATGTCGACAAACGTCACAGCGAGAGAAAAGGTGTTGGAAAGATAGTCGCCGAGCGCTCGTGGTCCGAATCGCTCCGTGGCGTGATGGCCTGCGGCGACAAAGTTCCCACCGAGTTCGACAGCATACCCTTGGCTTTGTTCACTCGGTTCTCCGGTGACGAACAAGTCGACATCCTCGGCGAGCGCGGCCTCAAAGAATCCGGCTCCGCCGCCGGTCACGACCCCAACCCGAGAGATGAGCTCGGGCCCGTGCAGAAAAGCTGTGCCAACCGGGCCGACGGCCGCTTCAAGGCGGGCGATCATCTCGCTTCGAGGCGTCGCTTCTGCCAATTGGCCGAGCCATCCAAGCGGGGGTGAACCGCCACCGAATTGAGCGCTTGGGAGCGCTCCGAGGGCCTTGAGAACCTGCACGTTGTTGCCGAGCTCGGCGTGAGCGTCGAGTGGCAGGTGGTAGCCAAACAGCGAGATGTCGTGACGCATAAGAGCGCCGATTCGCCGCCCCTTCCAGCCACGCAGAGCTTGCGGCTCTCCTTTCCAGAAGAACCCGTGGTGAACGATCACCGCATCCGCACGGAGCTCGATGGCGCGATCGATGAGAGCCTGATTGGCCGAAACGCCGACGACGACGTG
>JBLFZA010000182.1:0-8989 GCA_047610025.1 Bradymonadia bacterium | reverse complement strand
TTTGGGGCTCTCGCGCTTGGCACCCAGCTGGTAGCCTTTGGACAGACGCTCGTCTCGTTCGTGGAAGCGATCAAGCGCGCGGTGGGCATGCTTCTGGCGCTGGTGCTGGGCCGGGTTCTCTTCAAAGAGGAGATCAGACCAGGACAAATCTTCGCGGTGTTGCTCATGTCGGCTGGTGTCGCGCTGATCGTACTAGACCCTGAGCTGCTCAGAGGCTGGTTCGGGCTCTAGCTCCGAGCGTGTTACCAGTGAACGCCGAGCCGTCCGCGCAGATCGAAGAGCGCCCACAGCACTAAGGGGTAGGTCGCGATGAAGCCCAGGCAGAAGGCCCCGATTCGCATGATGATCATGTTGCCGACGTGGAACATCGCGCCGATCGCGAAGAAGGGGACGATCAGCCATTTGGGCGCGACAAAGATCAGCGGTGTCGTCAACTCCCAGGCCACGGTGCAGAGGCCCAAGAAGGAGGACGCGAAGCGACCGCCGAGCAGTCGCGCAGCCGTCGGATGCCCGTAGGAGTACGTGTTGAGGACCCCGGTGATCGCGTTGCCGGAGCGCCAACTGGGATCGACGAGCTTGATGATCCCAGCGACGAAGTACGACAGAAGCAGCTGAGCCATCAGGAGGTAGGGGCCAACGAGGCGCCCCGAATCGGGCAGCGCGATCGTCAGAAACAGGCATAACGCCGTCGCCTTGCCGATCTCATCGGAACCTTCGCGAGCGAGCCACATGCCGCGCGACACCCAGTGATTCAGCAGCACAACGACGCCGAGGGCGATCGGGCCGGCCAAGGGGAGCCAGACGAGGCTCGGCCGTATCAAGAGGGCGGCGGCGATCCCACCGCGAATCAGCAGCCCAAGACGTCGAGTGCCCGCCCGCTCGAACGTCGTCACTCCAGGGCCACCGGCGACGAGAGAGCCAGCGCTGCCGAAGCCCGTTCGCATGAAGTGCTGGTACCGTGTGTGGCTGCAGACGTACTCCAACTCAATTGTCGCGAGCACCGCGTAGATGGCCCACAGTCTCGCCGATGCCTCGACGGCGACCTCGAAGCTAAGGTTGGGTAGCAACAGAATCTCTAGCATTCTGCTGCCCCGCCGGGGTCTCGCGTGCGGCCGCCAATTGGATGCCACAGGCTGACGAAGTTTGTCTCGACTGCGCGCGCGTCTCCGAAGCCAACGCTGGCGACCAGCGCAAACTGCCGTTCGACCGCCGCGTCGGGCGGACTCTCTGCGACGGAGACGGCAAGTAGCGCCGTATAGCAACCGCTGAAGCACGCCACCTTCTCCAAGTCGCCAGACTCACGGCAGTCGTTCAGCAGGCCGTTGTAGAGGGCGAAGAGACTCGTTTGTACTCGCCGCTGAGGGTGCCAAAGCATGTGGTGAGCTCGCCAAGCGACGATACCCTCGAGCTGTACCCAGGGGAGCACGGTCCCGTCAGGCCCGCGATCGCGGAAGAGCAGATGCGTGTCGCGCTGGATCGGATTTGGAGCGAAGAAGAGCCAGTTGGGCATGATATGAAATCGGTCGGCGTATCGAAACGCGCGAATCCACGTCGGGTCGATTTGCCAAATGATGGTCAAGACGAACCACACGACGGCCGCCCCTGCGGCCAGGTAGACGAGGACCTGTTCCATCACGTCTTCTGCCTGCGTATCTCGCCGCCACGACTCGCCGCAGCGAGGGCCGCTCGCGCAGCCTTCATCTCGGGCACGGTTCTGGGTCTGCGTTCACACTCGAGCGTGAGTTGCCGAAGAACGTGTGCTCGCACCTGCGGCGTTCGTCTCCACGCGGCGGCGGAGGAGATGATGAGATCGGCGAGCACGTCGTCGCTTCGGATGATGGGTGTCCCGTCGGGGTCATCCGCGACTTCGGACACCGTGGGTGTCAACTCATCGGAGGCCAATGCCATCGTGAGGACGGCGAGCTCGATATCGCTCAAAGCGGCTGGGTTCGCCATTGTCTCGTGTGAACACAAAGCCAAAGGTAGAGCCCACTGCATCGGCGCTGGCGGGTACGACTGTCAAGCGACAGGGGAGCGCTGGTGCGTTCGCGCGCGATCAAAAACGAAGAAGCGCGCAACCCATAAGAGGCGCGCGCACGTCTTCGGCAGTCGACTGCATCGCGCCTTTATCGGACGGGCAACATGTCCGCAGCGGACTTCTCGGAGCCGTCAAAGTCCTCAAGGACGAGCCAACGCATGGAGCTGCCACCAGTCTGGCGGAACACCTTCACGCAGGTCATTGGCTTTCCCGATGACGGGTGCATCGGTACCTGCTGAGCCTTCTTACCGATCGCGAGCTTTGCGGGGCGCTTTGTTGCCATGAGTCTGTACCTAGCTTGGAATCAGCGAGTGCGATGGCGCACGCGCGGGTTGCGACAATTGGCCGCAGACCATAGCGTCGCGCGCTACGAAAGGAAAGTACGAATCTCTCTTGGCGCCCTCGCGCCGCGACCCTCCCGGACCTTCGCCATGTCGTCCCTAACGGATCTGCTCGAATCTGACACGCCTGATTACCCGGCGATCCGTCAGCTGCTCGACTCTCTGGACCACCCGGCTCGGCTCGAGCAACTCTACACCCTGCGGAAGAAGCACCAAGCGGCGCTGTACGAGCTTTGTGCGGCGGCGGAGCCGATCACGTTCTCACACTTCGTGCCAGACGACGTGCCGCCGCTGCAAGAGGTCGTGCACCACGGCAAGAACACGTTGCCGGCGTTCAAGCTCTTTGAGAAGCGCTTTTGTCGACCGGATCCGGCGCCGCCAGCCGAGCGCCCCGAATTGTTCGGTTACAACGAAGGCGCGACGCGACGGCTCATCGGTCCAGGATACTTTGTGGCCCATGCCACCGAAGGAAATGCCGAATGGGAGAACCGCGGAGCCATCGTGGTGAATTACTTCGACGTGCCAGACGGCGGCGTGGTCGACGGTTGGCCGTCCATCAAGCCGAACAACAGCGGCCTTCAGTTCTTCGTCTACAACAAGACGCGCGACTTCATGCGTAAGGTCTCCGAGCACGCATCCATCGGAGTCGCCTACAAGAACGAGAAGCCGCTCGGCGCGTATTTCATTCTTTGCAGAGAGTAACAGCCGCATGAGCGACTCAGAATTCGATGAACCCCAGCGCATCGCGATCAATCGCGTCTACACACGCGGCGGAGACAAGGGCACGACCTCGCTCGTTGGGGGGCAGAAGGTTCCCAAGCATGCGCTGAGGATCGAGACCTATGGCGCCGTGGACGAGCTCAACGCCTTCGTCGGGACCGCCAGACAAACGGCTCTTGAAGCGGATCCGAAGCACCCGATGGCCGCGACATTGCGCCGCGTTCAACACCAACTCTTCAACCTCGGATCGGTGCTCGCGACCCTGCCCGAAGACGTGCACGAGAGGCAACCACGTCCGCGTAGCGCCGACGTTGATTGGCTGGAAGCCGACATGGATCGATGCAACGCGACGCTGGAACCTCTGCGCTCCTTCGTGCTCCCCGGCGGATCTCGGCTCAACACCGACCTCCACGTTACGCGCACCATCTGCCGGCGAGCGGAGCGTCTCGCGTGCCAGCTAGCGGACTCGGAGCAAGTCGACGAGGTGGCCATCCGGTACCTCAATCGCCTCAGCGACGCCTTCTTCGTCTGGAGCCGATGGGTCATCGCCGAAGCGGGCGCGGAAGAGGTCCTGTGGGCGCCAAACGCGGCGGACGGCAGCGAGGACTAGCCTTGGCGCACGACGCGATCACCCGCGCTGTCCTCTTCGACGACTTAGAGCGTGAGGTGCAAAGCCTGCTCGACGGCGAAGACGACTGGATCGCTGCGATGGCAACGGTGGCGAGCGCCGTGCATCACAGCATGCCGTATTACCACTGGACCGGGTTCTACCGCTGCGTGTCCGAGGGGCTTCTGGTCATCGGACCCTACCAAGGCGGCCACGGTTGCCTGCGCATTCCTTTTGAGCGCGGGGTGTGCGGCGCCGCGGCGCGCACGCGAACAACGCAGCGCGTTCCCGATGTCCACGCGATCCCCAACCACATCGCGTGCTCATCTACGACGTTGTCGGAGATCGTCGTGCCCGTCGTGACGCCATCCGGCGTACTCCTAGCGGTGCTAGACGTGGACTCGGATTTGCCCGACGCTTTTGACGAACTCGACCAGCAGTCGCTCGAGCGCGTGTGCGCGCAACTGGGCGAGCGCTTTGACCGTACCACCCAACGTTAGCCACCGTCGTGCTCACATCGTGCGGGTCTCGACTGGACACCTCCCTTCGCGCTGACTACACGACCGTCGACGAATGAATCGCGTTCGTCTCCTCCTCATTAAAGAGGCTTCGCGCTTCGAGCGCCTCGGCGGCTTGAGACGCATACGACTCAGGTCGTTGGTGATTATACCGGAGTACAGGTGACCCCGCCTACCGAAGAGCCCCTTGAAGTAGCGGAACGTTCCGCCCACGGCGCGTGGTTAGTCCTCGGCGCCACGTTTTTGATGTCGACTGCGCTGGGTGTGTTTTTGTTCGCTCAGTACAGCGCGACACTCTCCTACGTGAAGTCGACGTTGGAGGAGCCGACGACCGCGTTCCCGTGGGACTCCAGCGCCTTCGAGCCCGAGGAGTGCATCGATTATGCGATGGGCTGGGCAGCTGATTGCGATGGCATCAAGTCGATGTGCGACATGTACGTCGATCAGGTCATGAATCGGTGCCTGCTCTCCACCGATCGCGCTGAATACTGCGAAGCGCTGGGCGATCGAGGCATGACGACAGAGTTCGGCGCGCAAGAGTGCTTTGCACGAGGAACGCAGCGCAACGTCGACGCTGAGGCGTGTAGCCTAGCCTATCGGCACATCGACTCTTTCTGCTCCGCGCAGCGCGAAGGCAGCGGTGCGGGCGAGGGTGACGGTGCGTAGCGAGTCGACCTTCCGCCGAGTCGCGGTGGTGGCGCTCGCCTACACGATCTTCGTGATCCTGTGGGGAGCGATCGTGCGCATCACCGGGTCCGGCGCGGGGTGCGGGCAACATTGGCCGACGTGTCACGGCGACATCATCCCGCAGGCCCCAACGATCGAGACGCTCATCGAGTTCGGTCATCGGCTCACGAGTGGGATCTGCGTGTTAGTCATTTTGGCCGGCGCGATCATCGCCACCAAGACCTACCCGCGAGGATCCGCGACGCGAAAGCTCGCATGGTGGGGTTTCTTCTTCATCATCCTCGAGTCGCTGATCGGCGCCGCGCTGGTGCTCTTGGAGTACGTCGCACTCGACGACTCCCCGCTGCGTGCGGTGTGGATGGCGGGACATCTGCTCAACACCTTTGTTCTGTCTGCGGTGATGTTGGCCACGATTTGGTCAGCCTACGGGTGGTCGATCAGCCTGGCACGTCTGCGCTCGCGCTCCCTCATCGCGGTGCAGTTGTTATGTGTTGGCGTGCTGCTGACCAGTATGATGGGAGCGATTACGGCGCTGGGCGACACTCTTTTTCCGATAGATGTCGCGTCGACGACGATCGTCGAGCGAATCCGCGGCGAGCAAGATGGCGTGACGCACTTTCTGATGCAGCTTCGAATCATCCACCCTGTCCTCTCATGTCTGGTGGTGCTCGCGCTGGTCGTCGTGCCCCTACAGTCGATGTCGCCTAGCCGCCCGCGCGAGTACAAGTGGTCCATTGTTGTGGCCTCCCTTGGCGCGTCGCAGCTCGTGATTGGTCTGTTGAACATCTACCTCTCGGCGCCCGGTTGGATGCAGGTTGTCCACCTCGCGACGGCGCTCGGCCTGTGGCTCTCTCTTTGCTGGCTGTGGTTCTCTGCCGCGGCCGAACGGAGCGAGGCGTGATGGGCTCTCCAGACGGGGTAGGTGAAGGCAGCCTGTCGGAATCCGAGCCGGTCGACCTCGCCGACGCGCCGTCGACGCGCGCGGAACGACGAGAAGCGAAAGCGAAGCTCAAGGGGCCTCCTGGAATCCTCTCGGATCTCCGCACCCTGTCGAAGCCTGGAATCACTTCTTTCTGTGTGATGATGGCGGCTGGAGGTGCGGGCGTCGCCGGTGCCCTGCCCGGAGTCGTGGAGGGACCGTTCCCCTGGCTCAAGACCCTGGTCGCGATGGTCGGCTGTGGCATGTCCGTCGCCGGTGCGAACACGCTCAACATGTTCGCGGAGAGGGAAGGCGACAAGTCAATGCGGCGCACGAAGGAGCGACCCTTGCCGGCGGGCCGGATGAAGGCGTGGGTGGCCCTCGTCTTTGGGATCGTGCTGGCTGTTATCTCGACGGCGCTGCTTTGGTGGGTCAACTCGCTGACCGCGTACGTCGCGCTCGCGGCGTTGCTCTCGTACGTCTTCATTTACACGCCGATGAAGCGCCGCAGTGCACTGGCGCTCTGGGTCGGCGCGTTCCCGGGCGCCGCCCCACCATTGCTTGGTTGGACGGCTGTAACCGGCGAAATCGGCGCACCAGGGGTCGTGCTCTTCGCGATTCTCTGGGTCTGGCAAATCCCGCACTTCATCGCGATTTCGATCTTCCGGCAACGGGACTACGAACAGGCTGGAATCTATGTCGTGCCGTCGGTCAGTGGGCTGGAGTCCGCGAAAGTGCAGTCGCTGGTGTGGTCGATCATTCTTGTCACCACGAGTATGATGCTCGTCGTGCTCAACGTCGCCAACATGCTGTACTTCACGGTAGCCTCACTTGTGGGCGTTTGGTTCTTTGTGTTCAGCATGCGAGGATTCGAGCCCGACGCTGGCAACAAATGGGCACGCAGCTTCTTCTTCGCATCTCTGATTTACCTACCGGTGCTGACACTCGCGCTGGTTCTCGACCTTTGGTGGCTCGCATGAGTGGAGTTCGTCTAGAGCTTGAGGACCTGTCTCACGCCTACGGCAAGAACGCTGTGCTGAGAGGGGCCTCGCTGACCGTGGAATCTGGGGAGATCGTCGGCTTGCTGGGCCCGAACGGCTGCGGGAAGTCGACGCTGCTCAAGTTACTCACCGGCGGGCTTCCGCTGACGAACGGCAGCATCCTCTGGAACGGACAATCCCTAACACCGGCCAGTCGTGCGTGGCGCTCAAACGTGGGGGTCGTCTTCCAGAGTCCGAGCCTCGACGGCGTGCTGACAGCACGAGAGAACTTGCTGCTCGCTGGCACACTGCGCGGCCTGAACCGCCGCGATGCCGCAGAACGCGCAACGAGCGCTCTCTCGCGAGTCGGTCTCACTGATTCTGCTGCCGCTCCAGTTAAGACCCTCAGCGGTGGCATGCGTCGGCGCGTCGACATTGCGCGCGCGTTGCTCACCGAGCCACTGCTGCTCCTGCTTGATGAGCCATCGAACGGGCTCGATGAAGCTTCGTTCCGCAGCCTATGGGAGCACCTCGCTGAGGTGAACGCGGAACGGGGGACAACCATCATTGTTGCGACGCATCGACCCGACGAAGCGGAGCGTTGCGACCGCGTGGCGGTGATCGACGATGGTGTGATCGCCGAGGTCGACGCTCCTGACGCGCTGCGGCGAAGAATCGCGGATGACCTCATTGTCGTGCGTACATCCGCGCCAGAACAACTCGCCACAATGGTCCGCGACGCCCTTTCGTTAGACGCGACTGTGCAGGACGGCCACGTCTACATTGAGTGCGAGGGGGCTCCGCTGGTTGTGCCCCGCCTCTTCGAAGCGGTCGACGCCTCCACCATTGAGACCCTTGAAATCCGCCGACCGAGCTTGGCGGACGTATTCTTGAAAATTACGGGGCGCTCACTGAGCGCGGACCGCGCCGCGGAGACAGCATGAGCGGTACCTCATCTGCCCCAACCGCCCTCGCTGTTGAACTCGGCGTGATTCGAGCGCTGGCGTGGCGGGATACGCTTCGGCTGATGCGTGAGCGAACGCGTTGGCTGGGTCTGGTCGCACAACCACTCTTGTTCTGGGCGATCATCGGCGGCGGGATGTCCGAGTCCTTCGTGCCGGCCGGCGCGGAAGGAGTGGACGCGTTCACGTACTTCTACCCCGGCATTCTGGGCATGGTCGTGCTCTTCACGTCGATCTTCTCGACCATGTCGGTCATCGAGGACCGGCAGAGTGGATTTCTGCAGGCAGTGCTGGCCGGGCCGGGCTCCAGCGCGTCGCTCGTGCTGGGAAAAACGGCCGGCGTGACGATCATCGTACTCTTGCAGTCTTCGCTCTTCCTTCTTCTCGCCCCGATCGCTGGCTATCCTTGGGCGAGCATCGACTGGCCCATGCTGCTGCTCGTGCTTCTGCTCGCGAACGCTGCGCTTACCTTCTGCAACTTCGTGTTCGCATGGGTGCTCAACAGCACGCACGGGTACCACGCCCTGATGGGCGTCGTGCTGATGCCGCTTTGGATCGTCTCTGGCGCTATGTTCCCGCCGCCGAGCGGTTGGGTGGGCGGTCTCGTGCGGATAAACCCAATGACCTATGGTGTTGAGGGCCTGCGCGGTGCGATGGGCGCGGGTGTCACATCTGTACCCCTGTCGACGAGCGTGACGGTTTTGGGAGTTTGTTTCGTGCTCTCTCTCGCTGCCGCGATCTGGACGACGGGGCGGCGATGACAGCAGAGAAGGGCGGTTCGAGAGACAACGCGCCGCACGAAGGACCGTCGAAAGAAGTGAGCGACGAAAACGCTCACGAGCCGCTCGGCTCCGGCGCGTCGCCGCGCTCGGAGGGCGCCACGGCTGCCTTGGCGAAGCCGCCTGCAAAGTTGTGGAAGAACCCGTGGGTGATCTCCGCAATCCTCGGCGTTCTTTTCATGACGATTATGGCTCCGATGATGAAGCACGTTCCCGAGCCTCCACCGGTCCTCGGTGCGTTGCCCGCTGGACTCTCGATAGGGGGAGATGCCGTCTCTTTGTGGTCGGCTGAGCGGGTCACGTTGGTCGCCTTCAGTCGAGACGGCTGCTTCACCGCGGAGGAGGCGCTGTTTAAGGCGCATGCCTCGTTCTTCGGAACATCGTTCGAGTCGGGTGGCGGGTTGGTCGATGCGCGAAGCGTGGTCGTGGTCGATGCCG
>JBLFZA010000181.1:0-9141 GCA_047610025.1 Bradymonadia bacterium | reverse complement strand
GCCTGGTTCGATCGTGAGCGTCGCCCCCGTCTGCACCGACACGTCCCCGATCATCACGTACGGGCTGCCGGCTACGGTCCAGATGGTGTCGACGTTGATACCACCCGACACGTTGGTCTGGGCGGAGGCGTTCGGCGCGTACACAATCGCGGCGGCGATGAAGGTCGCGACGGTCGTGAGAATCGACGTAAAGAAGCGTGTACGCATCGGTTCGTTCTGGCTCTGGGGATGATGCGTGTCCCTCCACGCGCGGCGTTATACTGAGCTGCTAAGGGCAGCTGCCGCAACGCGAGTTTCTTGACACTCCAACTCGCCCCCGTGCCGTCACCACTCTCCCTTCTGGAGCTACTCCGCGCGCTCCCCGGTCTGCACGCGCCACAGACCTGCATACGCGCCACCGACGGCGAGAAGCTCGTCATGCGTGCCACGCTCGAGCACCCGCCCACCATCGAGCACAACGATTTGGTCTGCGTGTCGGATCGTCGAGAGGCGGTGAGCGATCACGATCGCCGTTCGCCCGACAGACAGGGTCTCTAGCGAACGTTGAATCGCGGCCTCCGTCTCGTTATCGACCGCGGAAGTGGCCTCGTCGAGCACCAGAATCGGCGGATCTTTCAACACGGCGCGCGCTATTGAAATGCGCTGCCGTTGTCCGCCTGAGAGTTTCTGTCCGCGCTCACCAACCATCGTCTCATATCCGCCCGGCATCGCGTCGATAAAGCCGTCCGCCTCGGCGACGCGCGCGGCGGCCCTCACCTCTTCATCCGTCGCGTCGGGGCGTCCGTAGGCGATGTTCTCTCGTACCGTCCCATAGAACAGGAACACATCCTGGCTCACGAGACCGACGGACTGCCGCAGCGACGCCAACGAGAACTCGCGCACATCGACACCATCAACCCGAACGCCGCCCGCCGTCACATCGTAGAAGCGCAACAGCAGCTTGATCACAGTGCTCTTTCCAGAACCCGTCGCGCCAACAATCGCGGTCGTCTGCCCTGCAGGCATGACCAGCTGAAGCCCTTGGATTACGGGAACACCGTTGGAGTAGGAAAACTGCACGTCGTCGAACTCCACGCGACCCTTCACCGTCGCCAGCTCCTGTGGGCCGGAGGTGATGCCGACCGGCGTATCCAACAGGTTGAGCACACGCTCCGTCGACGCCATCGCTCTCTGGTAAAGGTCAACCGTCTGGCCGAGCCCAGTGAGCGGCCACAGCAAGCGCTGCGTCAGGAACACGAGAACGCTGTACGCTCCGACCGCAAGCTCTCCCGTCTGGGTCAGATGACCGCCGTAGACGAGCGTCGCCGAGAACCCGACCACGATCGCCATGCGGATGACGGGGACGAAGGCTGAGCTCAATCGAATCGCTTCCCTGTTTGCTTCCAGATAGCCGAGGCTCTCCGTTGAAACGCGCGCAACCTCGCGGTCTTCGCCCGTGAAGCTCTTGATCGTCGCGATTCCCCCAAGGTTGTTCGACAAGGTCTCATTCAGCGCGCTGACGCGTGCGCGAACAGCGGCGTATCTCGGTGCGATCCGCGCTTGGAAGCGGAAGCTGCCCCACAACACCACGGGGACTGGGAGGAACGAGAGCACAAAGAGCGTCGGCGAGAAGCCAAAGAAGGTCGCTCCAACCGCTAACACCGTGGTGCCGACCTGCAATATCTGGTTCGCGCCGCCGTCGAGAAATCGCTCCAGCTGATTGATGTCGTCATTGAGGATCGACATCAACCCGCCGGTTGTGCGGTCCTCGAAGTAGGCAAGCTCAAGGTTCTGCACATGGGCGTACGCGTCGACCCTGAGGTCGTGTTCAACCGCCTGCGCGAGGTTGCGCCACAGAATCGCGTACAGGTACTCGAAGACGGACTCCGCGCCCCAAATCAAGAACGTGAGCACCGTCAGCACGATCAGCTGGTCCATCACGTCGACGACGCCGTACCCCGCGAGCAGCGACTGCTCTTGGTTAACCACCACGTCGATGGCCGCACCGATCAACGCGGGCGGTGCGAGGTCGAACAGCTTGTTGAGAACGCTGCACGTCACCGCGGCGCGAATCCGCGCGCGGTGTGGCTTAGCGTAGTCAAAGAGGCGAAAAAGCGGTGATCTGAGGGACACGACAAGCCGGGGCAACTAGGTCGGGTGAGAGTCCTAGTGTCGCGGAATCCAATTGGCGAGGGCGTCGGCGGCGAGTCGAGCCGCTACGCCGCGTTTAGACTTGGATCCGGCGCGCTGTCGTCCGCAGGCGTGAGTGCCGGGAGTTTCCGCGTATGACGCTTCACTTCATACATTGAGGCGTCCGCGCGTTGAATCAGCTCGCTCGGGGTGTCCGTGGCGCGGAGAACCGCGACCCCGATGCTGGCGCGAGGGATGATCGTCTCGGACGCCCACCGAAACGGCCGCTCTGTGAATGCGTCGTTGATCCGCTGCAGCGCCGTCTGCGCGCCGTCGAGTGTTGCAGACTCTAACAGGACAACGAACTCGTCCCCTCCGATTCTTCCGACGCAGTCGCACGGCCGAACCGTCTTAGAAAGTACATCGGCTACATGCGCCAGCATCGCATCACCCGCTTGGTGACCGAGACTGTCGTTGAGATTCTTAAAGTTGTTCATGTCGAGATAAGCGACGCAGCCACCGAGTCCGCCACGTCGCAACCGAGCCAGCGCCCTGTCGAGGGAGCGAAGCCAGCCGCGGCGATTGGAACAACCCGTTAGCTCGTCGGTGTCGCAAAGACGCTCGAGCTCATCGACGCGATTTCGCAGCGACGCGATGGTCCGCCCAGTCTCACGAGCAAAAGCCATCATTTCGACTAGGCGATCGGCGTCGCTTCGTGTCTCCGTACGTTCGATGTCACTCATCCCTTCTGCCCCCCTAGGCGATTTCTATACTTTCCTGCGGAGAGGAAGTCGTCGCGCGCCCGCCGAAGGTTTAGGGCGGAACGATCGGACCCAAGCCGTCAAAACGACGCCCGCCGCGAACCCCAAGAGAGGCGCGCGGCGAGCGTAAAGCGAGGTTTCTTTGTCGGCTCGCCTAGAGGTCGGCGCACTCCAAGACATCGAAGTTGAAGCAGCAGCTGCTCTCGCAGTCCCACTCCGTGCCGTCAGGACAGACCGGTATGCAAACGAACGACCCGCCACAGCTACAGTCTGTGCAGCACTCATCCGTCTCGTTCTCGGCGAGGCATGCAGGGGCGCACTCTCCAAACGTGACCGGCCCTCCACCGGAATCGGAGCCAGCGTCGTCACCCGTTGTCGTATCCGACGTTCCCGCGTCTCCTCCGGTATCGGTGACGGCGTCAGGGATGATGACACTCACTGGTTCTTCGCAGACGGCGAGGCCATCCGTGATGGTACAATCCGCGTTGCTCTGTACGGTCGAGTAGAGGCAGGTTGGGATACCGTCGAGGCGGCAGGCCATTCCGGCATCTGAGGCGCAGCCTCCACGCGCGTAGTATCGACCAGTGCTATCCTCCCAAAGCATGTGGCAAAGCACTGCCTCGACGAGGTCGTCTCCGGCAGCGGAGATCGTGGCGCCCTCCCAGGCGAGATACGTCGCGTCCGCCGTAACCAAGACGCTGACCACCTCTTCGTTCAGGCCATCGCCGTTCACATCCGTGGTCGTGATCTGAGTTTCTTGGCCCGACTGATTCTGGTTCACCGACGTAGCGATAAGGAATGGCGCTCCCTGGAGCCCACCGACGCGGCCCCAATCGCGAGGCACGACACCAGCTGCTCGACCCTGCTGGGAGCCCGCGAACGCGAGCGTTTGGCTCGCCGCCACCTCTTCCGGGAGCGTCGCAACGAAGAACGCCTCATCGACGTTCACCGAACCGCCTTCTGCGGGAGCCCCATCGTCACTGCTGCAACCGACAAGACCAACAAGCGCAGCCAGGACTCCAAAGCGTGCAATTCGCATTCGATCACTCTCAAAGTTGGGAAGTTTCTTGTCGTGATCTGACACGATTCCGCGGCTGAGCGCAACAGCATGACTGACTTAGCGGGCAGCGAGCCTCCGAAACAACCTGCGCGGAAGCGCGTACGCCGGCCTCACCACTCACTAGGGGACCGCCACGGTGCCACGCGGCACTCCGCCGTCATCAGCCTACATCTGCGTACACGCCGAAAACTTGGTCCCAAGGAGGGAGTCGACGACAATGAGGCACCCCCTTCGAACAGGAATCGTCGTCATGAGCATGATTTGGGAATCCATCCATTCGTCCCGCGCGGCCGTTATCAAACGCGCACGCGTCTCCAGCGGCTGGCTCGTCGCGTCACCTTATGATGGTGATCGTCCCGGTGAGGTCACGTACTACCACGACCCGACACATGACTGGGACGGGGTGCTCCTCGACCTGTAGCGCTCAGGACCTCATTACGCGGCTATGCGCATTCACCTTCCGCCGCTATGACGAGACTCTAAAGAGCGCTGTTGTCTCCGCCCGCGACCTCTGATGTCCGACGTCATCGATGCATTCCTAGCGCAACCCAAGCTGCTGGTTGTCCCAGCAGCCGTCTTGATCGGGGTGCTGTTGATTGTCGTTTTGGTGCGCGCCTATCGCGCGTCGCGCTCCGGTGGCCCGCGCACGGTCGAGTCGCGCTCACTGCCGCCGCTCAAGACAACGCCTGGCGCAAAGATCGACAGCATCCCCGGCTTTCAGAGGCGTCTCAACCACAGAGTCTCTCGCCAAGACGGATCGCCAGCGGAGATGCTTGATGACTTGTTCGCGATGGGCTTCTCCCTCGCCGCGAGCGATATTCACTTCACGCCCTCTTCCACCGGAACCCGCGTTGCGATGCGCGTTCACGGCGTTCTCTATGAGATGGTGACCCTGCCTGCCGACTTCTATCTCGCAATCGTGAGCCGGGTGCGGGTGCTCTCAGACATCACATTCTACGAGCGCAACAAGCCGCAGGATGGCGAGATACGTCTCGCAGGCGGCTACACGGCTCGTGTTTCGATGCTGCCGACCAACAGGGGCGAAAAGTGCGTCTTCCGTCTCGCGGGTACGGAAGGCCAAGACTACGACATCGACAAGCTCGGCATGGACGCCGAGATGCTCGGGGAATGGAAGGCGCTCCTAACGGCCGCGCAAGGCCTGCTCGTGCTCACAGGGCCTACGGGTAGCGGCAAGACCACGACCATGTACGCCGCGCTCACAAGGATAGCGGCAACGCGCGGCGACAGCGCGAACATCGTGACCCTCGAAGACCCGGTCGAGTTCGACTTCGACACCTTCAGCCAAACCCAAATCGATCCCGTTAACGACCTCACGTTCGCCACTGGGCTGCGCTCTCTTTTGAGGCAGGACCCCGACGTTATCCTCGTGGGAGAGATTCGAGACGACGAGACAACAGAAATCGCGCTCCGAGCGTCGATGACCGGCCACCTCATCTTAACGACGCTCCATGCTGACAGCGCGAGCGGAGTCTTCAACCGACTTCTACAGATGAACGCTCAACCTTTTCACGTCGCCTCGGCGCTCCGGGCGGTCATCTCACAGCGACTGTGCAAGCGCCTTTGCCCTGACTGCCTCGAACCCACATCCGTGACGGACGAAAATCGCCGCGTCCTGCGCCAACTCCGGATCGACTCGCTCGACGGACCCTTCTTTCGCTCGCGAGGCTGCGAGAACTGCCTGGACAAGGGATTCATCGGACGCGTGCCGATTTTCGAGCTTCTCATCGTAACCGAACGGGTGCGCGACCTCATCAACGAGAGCCAACCCACACACGTCATTGACAGAGCAGCGCGCGAGGATGGCATGCTCACCCTCTTTGACGACGGGCTGCGCAGGGCCCGAAGAGGTGAAGTGTTGCTCGACGAACTCCTCAGTATCGTGATTCGATGATGCGATTTATCCGCCTGATAGCGCACGAACTCGAGTTGCAGCTCCGCTCACGCCGACTGCTGCTGATCGCCATCATGTTCATCCTAGCGGCGCTGCTCAGTGGTGCGGCCTCCGCAGGTCTAGCGCGCATGGCGGAACAGACGCTACTCGCCGCAAACCCCGCGATGGCGGGAGCGATCTCGAACCCAGAAATCCGAGCGGAGGCCCTAGCCGAGTTTTGGCCTATGAGTGATGACCCCGGCATCGCGAGCCTCTCGCGCATCGAACAGACCGTCGTCGGTATCGGGCGTTATCTGCTCCCTATTCTGCTCCTGCTCGCCTTCTCTGACGTATTGTCCGGCGAGCTTCGGCGACGCACACTCTGTTACGATACGATGCACGCGTCGCGGCAGACGCTGTTGTTGGCGAAGCTGACGACCGCCCTCTTAGTCTCTATCGGACTCCTCGGCATCTCGTTGGTCAGCGCTCTGTTCCCAACCGCGCTGTTTACGGAGCTCATCACCGTGGGCTCTGTCGCGAGCAGCACGCTGTCCTCATTCGTTCGACTCGCTCCGCTCGCTATCGCCTGCGTGCCGTTGGTCTTCTTCGCCTCGGCGATGACACGTCAGAGCTTTTCGAGCCTCTTCATCGCGGGGCTCATGGTGTTGGTAATTCCATGGGTGCTTTGGCTCGCCGCGTGGGTCGCCGACGAGGCAGGATTTGCGCTGGCTGCGCAGGCCATCACGATGCTGATCTGGGTGTTTCCAACGCATGCGGGGGCGGTACTCTCCGAACCCGAGGCAGCGTCGCTCTGGAGTGGCCTAGCCATCGCCACGGGCGTGGGTGCGCTCTGGACCTGCCTCGCGAGCGTCGCCCTGCGTAGGCAGCAGTTATGAGTGAATCTGCAGCCCACGCCGTCGAGATTCGCGACCTCGTGAAGACCTACGGCCGAGTCCGCGCCGTTGATAATCTATCGATGACCGTGCCCCGCGGCAGCGTCTTCGGACTGCTCGGCCACAACGGCGCAGGCAAGAGCACGACCTTTGGCGTCTTGTGCGGCTGGCTGCGGGCGGATGCAGGCGCCTCCTTGGTCTTGGGAGTGCCTAGCGCGAAAGCGGCGTCCTTACGAGGCCGCGTCGTCGCGCTGCCGCAAGATGCGAGCTTCGCGCCGGAGATGCCGATCGTTCGCCAACTGATGCACTATGCCCGATTGCAAGGCGTCACTGCTTCAGAAGCGGAGAGAACCGCGACTCGAGCACTGGAACGAGTCGGTCTGCATGAGGCGGCACGCAAGCGCGGTGCCCACCTCTCTCACGGCATGGCGAAACGCGCGGGTATCGCGCAGTGCCTTATCGGGAAACCTGAACTCGTGCTCCTTGACGAACCCACGGCGGGCCTAGACCCCGGCGCCGCCAGACAGGTCCGCGACCTCATCGAAGAGTTGGGGGAGAACGCGACAGTGATCGTATCCAGCCACAATCTCGCCGAGATTGAGGACGTCTGTACACACGGCGCGATCCTCGTTCGAGGACAGCTTCGACGCGCGGGGACAATCCGAGAGCTGACGCAAGCAACTCGCTCCATTATCATCACGATCGAGGGCGACATGCGGGTCGCCACCGCCGCAGCGAAGGGCCTTTGGGCGACAGGAGCCGTCGAGCATCAAGGACAGGAGCTTCGCATCGCTCCCCCCGCTGAGGTGGAGCTGACCTCCGCGACAAACCTAGCATTACAGGCACTGATTAGCGCCGGTGTGGGCATTACCCACATGCAACGTGGCCAATCGCTAGAAGACGCGTTCCTCTCGATCACTGAGGCGGGCTCGTGAGGATGGCGGCGATCCAGTACCGCCCTCCTAAAGCCAACGTCCCGGCGGCGCGCGAGGGCCTCGAGGAAATCGTCGGCGCCGCAGCCCGCGGTGGCGCCCGTCTGATTGTCGCGCCGGAGATGTCGACGACGGGGTACATCTGGCCGGACGCAGAGACGATTCGGCCGCACACCGAAACGGCGGATGGGCCAACGGCCGCAATGCTCGGTAAGATCGCAGCCAAGCACGACGCTTGGATTGTGGCCGGATTCGCCGAGGATGCCGGCGAACATCTCTATAACTCGTGCTGGGTGATTGGCCCGAGCGGCGAGCTGGAAGGCGTCTATCGTAAGGTCCTCCTCTTCGACGCCGACCTCACTTGGGCGAGCGCGGGCACCGAGCACCAGCGCTACACCACCGACTTCGGCACACTCGTGCCGGGCATCTGTATGGACATCAACGACGACCGCTTTGTTCAGCACGTTCGAGACTCGGAGACCGACATCGTGGCGTTTTGTACGAACTGGATCGACGAAGGCAGCGACGTGATCCCCTACTGGCGATGGAGGCTCGCGCGATGGCGCGGCTGGTTCGTCGCTGCGAACACGTGGGGAATGGACGGCGAAACTCCCTTTCTGGGTCGCAGCTGCGTGCTACCGCCCGAGAGCCCTCCCGCCCGCGTTGCCCTCCGGTGCGGCGATACAATCGTGTACGGCGAGACAGGCTCCGGCTCTCTCTACGCTTGACGCTCGGCTCGTCGTCCATAGTCTTGAGTCAACTTCTAGCGAGACGACCATGCGACGACAGATCATCAAGGTAATCGACGAGCTTGTGAACCCAGCGGTTGCGAGCCACGGCGGCGAGGTCCACTTCGAGGACTTCGTAAACAACCGCGTATTCATTCGCTTCTCTGGCGGCTGCCAAGGGTGTTCTGCATCATCAGCGACCCTGAAGAACGGCATCGACAGGCTGATCAGGGAAGAATTCCCGGACATCACCGACGTCGTCGACGTGACCGATCACGGCGCCGGCGAGAACCCTTTTTACACCTAGGCGTCGCGCTCACCTCGCGAGTTCAGTAGGCCCGAAAAAGGCCGACGCCTGCGCTCGTATCGTCGGTCCCGATAACGATGTAGGCCGGCTCGGTTGTCACCGCCGCTGTTGTTCCGTTCGAGGCGGGATACGGGTTGGACACATCGTCAAATATCGGAAGCTGGGGGGCGAAGACCTGCAGCGGTGTCGACGTCGAGACGCTGCGCAGCCCTGTGATTGGAAAAATCCCAGCCGCATTGGCCAGCTGCCACGTGCCGCCTGAGAAATCCATGATGATGACCCGCCCGCCACCGCCCAAGAAAAGGCGCAAAGTCTCTTCCCAGCGCTCACCGATAGCCACCATCGGCCCGTTACGCTCCTGCTCGTACACGAGCAGGACATCGGCGCCGACGAGCTCGTTTTCCAGCTGCTCGTAGTCGTCAAACGGGCGGACAACGTACTCAATCGCCTGATCGTTAGC
>JBLFZA010000180.1:0-9202 GCA_047610025.1 Bradymonadia bacterium | reverse complement strand
ACGATAGGGATCGACGAGAGGCTCTCGTGCGCCCGTACGCGCTCGATGAGGCCGAGGCCGTCGAGAACGGGCATCATGTAATCGGTGACGATGAGGTCGGGCTTCTCGCGTTGCGCGAGTTCCCAGCCTTTTTCTCCGTCAGACGCGAGATAGACAGCGTGCTCCGGCTCGAGCAGCGAGTGCACGAATCGGATGAGCTCTACATTGTCTTCGACGACCAGAACTCTGGTCGCCTTGAGGGTGTCGTCGGAACGCTCAACAAGTCGTCGGTCCGTCGCCTCTTCGATTTCGAGGAACTTGTAGGCGTTGCCGCCTTCGATCTGCTTGGCCCACTCCGCTGGCTCTTGGTCTTCTCGCCGCTGGCCCACCGGGCGTGTCTGGTCGCGTCGTCGTCGGTCGAGCTTTGACGACTCGAAGTGTTCATTGCCGCGTCGGAGGAGAATCCGAAAGGTGCTGCCCTCGCCGGGTATACTCTCGACTTCGATATCGCCGCCGTGAAGCCGGACGATTTCGCGCGCAAACGAGAGGCCGATGCCAGTGCCCCCGTACCGTCTAGTGGTGCTGCCGTCCGCCTGTTGAAATCGCTCAAAGATGCGGTCTTGGGCTTCTGGGTCGATCCCAATTCCGCTGTCTTGTACCTCGATGAGAGCGTCTTTTTCTGTCGCGCTGAGGACGATCGCGACGCGTCCCCCCTCAGGGGTGAACTTCAAAGCGTTGGAGAGCAGGTTGATGACGCTCCGCTCGAGCTTGTCGACATCAATGTAGAGGTCAGAACAGCGCTCCTTCACCTCTAAGGTCACGTCGATGTCCTTTCGCGCAGCGAGCGGGGCCGTGTGATCGACAAGCTCGCGGAGGAGCTGCACGCTGTCATCTTGCTCGACGCGTAAGCGCAGGAAATTCTCTTCAATCCGAGACAGGTCGAGCAGCGTGTCGACCAGCCGCAGGAGTTTGATCCCGTTTCGCCAGATAAGCAGCAGCGTTGGGCGCACGGCTGCCGAGACGTCGGAGTTCATTGTCGCCTCAAGCGGCGACAGGATCATCGTCAACGGCGTCCGCAGTTCGTGCGTGATGTTGCTGAAGAACTCGCTCTTAAGACGGTCCGCGGTCTGGAGTTGTTCGTACGCGCTCTCCAACCCCTCTTTCGCCCTGTCGCGTTCGGCTCGACCGATAAACGCCTCAACCTCAAGATTGTAGCTGAAGGCCTGCGAGACCGCGGCGAGCGCCATCGTCGTTAATAGGAAGACGTGATGGGTGAGCGAGTCGACGAGCGGGTCCCATAACTCCGGGAAGAAAAACCCCGGCGCGAGGTACGGGACATACATCAAAAGTAGGAACGTGAACGTCAGACGAAGAGGCCACGCGTAGAGGTAGCAAATCGCGATGACCACAAGGATGACGCCGGCGTAGTAAGGCGAGCTGTATCCTCCGTAGAAGAAGACCATCGCTTCGACGGTCCACGCCACCGTGCCTGCCAGCACCATCGAGAAAGGATTGAGCCAGCGCTCAATCCACTCTCTTCGCCAGTGCATGAGGGCATGGGCGCAGAGCGAGATAGCGGCCATTGCGCCGCGGACGAGACCTAGGCTGCCCGCAGACTCCGGGAACACGGTGAGGTCGAGCAGCCAAAAGGCTGGCACGATCGTGTAGCCAATGATGGCGCACAGCCTCAGCGCTCGCATGTTCCGCTGCGTGAGGTACTCCTTCAGCGGCCCACGGTCCTCATCGCGGATCACGGTTTGCGGAGTGTCAGCAGATAGGTGTGCCCTGTGGACTCCTCTCGCACGTCGATCTCCGCACCGGAGACGAAGGCGGCCAGCTCAAGCATCTGCTCGCGTGTGCGGTAAATGAGCGTCCAGTCGGCGATGTACTCCAACGACCAGGTCCCGTCTGGCGTGGCCTTCATATTGCCGATGAGCAACGTGCCGCCCGGCGCGACCTTGTCGTAAAGCGCAGCGACGAGCATTTGCGCCTGCGCTGTCTCCAGGTAGTCGAAGAGGCCCGCAGAGTAGAGGAGGTCTTGCTTTGGCAACCGGCCGAAGAGCTCTTCACTCTTCAGGAACTGCACAAACGAAACGTAGAGACACTCGGCGGACGCGCGGCTGCCGAGGCGACCGGTGTGACGGTAGATCTGCTCGTACGCATAGCTCAGCGCCCCGTAGTCTTGATCGATCAGCGTAAAGTGGACCTCGTTCTCAGGCGCGCCGCCGCCGAGGTACGTATCAACCTCTTTGGCAGGGCCTGAGCCAAGGCTCGTGACGTGAACGGGTCGTCCGGTCGCTCCGCGCGAGACCGCGCGGCGGATCTCCTGTCGAAGCTCGTGCATCCGAGGCGGCACACATGCGGCGATGGGCTGCTCGAGGCCGATCTGAAAGAGCATGCGCTCGTACGCGCTCGTGCCAAGAGGCACGCCGCGGTAGAGCATGTTCATGATCTCAAAGTCGCCGGGATAGCCGAGCGGCTTCTCAACACACCGCCCCCAAAGTGGGCTGCACAGTAGCTCCGGCGTCACGAGCGCTTCGGTGTACACTTTGGCAGCGGCCTTGATCTCGGCGGAGGCCTCCAAGGCGGGCACGAGCTCGTTCGCGCGGAGGCGGAGCGCGTTCCATTCGCTGCGGAATCGCGGAATCGTCGCGTCATAGAGTTCCTGCAGCCGCTCTTCTCCCTCGGTGCCTTGTGGCGCGAGCAGGGACTCAAAGCGATCGAGAGTCTCTTTGTATCGCCGAAAGAAGAACACCATCTCTCCGCAGACTTCTTTGTACTCTGCAGGCAAGTCCGCGAGCAGAGCTGCCGGCGTGCGATGTAGTTCTGCCGCGAGCGCGAGCTCGTCGTGAAGCGCCACGATTTTGGGGATGTCGAGGAAGCCATCGAACAGGCGGAGTGCCAGCTTCCCCCCGCGGTTCGTGAGCTCGCGTCGCGTTACCTCGCCTTCGCCCTTAAAGACGATAGACTCGCCGATCGAGAGCACGATTTGGCAACGCTCCTCTGATGCTGGTGCCTCCGCGAGGTCCGGCACATAGAAGGCGATGCCGTTCATGCTCATGTCGTAGATCGTGCGGCTCTCCCCGTTAATGATGAGGGTGGGGCGCACGTGATTGAGCCACTGTCGCGCCGCGTAGCGTTCGGTACGAAAGTGGCGTGTGCTACCGGCGCCGCCGCTGAGGTGTTCGTATGTGCCTGTCATTCGGTTCCTTGGGGGGTAGCGTTGATGGGCAATCGGACAAGAAATTCACTGCCACCTGCCGCAGCGGGGAAATACACAATGGACCCACCGTGGCGTTCCACGATGCGTTTGCTACTTTGCAAACCGAGCCCGATGCCTTGCTCGTGCCGTCCTGTCGCGAATGCGTCGAACAAGCGCCCCCTTAGCTCGACGGGAACGCCAGCGCCATTGTCAGTGAACTCTGCGCACACGAAGTCGCCCTCTCGGAACGATCGTACCTCCACGCGTCCGCCTGGACGGGTCGCCTCTACGGCGTTCCGCAACAGGTTCAAGAAGACCTGATACAGCGCCAGCTTGTCCACAAAGAGGGTGGTCTCGCTGCGTAGATGGGTGACGATGTGTCGATTGGCACAGTCGCGATCGAAGCGTGCGAAGCTGACCGCTTGCGAGACGATGTCATCGAAAGACTCCATCGCGCGGGGGTCGACGTCCGGCTCTGGGCTCGCGAAGGCTCGCAGATCAGAGAGCATGCGGTTCACTGCGCGCATGCCTTCCCCGAGGTGGCCGACGAGCTCTTGCATTGTTGGCGTCAGCCGCTCATCGGCGGCGTGGCGCGAGAGGTTGTTCGTGAGGTCAACGTGAACTTGGGCCGCTCCCGCCACCCCGCTGAGCATCCTCGCGATGGTGGTGAGTTGCTCACGATGCACCAGCAGGCTCTCCGTCTTCTTGAGCTGGAACGCCGCGACTTCAAGTCGCGCTGTCTCCCGCCTCAACTCGGCGCAGCGGAGCGAGATCATTGCGTCGAGTTCAAGTCGCTCGTGTGCGAATCGCACGTCCGCCGCGAGCCGATCGGCGCTGACGTCAGGTTCGAGAACGCGTAGCGCCTGCCAGCGGTTCAGGCACTCGAGCAGGATGTCTCGGCTGTGATTGCCGCCGATGACCAGCGGGCGCCCTGGCGCGGAGTCAGCCAGCGCTCGCAGGGTAGGTCTGTCGCGCCGTAGATCATTGATGTGCGCGATCAGAATTGCTGGCCCCTGGAGATCAGGGCCTATTGGCTGCACCCGGGCCCCGGCGCCGAGCGCCTGCTGCAGGGCGCCGCCGAGATGCGGAGGTAGAGACGGCGAAAGCCATACTTGGCAGGCGCGGGTGCCGACGATCATGCGCCCCTCGCGAGTCGGATCGTCGCGCTGAGGCCAGACGTGCCGCGCGATTCCAGAGTGACGGCCCCGCCATGAGCGCGGGCTACAAGGTTGGCGAGACCTAGGCCGAGGCCGGGATGGTCGCCGCCAAATCCTGAGTACATGGGCTCGAACACGACCATCATTTCGTCGTCAGCGAGACCAGGGCCCTCATCATCCACACGGATGTACGTTGTTCCGCCCTCGTTCCCGATCTCCAGCACGACCGGTCGATCGGCGGCTGAGGCCTCCAACGCATTTCGCAGCAGGGCGAGGGTCGCGGTGGTGAGCCGCGCTTGGTCGCCGCTGAAGTGATCCGGAATATGAGCGAGCTGTGTTGTGATGCGGCCTCGGTCTTGGGGTCTCTCAAGGGACACCATATCGACTGCTTGTTTGGCGAAGAGGGCTGCGTCGATACTCGTAAACGTCAGCGCGGGTGGATGTTGTTTCGCGAAGGCGGTGACGTCTTCCGCGAGCGAGCTCAGCTGACGGAGTGAGTCGCCGGCTCGACGTATCTCTTCAGCGATGTCGGGGGTGTTGGGCATGCGGGTCACGAGCATCTCCAGCACCGATAACTGGTTTCGGAGGTCGTGGGTCACGCCCGCAGCCATCCTTCCGATGAGCGCCAAGCGCTCGCCCGCCGCGATCTGCGCTTCGGCCTCCAACTGTGCCTCGATCGTTTGGCGCAGTTCGCGACCGCGCTGCTCTAGGGCGGCCGACAGCAGGAGGTGGGCGTCCTGTGCCTGCTTGTACTCTAGGCACTCGGAGACAGCCGCTTCCAGAGCGATCGGTTCCCACGGTTTCAGCAGGAACATCCTGGCGACACCACTCTCGATCGCGTCGATAATGGGCGGCACGTCTGCGTACGCCGTCAGCACCATGCGGACGGTTCTGGGGAACCGCGCCGCGCTCTCTCGCAAAAACTCTAACCCAGTCATCTCGGGCATTCGCTGGTCGGAGATGATCAGATCGATGTTCCGGTTTTCTTCGAGAATCCGCAGCGCCTGCGGCCCAGAGTCGGCACGCACGAGCTCGTAGTCGTCCTCGAGCATCGCCTCGAGGACATCAAGATTCGGCGACTGATCATCAACGATCAGAATGCGTCGAGCGCAGGGAGGGCTAATTCCCAGCAGCTGGAGTTCGTGGTCGGGCGTCATCGGAACCGTGAAGAGGAATACGTAAGCTCCGCTAATGGGATCAGTTAATCAACTTGTTAACGCATACTGGCGAGTTCATCGCGTTCGCCGTCGGCAACAATCGACAACCTGCTTCTGTTCTTTGCGCGGCACGCGCTGTATCGTTATGGTGTCCATCCATTGCGACCCCCTGCATGGTTCCATTATGACGCGCGTTCTCCTGGTTGATGATCAGGCAGATCTGGCGACGTTGTTGCGGCTTACTCTCGAGAGTCGGGGCCTCGAGTGCACCGTTGTGCAAACGGCAGCCGCGGCACGAATCGCCCTCACGGAAAAGCCGTTCGAGCTTCTCTTGTGCGACCTCCGTCTTCCGGATGGAACCGGTTTGGAGTTGGTGGAGCAGGCTCGCGCCAACACGCCGGACATGGCGGTCGTGATGCTCTCGGCAGTCGACGACATGGCGATGGCACAGCGCGCTGTCGAGCTCGGCGCCTCCGCCTATCTCGTCAAGCCCGTGCAGACCACGAGCCTGCTGATTTCGGTCAACACCGCGTTGCGAAGGCGAGACCTCGAACGACAGGTTCGGCAACAGCACTCGGAACTCGAGAACTTAGTGGAGCGGCGATCGGCTGCACTTATGGAGACCGTGAGTTCGGCGCAGAAGACCTTGCTGAGGGAACAGCGCGCGTTCGATGAGATCGTCGCCGTCGTCGCGCGAGCGACTTCTGCGGGTGGAGATAACAGCGCATTGCGCGCCGGTCACATGGCGAGAATCGTGTCCGGGAGCCTAGGACTTCCTCCCCACCGTGTGGCGCAGCTCGCGAACGCCGTTGCCATGAGAAACTTGGGGATGTCCGTCGTCGCCAGGGAAAAACTCGCCTCGGCGGTGCCTTTGGACGCCACCACGCGAGCGGCGATGCAGACCCACACCACGAGGGGCTACGAGTTGTTCAACACGGGCGTCTCAGAAGTGATGGAGCTCGCCGCAGAGATTGCACAGAACCATCACGAGCGACTCGATGGCTCAGGCTACCCGGCCGGGTTGAGCGGAGATCAACTCTCTTTAGAGAGCCGCATAGCCGCGGCGATCGATGTGTTCGACGCGCTGACATGCGATAGGCCCTATCGACGAGCGCTCTCGGCCGCGAACGCCTTGGCGTTCATCGAGGCCGAAACGCCGACACAGTATGACACCCGAGTTGTTGACGCGATTCGTGCCAACATCGACCGCCTAGAGCGCCTCTGCAGCGGCGAGTTCGACGCGGTCTAGCGGGCAGGGTTAGCCCCAGGTTTTGGCTTCGTGCATCGTTCGGAACATCGCGCGTGACATGACACGGAGAGCGAGCCCAATGGCGCGCTCATCAATGTCGAATGCTGGCGTATGAAGATGATGTGTCTGGTCCCCGGGAGCGCGGACCCCCAAGCGCATCATGTA
The DNA here is from genome assembly GCA_047610025.1 of Bradymonadia bacterium. Lineage (GTDB taxonomy): Bacteria > Myxococcota_A > Bradymonadia > REDH01 > REDH01 > JBLFZA01. Next base: position 2,293 of record JBLFZA010000180.1, on the reverse strand, counting down.
GGTGGGCATGTGGATGCCGAACATGCCGAAGTCCTCTGCGCCGGTACTCGGCACATCGATTGGGTGCACGTTGTCTGGGCCGAGCACCTCGTGTGCGGACTTGGTCACGATGTCGTTGAGGCGGGGGTCGTTCATCACCGGAGGCGCGCCTGTTGTGATGACAATCGTCCCCTGACATCCATGCGCGATGGCGACGTGCTCGACGACCTTGCGCATTTCTTGGTGCAGGCGCTCCCGCGCGTCGGGATCCAGCGTTCGCACGACACCGTCGAGGAAACAGTCTCCCGCGATAACGTTCTTGGCGACGCCACCGCGGATTCCACCGACGTTGAGCACGGCAGGAACGACGGGGTTCACACGTTGCGTGACCAGTGTGTAGAGCGCCTGAGTCACGTTTGCAGCGGCGAGTATCGCGTCGCGCGCGAGGTGCGGCCGGGCGGAGTGGCCCTCTTGGCCTTTGATACGCACCTCAAAGGCGTCCGTGGCCGATGTCAGCGCCCCGCGGCGAACACCCACCGTGCCCAGCTCGCGCGACGGGTCGACATGGAGCGCGAGCCCAGCGACGACGCCCGTGGCAGCGCCGTCGCGGATCATCGCTTCAGCGCCGGAGGGTACGACCTCCTCAGCGGGCTGAAGGGCGATGCGTACCCCTGTGGGAAGCTCCGCTTCGAGTTGGTGGAGAACCCACGCCATTCCGCTCGCGACAGAGGCGTGCACATCATGGCCGCACGCGTGCATCACCCCATCATGCGTGGACGTGTAGGGCTTTTCGGCGTCGGGCTGCTCCTGTATCGGCAGCGCGTCAATGTCGCCTCGATAAAGCACCTTCGGCCCCTCGGTCGGCCCAATGTCCGCGAGAAGCCCCGTGCTGGCGCACCTGCGTGAGCCGATGCCTCGCGCTTCGAGCCAGTCGTGCAAGTGCTGCTGGGTCTTGAACTCTTGCCACCCGAGCTCGGGGTTCGCGTGCAGGTGGCGACGCAGCTGGATCAGCTCAGGTTCGATTTGTGCGACGAGCGCGTCGAGACGGGCTCCGAGTGCTTCGGTCAGCGGCATGGGCTCACGGGCGATTCGGTGGAGACGGCGCGCCGTTAGGACTCCACGTGTGGTTCTTGCAGAGGCTCTGAGTCGTCCTGCAGCGGTTGGGCGGGTTGAGGCGTCTGCTCGTCGGCCTTGGGCGCCTCCGTCGTGCCCTGACGAAACCAAGCGGAGCCTTGATACCACGCCGTTACGTCTTTGATCACGACTGTGCCAGCGGCAACTGCCGGAATTGCGAGCAGCAGGCCAAAGAACCCGAACAAAGAGCCGCCAAGAAGCAGCACGATCATCACGGTGACCGGGCTCATGCCGACCTTGTCGCCTACGAGCCGCGGAGTCAGAAGGTATCCCTCGAGCATCTGGACGACGAAGAACACGACCCCGACGAGCGCGAGCTGGGTGATGTCTCCGTGGATGAGCGCCATGATGACCGACAAGCCAATGCCGATCGCCGCCCCGAGGTACGGGACAACATTCAGCATTCCGGCGATAATGCCGATGCCGAAGCCCATTCGCAGCCCGACTACCGAGAGCCCAATCGCGTAGAGCAGCGCTAGAATCGCCGCGACCTGAAACTGCCCGCGTACCCAGTCGCCAATCGCGGAGTCCATGCGAACAGCGCTGGACTCGACTTGCGCGTGGTAACGCTTCGGAATCAGGGCGAGCGGGCGCCGCTTTAGTTTGTCGAAGTCCACCAGGAAGTAGAAGGTGAAGACTGGAATCAGCAGAGCGTTGAACAGCGACGCTACCGAGTCGACTGCGGTCGCTGCGAGACGACTCACCGCCTGTTGCGCGATCGCGCCAATGCGCTCCGAGGCGGCCATCAATCTCTCTTCCACATCGATGTCGAGGCGCTGCTCAACGAGCTCTCGGATGCGCTCCCATTGCGCTGCCAGAAGGTCCGGTAGTCCGGCGGCTGCATCGCTCACCTCGGCGGCCAGCGTGGGTACGACAATGATCAAGATCACAGCCAACGACGCCAACGTACAAGTCGCGACCAACGCGATGGCGAGCCCTCGGTTCACCTTGCGCGCCTCGAACCAGTCGATCACCGGGTCTAGGAAGTAGGCAAGCAGAAAGCTCGCCAGCACCGGCGCCAGCACTGGCGCGACCGCTCGGAGAACGAGCCAAATGACGACAAGGGCCGCGCAGAGTAGCGTAGCTTGAGCGAGCCATTGAACCCATGGCAAGTCGGAGTTCGGTTTGTACTTCATGCCCGGCGTATCTCCTCAAATTCCATCGCGCGAAGCTCGCGAGC
>JBLFZA010000179.1:0-9234 GCA_047610025.1 Bradymonadia bacterium | reverse complement strand
CCCGGTTCGCCATGGCCTCCCGGTACATTGGTCCTAACTGGAATCGACTCGCTCAGATTAGCGCGCTCGTCAGCGCGGTAATGGCTGCGTTCGTGCTTCACCCTATGGCGACCTGCCTGACAGTTGAGTGGGACGAGGTTCAACTCACTCAAGTAGACGGCAGCGGTGCAAACGACGGACGTCACAGTCTGAACAATGAGATGCTGTACGAAGTCCGCGAGGGGTTCCTCGGAGATGTTTGGGCGGGGACCAAATACTGCTCACACGCCTACCCGCTGGGCACCCGACCGCTTTGGGCGCAACTCACCGCCCTCTTCGCGTGCGTCGGCTATTTCGTGTTCAAGGTCATCGGTCGTATCGAATACAAGCGACAAGTCCGACGGACCTCTTCTCAGCAGCGGACGGCTCGGCATAACGTCGTCAAGCAGCGCACGTCTCAGACAACCGGCGGCAGTCCGGTCGCGACCGTGCGAGAACGACCGGGGGGCCACACTGGCCAGCCGCGGCGTGCGACCTCTAGCGCGATAGGACTCGAGCGCGCCACAAGCGGGCCGTGGGATCCCCTGAGCAACGGGGGGGAGGACGTTCTCGATCGACTCGATCGCGCGATCGTTGACCGCAACGACACTGGAACCTCTCCAAACGCACCGCAAACAGTCGACGCTGACTTCGGCAACGCGCTCCCTAGCCTCGACGAATGGGACGATGAGGTGACCGACACGGTGAACACCAGCGAACGTGTCGTATCCGCCGGCACCGCCCTCGCGCAGTCACTCGATGAAGCATCGATCAGCGGCATCAGGACAGGCACGTTTCACGTCGGTGCGCCGCTGAGCTTCCTGCTCGAAGGTGTCACCCGGCAGAACGTACCCAAAGACCTGCGCGTGACCGCCCACGTTCTTCGTGAAGACGGGAGTCGCGAGTGTTGCTTTGTCGACAGGATGCTCTTCGACGTGTCCACGGTCGAAGAGCATCGCGGCGGCGCGCTGGTTCGAGTCGCCTGGCGCCACGTGGCGATCGCGGTGCTGGATCACACTCGAGATTCAGACGGCTCGCTGGTCGGGGTACGAGTAGAGGTCAATCAACAGTCGAAGCGATTCACTTCCGAGGCTCCGCTCGTTGATGTCCTACGTCTCTCGGTACGGGACCAGTTCGGCGGGGCGGCGACTGACAAGAGGCTCATCGCCATTGCGGCCGATGGCCGCGTGCATTCGCTGATCGCCGATGGAGACAACCACCTCATCGTGCCCAGTCTCCCCCCAGGTCGGGTTCGCGTCAGCGCGGCCGACCGAGGGCTGATGCAGCTCCCCTCTGGCGAGACGGTCTCGACCCTTGACCTGACGACGACCGGGGTCACCTTTGCGACGCCTACGGCGACGCTGGACCCAGACCACGCGCACCAGCTGACCATCTGGCGCTACAACCGCTGGTGGGTCGCTCCTGGAGCAGAAGCCGGAGACGGCACAGAGCGGCGACCTTTCGGAAGTGTCGAGCAAGCCCTGCAACGCATTGCCGAACGGAGACACGCGGGTGACGACGCTAAGGCCTACGACGAGGTGCGCATCGCGGGCGCAAGCTCGATACCAAGCGGACGCTTGGGCGTGACTTCTGAGGTCTGGCGAGACTGGTGGAACGGCAAGCCCGCGTCGACGTCCGAGCTGTGGACACAGCCCGTTGAAGCCGCTGAGATCGTGGCGCAATTCGCAAACGACCACTCGGCGCTTCGAGAAGACATCGACATCGTAGGACTAGAGCGCATTCGCCTCATCTCATTGCACTACGCGGAGTTCTTCGACCGGCTGAACGAGTCGGAAGAACCCTTGCGGGCGAGCATCGCTGAGCAGCTTGGAACGCTCCCGCTTGCTGCGGTTTGTAGACCGCCTGCGCCCATGGTCGCGCCATTCCGTCTCGCCGTGAGGAATTGCAAGCAAGTCACGCTCTTCGGACTGCACCTCGTGGGTGGCCGCGGACAGAGCGGTTTGCACATCCAAGACTCTCACCACATCTACGCCGTTCGGCTTTGGATCGAAGGATTCCAGAGCGGCCTGACGAACCAAGAGAGCTCTGTCGCCGTGGGCCGCGGGCTGCAAGTCGACCGCTCGGGACGAGGCCCAGACGACGCTCGCGTGCGGATCGAACGCTGCGACATCGGCACAAATCGCGCCCACCGTCGGAGCATGCCCATCCGAGGCGGCGGGATCGCGGTGTATGAATCGATCGTGGAGATGGATGGGTGCTACGTGCACCACAACCTCGCCAGCCAAGACCCCGCAGCGATCACGGCCGACAAAGCGTCCGGGCTAAGTGGCGCAAACAACCACCGCGAAGAGAACGCGGTCGTTTCCGTCTGAGTTCGATCACAGCGCTATTCTGGTGCGGGCTCTTCTGCGTCGTTCCCCTCCGAATCACGCAAAGTGACCGAGAGGTCGTAGGACAGGTGGCGGTCGAATGCTCCGCTCGCCGCGACGCGAATCAGAGGCGCTCCGACACCGTCCTGCGCGTTGATCTCGAACGTGCCGCGTGTCCGAGTTGGCCCTGGCGTACTGCTGGCCGAGTACAAGATTCGGCCCTGAGCATCTTCGACAGTCAAAGACATCGACGCGCCTGAAGGTCCCGAAAGCTCATAGTCAAAGCGACCACTCTCAACGTCGCTGGGCAGGCGATACATGTCCGTATCCTCAGGCCAGCCAATCGTGCCGACGACAGGCAGCCCGGACCACAAAGCGCCCGCACGCGAGACTTGGCCGTTTGGCTCTCGCTCCTCGCGCAGGTAGGCGGGGCGTGAGACCGCTCTCAGCTCGTATTCCCCCATCGTGCCCATCCCTGCGATCTCCACGAGCAAGCCGTCCCCGGACCCCGGCAAGCCAGCCAGCCGCACACGCCCGTCGGCGCCTGCCTGCACAACAGCAATTCGACTCCCATTAGAGTCGAATGCCGTCACCTGGGGGAACAGTCCATCGCTGCCTTGCAGCTCAATATCGATGCGCTCGCTCAGGCCATCGACTGGCTGAATGCGCACGAAGTCTCGGTCGTCCTCAGAGCTCGTCCTCGGCGGCGTTATTCGGCCGTTCAACAAGCGCCCAAGAGGCAAATCCGCCGCGCCCGTTACGCTGTCGTTCGGTTCGGACTCTCGAACAGGGAGCCAGTCATCCCTATGAGCAGCGGCCAACGCAACACCGGCGAGTGCGCCCACCACTCCGAGCGACAGAAGCCCCTGGGTGCCGAGTCTCTGTGCCCGCAGACGAAGTTCGAAGCGCTCGAACTCGCGACGCGTTCCGATACGCGTTCGATTCACCTCTGCCACGTGTGGGTCCGGCCGCGCGATGACCTGCGGAGTGTGCGCCACGTGCGACATCTTCCCCACCGCCGCCACGAACGCTGCGGCGAATTCGTCGACGCTCGCGTATCGGTCGTCGGCCGACTTCGACATCGACTTTGCCAGCACCGGATCGAGCGCAGCAAGAGCCGGCGTCGCGTCGGCCATCCGCGGCACCTCGTCGATGAGGTGCCGATGAAGAATGCCGATGGGTGACGTATGGTTGAACGGCGGCTCGCCGGTCAGTAGGCGGAAACAGACGGTGCCCAGACTGTAGATGTCGCTCCGCTGATCGATGGGTCGGTCCTCGATTTGCTCGGGCGACATATAGTGCGGTGTGCCCAGCACTGTGCCCACCTGCGTGAGCCCAATCGTCTCTTCGCGAGTCTCCAGGATCTTCGCGAGCCCAAAGTCGAGCACCTTCACTTCATCCAGCTCACCTGGTCGCTGATTGAAGAAGATGTTCTGAGGCTTCAAGTCCCGGTGGACGATGCCTAGGCTGTGAGCCTCGCTCAGGGAAGCGGCAACGCCCTCCACCACGCGCGCGACTCGGGTCGCTGACAAGGGGCCTTCGTCGACAAGCACTCGCCCGAGATCTCGACCGGTCAGCAGCTCCATCACGAGGTAGACGAGGCCACCAGACTTGCCGAAGTCAAACACGGACACGGTATTCGTGTTGGTCAACCGTGAGACCGCTTTGGCCTCTCGAACAAATCGGCGGACCATTGACGCGTCTCGGGCCAGATCGCCGTGCAGCAGCTTCATCGCAGCCGCCTTCTCGAGCTGCTCATGCATAACACGATACACGGCGCCCATTCCTCCGCTACCGATACGCGCCTCAATACGATATCGCCCCCCGACCAATAACCCGATCAACGGGTCAGCCACCGCGCGCGCATCGTCGCTCTCCGCGAGCGGCTCACCGCAGGTCCCACAAAATCGCATTTGCGGTGGATTTCGCGCACCACACCCCCGACACCATGCCGCTTGGTCTCCGTGGGAGGTGTTCGGTCCAGCCATCCCCGTGTCGCTCTGGCGCTCTGCAACGAGATACTCCGACGTTGTTCCCACCGCGACGTCAGCGAGCGTTTGGCCGTCGTCGCTCACCTCGTCAGAAAGATGAGCGCAACGGCGACAAGCACGAGAAGCACAGTCACGCTGATCGCGACCGCGACCACCGGAAACTCGTTACCCGCGGGCAGCGACGGAGGAACACCCTCAAACCCCACGCCATCAGCTGGCGCGGCCATCGGCGACTGGGCACCAGGCGCAGGCTGGACGGACTCCGGTGGTGTACCGGGGGGAGTATCGGCAGGTCCGTGTTCATCCCCAGACGCAGGTCCAGGCATCGCGGTCGACTCCGTGCCGCCGCCTTTGCTGGCGTAAGATGACGCAGGAGCATCATCTGCGAGCCTAGGCACATCTGACGCCGCCATCCCGACAGCCGCCGCCGCCGCAATCGCATCGCTCGCGGACATCATCAACGTCCCTGATGGTGCTGCCGGGCCGCCGACGGCCAGCGAGCCACCTGAAACCGGAGGCGCAGGCAGAGACACCTCCAAATCTGGAGGGAGTTCTTCCTCGAGCTGCGCCGCTTTGAGCGGCGAAGGTGCCAGTGTCTGCGCAGCCGCGGCAGCGCGCATCTTGTTCATCGTGTCGGCCGAGAACAGAAGCGTGCCAGCTCCCTCCCTCCCGGCTTCGAGAGCCGCCTCGACGTCCGCCACGGAATCATCCGCCACCTGCGAAGAGCTTCCCGCTTTGTCTGTTGCGGCGCTCGCTGCCGCTTGTTCCACTGCGGCAATCTCCTGATCAAGTTCGCTCTCATCCCACGCCGGTGTACTTCCCGCCGGTCCGGGCGTTGCACGCGGCATCTTGTCGTCAGGAATGTCCCAATCAAGCTCGTCGAGGTTCAGGCGTTGCGTCCGTAATGCCAACTCCCGCCGCTTCGCCGCAATGTGAGCGGCGACGGGATCGAGGGCTGGATCGAGGGCGGGCTTGGACGGCTTTGGAGGAGGCTCCTCGACTCGCACAGACACCACTGGCGGCGCGTCTTCGTCCGCAGGACGAGGCTCGTCTTCGTCCGCAGGACGAGGCTCGTCGTCGATGCTGAACGGAGACAGTCCCATCATAGTTTTGTGATTCGACTCGTCAGACACGACGACCTCAGCTTGCGAGCGGGAACAGAACCTTCGGCAGCTCGGCGGATTCGATACCTTGTAAGCGGCCTATGCACGCCCACGAGGTAAGGAGTTCTCTGCCAGCTAAGTGCATTCTGATACGTCGCGCCACACGACGCAACGAATCCGGAGATTAGCACGCCGTTGCAGTGTCCTGATTGTCGCCTCAACGAGCCCATCGCCCGCTTGATGCTCGACAACCAACAGCGCCGCGTGAGTCGTGGCGACGTCAGCGAGACGGCTCAGCATGTGGGCTCGTTCATGCCACGCCACCGGCACAAAAACCGCTGCGATCCCGCATGAATCAACATCAGCGACGCTGCATAAGCGGCAATCTAGCCAAATGACGGGCCCGTTTGCGGACGAAGAAACACAGCGCGCTAGCCTTTTTGAGTTCATGACCTCAGTAGTCGAGTCATGCGGCTGATTGTTGCCTACATTCTGATCTCTGCAACGCTTTTGGCTTTTCCTGCGCAGGCGCAGGCGCCCATTGCACACGAGTACTTTGAATATCGCGCGACCGATGCCGATGTCCCAGCAGGACAGCTCGACCTTCCCAGACCTGGTGCGGTCGCGGCTCAAGAGAACGCAGATGTTGCGCCACCGATCGCGACCGCCGAAGGCCTGATCGCCGACGGCGCGCCAGAGTCGCCATCCGAAGGCATGGGCGGACAAAGTAACGCCCCCGAGAGCGTCGATGACGCTGTACGCCTCGATCGCGAAACGGGTCCTGAAGGACAGCTACAATACGCCGCGGTCTTCTCGCCGGCGGTCACACCGTTCAAGAGGCTCGGGGCTCGGGATCGCGCGGTGCTTCGTGGTGGTGAGTGGGCGCTGGATATCTCGTCCACTGAACTCGTCGAGGTGCCGCTGACCGAGGAACAAGATGGAGACGCGTTCTTCCAGGGTCGCGTCGTGCTCGACGCGAGAGATGGCGTTCCGATCCCACTCCCCAGCGTGTCACCTGACATGCGAGTGCACGCTATGGAGACCTCGCCTCGTGTCGACGTCACCGTCTATCGCGATGGCGCTGGGAACTACTTTGCCGCCGCCAATCGCAGCGGGGCCGTTGACCTGCGTTACTTTGTGTCTGCGCGACGAGCGTACTTCGGCGGGCCACTCCCCGAACCCAGAGCGCTGCAGCCGTCGCTGGCCCCAAGCGCGCTGCGCGCCGACGCTTCGGCGGTTCTGCGCGCGATAGGAGCGAGTGAGGCGCAGACGGACGTCGAGTTAGTCGTTTCGCTACTGCGGTGGTTTCGCGGCTTTGACGCTCGACCCTTTCCGGAGTCATCTCGTGGTAACAACGCCTACCTCGATCTCGCAATGCAGCGGATCGGCGTGTGTCGTCACCGTTCGCAGACCTTCGTCCTCACTGCACTCGCCGCGGGGCTCGGCGCCCGATATTTGTACAACGACGCGCACGCATTCGTAGAGGTCGAACTTGCGAACGGGTGGCGGCGCTTCGATCTCGGGGGCGCCTCAGACGGACTCGACGTTCTCGGAGCTCAGAACGCGGCCTTCGACTCCCCCGAAGACGCCACAATCGCACTCGCCCCCATCAACGGCTCCCCTTCCTCGCCCGAATTGAACGCGCCCGACACCCGAACCGGCGAGACAGAGACGGCGAACTCGGGGTCGACGGAAGCCAGCGCGAGCGACGCAGCTGAGTCGCTATCGGGCGACAACACCGAGTATTCACTGTCGGCCAACGGCGCAGACAGCCGCGCGGGAGAGTTCAGCGGCCAATCGAGTGGTGAGGCTCGTGGAGCCGAAAACCGGCAGACCTTAAGGGAGCTCGTCGCCAGCCAGCAGGCCCCCGGAGCTCACACAGCGGAAGTTGAGATGATCGCGGGACAGCAGGTGGTTACCTTTGAGGACGCGCCGCCCATTCCTGCACGAGCAGCTAGTCGCATCACGCTCACTTCTTCGTCTGAACGAGTCTTCCGGGGCGAGCCGGTTGCGGCGGAAGGACAGCTCGTCGACGACCGTGGCGCGCCGCTGCCCGACAGAACGATCTCCGTGCATCTCGGCCCGCGCGACCCGTCGGATGTTGACGAGTTCGTCGTCCCGATAGGCACGGTACTCACAGGAAGCGACGGGCGCTTTTCTGCATCAATCGCGCTCTCAAGCGTTTTGCCGCTTGGCCAGTGGGGACTGTACTTCACGTTCGCCGGTGACGAGGCGGCTGGGCCAGCTCCGCCTCCATAGTGGGGCCGTCGAGTGCGGCGAGTGCGCGCGGGCGTAGACATTATGGTGCGTTTCGCCCTATCGTTCAGCCCCGAGCCGCTAGGCGCTCCGGTGTCCCAGTTCACTCCGCAGCGTGTCCGAAACAGTCATCGGCCAAATCATCGCGGCTCGGTTCCGTATCGACGGCCGTCTCGGCCAAGGAGGCTACGGGGACGTCTATCGAGCTCGGCAGCTCAGTGTCGACCGAGATGTCGCGATCAAACTCGTTCACTCCCATCTAGAGGGACGCGAAGATGTGCGCGCGCGCTTTGAGCGCGAGGCGCGTCTCGCCAGCCGTGTTCGCCACCCCAACGTGGTCCAAGTCATTGACTTCGGCCAACATGACGGGCGACTTTTTTTGGCCATGCAGTACATCCCTGGCGACACGCTAAAGGCACAGCTGCGCGCCAGAACACCGACCCTGCAAGAATCTGCGGAGTGGATCAGCGGGATCGCTTCTGGGCTAGCGGCTGCCCACCGCGAAGGGGTGGTGCATCGCGACCTCAAGCCGGGAAATGTGATCCTGTCCCCGACGCCTCAGGGGCTGCAACCTGTCGTGATCGACTTCGGACTCGTCAAGGCGTTCGAAAACGCGGAGGGCACCGATGACGACGTCACGCACTCGAACATGCTGGTCGGTACGCCGACGTACATGAGCCCCGAGGTCGTCTTAGGGCAGCCCATTGACGCAAAGAGCGACCTCTACAGTCTAGGTGTGCTCGCCTACGTGCTTCTGACGGGTCAAAAACCGGTGCAGGGGGCCACGGCGATCGAGACGGCCTCCCTACACTTGCGCGGCGAGATTCCTGACGTGCGCGAGCGTCGCGCGGATTGCCCCGCGGCGCTCGCTGAGCTTGTCGCCGAGTTACTCGCGAGGGATCCGCAGCAGCGACCGGCCGATGCCGACGCCGTCTCGGAACGGGCGCAGTCGGTTGCCGACGCACTTGCACGCAGGGAAGCCCGTGACGATCGCACGCTCCTGCCAACGCTTGGACCAGCTGCGCTACAGGAGCCCACGCTCGGCCCTCCGCCACGCGTCGACGCTCAGACGCCGGAGACCACGGAGACCCTCACACCGGGCGGATCGATTGCCGCGCCGGAAACCGATACCGTGCGCCTCGCGCAGCCGTCCGGTTCCCCCTCATCGACCACCGAACGCAGCACGGTTCTGCGCGCGATCGTTGCTGTCGCGCTCGCCGTCGCGCTGCTTGGCGTCGTCGCGATGTGGTCACAGAACTCGAGTTTGTTTGATAATGATGATGGTGATGCGGAGAACGCGACGACAACGACGGCGGGAGAGACGCTGTCAGAGTCCAGACAAAGCGACGACGACCCACAGGGAGTGGTGCAGGCGACCGGGGCGCGCAGTCGTCCGGTCAATTCCGATTCCCGCGAGGACGAAGGCTCGAGCGACCCCCCGGCCGCAGCTCAGCCAGCCGATGGCGTCGCCTCAGTGACTGAAGAGTCTCGGTCCGATAGCGCGATCCAAGAGGTAGCGTCGACCAGCCCTGAACC
>JBLFZA010000178.1:0-9278 GCA_047610025.1 Bradymonadia bacterium | reverse complement strand
TCGTGACCAAGTCGACGCTACCGCTGTCGCGCATTACAGCGACCTGCTCGACACGCTCGTGGCCGCCGACATCGCGCCGATGATCACCGTGTTTCACTTCAGCAACCCGCTGTGGACGAACGACTTCCGCACACCCTGCCCAGATGACGGCCCGACGGACGAAGACCTCTGTGGATGGTCGCACCCTCAAGGCGCGCAGATGATCATCGCCGAGCTCGCAGAACACGCGGCGCTTTTGGCACGTGAGTACGGTGACCGGGTCGACGAGTGGTGCACGCTCAACGAACCCGTGAACTACTTGGTCGCCAGCTACGGCATTGGCTACTTTCCGCCTGGCGCGTCACTGCTGCTGACGGACTTCGATCGGCTCATCGAGACGTTCCGCAACTTCATGCGGGCGCATGTTGCTGTGTACGAGGCGATTAAGGCGAACGACACAATCGACGCCGATGGCGATGGTGTCGCGGCGAGCGTGGGACTGACGTTGTCGATCGCGGACTGGGTCCCGTCGCGCGGCAACGCGCCAAGTGAAGACCCGGACGACATCGCCGCTGCGCAGCGGGTCCGCTACCTCTATCATGAGGTGGTCCCTCGGGCGTTGCTCGACGGTCGCTTTGACCCAGGCCTCGATGGAGACGCAGAGGAGCCGCAGCCCGCGTGGGCGGGGACCCTCGATTGGATGGGTATCCAGTATTACTTCCGCGCGGGCGTTACCGCCGAAGTGGGGGTCGTTCTGCCGCTGGACCTGACCTTCTGCTTCCCGCCTTACGACTTCGGTTCTTGCCTGCCACCGGAGGACGAGACCTTCTATGTTGAGGAGATGGGGTACGAATTCTACGCGCCGGGTTGGTACAATGTGATGATCGAGCTGCACGAGATCTTTCCTACACTGCCTCTGACCGTCACGGAGGGAGGGATCGCGACCGAGGTGGGAGCACGCCGGGCGGAGAACATCGTCCGCACGCTGGAGCAGATTCAGCGGGCCAAGGATGCTGGCGTCGACGTGCGCGGCTACTACCACTGGACGTTGATGGACAACTACGAGTGGGCAGAGGGGTGGGGCCCGAAGTTCGGTTTGTTCTCGGTGGATCGCGCGACGTTCGAGCGCACACCGACAGACGGGCAGCGCGTGCTGGCGGACATCGCTCGAACCCGCACGCTGACCGCCGAGCAGCGCGAACAATTCGGAGGAGACGGCCCGATGACGCCCGAGCAGTAGCCATCGTGGTGAGAACGCCGAGGCCGGCCCACGACTGGCTCAGGATTGGCTCACGACGGCGCTGCCCCGAGGAGCTATCGCTTGAATTCGGCGTCGTGGTGCTCAGGTTTGAGGTTCGCGCTTACGCATTGACCCCACACAGACCCCAACGATGAACATTCTCCGCGTAGTCCTCGGCCTCTTCGTTCCCCCTGTCGCCGTCTTTCTGACGGTCGGCTTCGGGATGCACTTCTGGCTCAACATCTTGCTAACGATGTTCGGTGGGTTGCCCGGCGTCATTCATGCATTCTGGGTGATGCTTGATAAGGGCGACATCAAGCTCTAGCGCGTTGACAGCGACGCCCACGCGATGCGGGCGTTATGCCGCGTCCACGGCTGCCCGTACCCGTTGGGATAGCTCAGACGCCGTGTAGGGCTTGTGCAGGACATTCGCGTGGTCAGCGTCGACCCCTTGCGCCAGAAGGTCGTCCGGCGAGAACCCGGACATGTAGAGCACCGGCTGGCTGGGCACCTCGGCGCGCACGGTCGCAACGAATTGTGGCCCACTCATACCGGGCATGACGATGTCGGTCAGAAGCAGATGGGGCGGCTGATGTCTGTCCCATGCCTCTAGGGCGCTGGCCGCATCTTCGAAGGCGTCGACTTCGAATCCATCGTCCGTGAGAACCATGACCGCAAGCCGGCGTACGAGGTCTTCGTCCTCAACGAGCATCACGCGCGTGCGGTCAGCCGGGGCGAGCTGCTGCGCACTGAGTCGATTGGTGCGGCGTGCAGACGGATTGAGACCGGGGGCGACCCGCTCGGTCTTGACCTCTGGCGCCCGCAGACCGTCGTAGGTGACGGCTCCCGAGAGCTTTGTGACGCGGCCGCTCGAATCAGGGCACGCGATGACCCTCACTCGCAAACGCACGATGCGCCCGTCGGTCACGATGAGCCGCAACGACATCTCGACTTGTCCGGCCTCGCCGGTGAGCACCGTCCCGACCGCAGCGCTGACTCGGTTCACGTCCTCTGCATGCAGGAAGTCGAAGAGCTCGACGCCCTTTGTCAGGGCACGGATTTTGGGGTCGTTCACCAAGTCCCCGAGCGACGGCGTGAAGACGACGTTCTCCTCAGCGAGGGGCCAGGAGAACACCGAGACGGGCAGCATCGTGCTGATGGCCGAGACGAGATTCTGGAGCTGCTCAAGCTGCACTCGAGTTTGCACGAGTCGACGGGTCATCTCCGCCAGCCGGATCATCTCTGACACTTCGCGAGCGAGATCCGACAGCGTCGCGCTCGAGATCACCGCGCTGGCGCCTTCGATGCGGAGGCCAGGGGTCCACGCGGCTGCATCGAGCACGACGAGCGTGGGGATGTTGCGACTCTGAAGCTCATCGACTGCGAGCCAGCGACAGGCTGCGCGGACCGAAGCGGAGCCGATGACGACCGCTGCCCAAACGCCGGTCTGAAGTGTGCGAACGAACTGTTTCTCGCGGTCGACTCGTTGTCCAAAGACAGAGCCGATCGGGCGAAGAGCTTTGAGTACCTCGAACGCTTGCGCGGGCCGGTCCTCGATCAGCACGACACGCGTTGGCGTGTGGTCTGACACGATTTTGTGCACTTGTGTCACTGCGAACAAAACTCAGCTGGTGTATCATTGCCCTACGTCGCATCGGGCCGACTTGTTGAGGCGCAATCAGACGCTACGCGCCCGTGTTTGATTGGACGTCGTTGCCACGAAGAGCCGCCGGGCCCAGAGAGCCCGGGCGTATGCTAGCGGCTAGGACCTCGGCTAGGACCTCGGCCCCACCATCGTATTCGGATCGACCCACTCTTCGAACTGCTCGGCGGTGAGGAGCCCCAGCGAAACGGCGGCTTCTTTCAGCGTCGTGTTCTGCTTGTACGCCGTCTTCGCGATCTTGGCCGCGTTGTCGTAGCCGATGTGCGTGTTGAGCGCCGTGACGAGCATGAGAGACCCGTGCAGCAGCGCTTCGATGCGGTCCCGGTTGGGCTCGATGCCAGCCGCACAGTTCTTCCGGAAGCTGTCGGCGCCATCGGCAACCAAGCGAATCGATTCCAGCAGGTTGTGGATCATCACAGGTTTGTAGACGTTCAACTCGAAGTTGCCCTGGCTCGCCGCAAACGCGACCGCCGCATCGTTCCCGTAGACCTGCGCCACGACCATCGTTAGCGCTTCGGCCTGCGTCGGGTTCACCTTGCCCGGCATGATCGAGCTGCCGGGCTCGTTCTCGGGGATCCGCAGCTCTCCGAAGCCGCATCGAGGGCCGGACGCTAGCCAGCGCACGTCGTTCGCGATCTTCATCAGCGCGCCAGCGACGTTTCGCACGGCGGCGGATGCGAACGCGACGGCATCATGGGCCGCCAACTGCTCGAACTTGTTCGGCGCGGTCACGAAGGGGTGACCGGTGAGCGTAGCGATTTCGTTCGCAACGTGCGCGGCATAATCAGGGTGAGTGTTGAGCCCGGTGCCAACCGCTGTCCCGCCTAGCGCGAGTTCGAAGAGGCCAGGCAGCGTGGCCTCGATGCGCGCGATGCCCTGGTCGAGTTGCGCGACCCAGCCGGAGATCTCCTGGCCGAGCGTGATCGGGGTGGCGTCCTGCAAGTGGGTCCTGCCGATCTTCACGATGTCTGCGAAGTCCTTCGCCTTGTCGCCCAGAGTGTCCCGGAGGCCGGTCAGGCGAGGGATCAAGTACTCTTGAATCTCGCACGCAGCGGCGATGTGCATGGCCGTCGGGAATGTGTCGTTAGACGACTGCGCCTTGTTGACGTCATCGTTTGGGTGCACGGGGCTCTTGGAGCCCATCTGTCCGCCAGCGAGCTCGATCGCGCGGTTCGAGATGACCTCGTTTGAGTTCATGTTCGTTTGAGTGCCGCTGCCCGTCTGGAACACGACGAGCGGGAAGTGGTCATCGAGCTTTCCGTCGATGACTTCCTGTGCGGCGCGTCGGATAAGCTCGCCTTTGTCAGCGGGCAGAGCGCCGAGCGCTTCGTTGGTCGTGGCGGCCGCGTGCTTGAGGATGCCGTACGCGCGAATCATCGGCCTCGTGAAGCGAATCTCGCCGATCTCGAAGTTCTGCAGCGAGCGCTGCGTCTGAGCTCCCCAGTAGCGGTCGTTCTCGACCTCGATGGTGCCCATAGAATCGGATTCGGTGCGCGTGCTCATGCCCTGGCCTCGATGGTGAACTAGGTAACCGCGGGCGCCGTTCTGGCCCGCGGCGGCGTTCTAACGTGCGACGCGCCAGTGCGCAACGGCTGCCCTTTTGCCACCCCAGACTGCCCGAAGATGCCGCCATTCGAGCGCTAAAGATACCCATTCAGCAACGCGTTCGTTCTCTCGAAGAGGTCATCGCCGATGAGCAAGTCGCCATGCGCAGGCACCATAACTTGGGGCGGGCGCGCCAGGAGGTCCTCTCGTAGCAGCCGGAGGGTCGCCTTCTTGTCTTTCACCACGAACTTCATGGCGAGATTAAACACGCGGTAGCCGGGCGCGCTCTTGCTGAGACTGAAGAGCAAGCGCAGCGGAAGGGGTTTCGGCAGCCGCGGCATGTTGGCCAGCACGTCGGATAGGTACCAGGCCCACCCATTGCTCGTGTGGACCCAGAACCAGCACTCCCCACACTTGGTGTTCGGGACTTCGCGGACTCCCAGGCTGTCGCCGAGCAGGGGGCGCAGCGCATCGAGCGGTTCGAACGCGAGCTTCACCTCGCTCTTCTTCGCGATTCGCGCCATCGCCTCTGCCGGCGCGAACGTGCGGGCCTGTGGGTATCGTGTTCGCCACGCGGCTTGCCCCAAATGGTGGAACCCGTTGTTTGCCACGAGGGCGCCCACGGGGCCGAAGCGCTCCAGCTCGCTCGCTGCGACGTCGCCGAGACCGACCGCTGGGCTCACGATGAGCATCTCGCCGTTCGGCATTCGCGCAGCGAAACATGTCGAGCGACCAGCGCCTGCGACGCGGTAGGTCAGCGCAAGCACTCCCGCGTCGCGATCGATGATGGTCCAGCCGCCGGGCGTCGTCTCCATCGGGACCTGCTCGTTGAAGAGGGTGTACGTCACGCTATTGCCCGCTGGAGCGCGCTGTCCAGCCCGACCGCTTCGGTCGGGGGCCGGTCGCGCCTCGGCGCGCCCCGTAGCCGAGAACAGTCAAGTGCAGATAGGGCAAGCAGCGCTCGCGTCGAGGCCTGCTTCATCAAGCCAAACACGCCAGTCCTGCCAGCCACCGCAGAGTGTCTCAACCGCGTCCGCAGAAATGTGGTGCCGCCAATCTGTGTCGCGATTCATGGCATCGCCTTCAGCGCTGGCGCTTGCCCCTGTGCCATTGCCATTAGCGTCACTATCAGCGTCGGCGCTCAGTCCATTGGCCTCGGCCGCCAGCGCGCTGGCGGCATCGCTGACCCCGAGTCGGCTAGCGAGCGCGGCGTGAGCTGCCGCAACGGCTTCGTCTCGCGGCACATCGCAGGCGTCTTGGTACACCACCAAGCAGTGGGTTGACGCACGAGCGCTTCGCACACTCGCGAGGTCGGCAAACCACGGCAGGATGCTCACCGCGTCGAGCACGGCGACCGCCTGATAGAACGACTCCTGCGGAGCCTGCTCGACGCCCGTCGCGCACGGCTCTGTATCGAGCGCGCTGTCCGCCCAAGCGTACAATCCGTATGGCACTCCCAAGAGGAGGCCGAGAGCGGACGCGGTCAGGATAATGGCGATACGGTAGTGCACAATTTTGTCGGATGAGAGCAGCGCTGAACCTACATCTCTAGGGTACCCATCGCAATTGTTCGACGGGTGCGCGTTGCCGCAGCGTTAGCCACTCGCGGCGCCGGCGTCGGGCGCTCGCCGGAGCGCATCGCCCCCCAAGTGCGCAAGCGCAGGTTCGCCAGAGTTGCGGCGCCCGGTAGACTGGCTACGCTTTGGGGGCGAGGACCGTCACGAGCCCTAGACTGCGAGAATAGCGATGGATGCTGGGACGGTGATGTTGGTTCAGTTCGGGCTCGGGCTCTTCGGCTCCGCCTACCTCCTGTACGGGTGGCGCGGGAAGAAGATTGCCGCGACTATCGCCGGGCTGCTCGTCTGCATCCTGCCGATGGTTGTCGGCCATCTCGGTGTGCTCGTCGTCCTGTCGCTGCTGCTACTCGCCATCCCTTGGTTCGTTCGCGTGTAGCGGTTTGGCGAACGCGCACTCAGTAGAACGTGGCTCCGCTCTTCGCCATCTCGACCAGATTTTCGGCCGGCGCGAACCGATCGCCATACTGCGCGCGGAGCTCTTCGAGGCGCTTCACCACCCACGCGGCTCCGACTTGATCCACGTAGCGGAACGGGCCGCCGGTGAAGGGCGGGAAGCCCAAGCCGAAAACAGCGCCGATATCACCATCGCGCGGCGAGCGAAGAATGCCCTCTTGAAGGCACAGCGCCGCCTCGTTGACCATCAGCAGGCCGCAGCGCTCTGCGATCTCAATGCCATCCATCGACTTGTTCGGCGTAATGCCGAGCAGCTCGTAGACGCTCTCGTCGACGGGCTTCTTTCCCTTCTTCGCTTTCACGTCGTAGCGGTAGAAGCCGCGCTTCGACTTCCGGCCAAGCCGTCCGTCCGCCACCAGTGCATCGGCCGCGCCGGGAGGTGCCATGCGATCGCCAAAGGCCTCGACCATGATCGGCCCGATCTTCGCAGCGACATCGATGCCGACCTCGTCGAGCAAGGTCACAGGCCCGACGGGGTAGCCCCAGTCCATCAGAGCTTCGTCGACGACATCGATGGGGACGCCTTCGCTGATCACGAAGGCCGCCTCGTTCATGTATGGGGCTAAGATGCGGCTGGTGTAAAACCCGACGCCGTCCTGCACCACGATGACGTGCTTGCCTTGGTCCTTGCCGAGCTTCACCACCGTCGCCGTGACCTCGTCCGAGGTCTGCGGGGTCACGATGACCTCGAGCAGCTGCATCTTATCGACCGGCGAGAAGTAGTGCATGCCGATCACGTTTTCGGGGCGTTTCGCCCCTTCCGCGATTCGGGAGATCGGGATCGACGACGTGTTGCTCGCGAAGATGGTGTTTGCGTTGGTTGCCGCCTCGACTTCGGCGAGCACGCGATGCTTGAGACCGAGGTCCTCAAACACCGCTTCAATGACGATGTCGCTCGACGCGAACCCGCTGTAGTCCGTCGTGGTGGTGATGCGATTCATGGCGCGCGTCGCATCCGTGCGCGACATGCGACGACGCTTCACGCGCTTCATGTAGATGTCGTTGACGGTAGACAGCCCGCGAGTCAGCCCCTCGTCGTCTCGATCCTTCAGACGCACGTCGATGTTTGCTTTATCGACGGTGACGAACGCGATGCCGGCGCCCATAAGCCCAGCACCCAGCACGCCGATCCGCGAGAGCTCGCGAGGCGCCACCTCGCTGTCGACGCCCGAGTCTTTCTTGAGGCCGGTGATGCCGAAGAACAGGCTCATCAGGCCCGTCGCCTCGTTGGTCATCGCGAGCTCGCCGAACTTCTTCGCCTCTGCCGCATAGCCGGCGGCGACGCCTTCTTCGTATCCCGTCTCGACGACATCGATGATGTACTCGGGGGCCGGGTAGTTTCCGCGGCTCTTCGACAGCAGCTGCTTGCGCGCTTGCGAGAAGAGCACGCGACGCCCGATCGGGTTCTCCTCAAGCGCGAGGCGCTGTAGATCTGTCGCGTTGGTGAGCGAACCGAACACGTTGGCGACGCGCTTCGCCGGCGGCGTGGCGCGCGGCTTCTGGTCCGCGAGCTTGAGGGCAAGCTTCGCAGCCGTCTCGAGCAGGATGGACGCAGGCACGACGTCGTTGACGAGGCCAAGCTTCTTGGCCCGCTTGCCGTTGAGTTGCTTCCCAGTGAGCATGAGGTCGAGCGCGCTCGCGATACCGACAAGGCGCGGCAGGCGCTGCGTTCCGCCTGCGCCTGGCAAGAGGCCAAGCATGACCTCGGGGAGCCCGAGTTTGGTGTGTCGTTCGTCGGTGGCGACACGCGCCGAGCAGGCGAGGGCGAGCTCCAGGCCGCCGCCCAAGCATGCGCCGTCAATGGCCGCAACAACCGGTACCGGAGACGCAGCGAGTCGCGCGAACGCTTCCTGACCTTCTGTGGAGAGGGCGGTGACCTCTTCTTTGGTCTTCGCGGCCCGCAGCATCTCGATATCCGCACCCGCGACAAACGAGCCCTTCTTACCGCTAATGATCACGACAGCGCGAACGTCGTCCGCGCCGGCGATCTGGTCTTGAATGTCATTGAACGCCGGCGTGAACTCACCGCGGAGGGTGTTCTGAGCCTCGCCAACCACGTCGATCGTCACAACCGCGACGCCGTCCGGACGAACCGAGAGCGAAAGAGGGTTGCTCGACTTCTTGTTACGGGTAGCCATTAGTCGACCTCCAGGATCATTGCGGCGCCAAGCCCACCGGCAGCACACGCCGTGGTCAGCGCTAGTCCTCCGCCGCGACGGCGGAGTTCAGCCAAGGTTTGCGAAATCATACGTGCGCCGGTCGCCGCGAAGGGGTGACCGAACGCGATCGATCCGCCCCAGACGTTGAATGTGTCCATATCGATTTCGCCAATCGGCTTGCTGCGGTTCAGCTTGTCCTTCGCAAACTCTTTGCTCGCGAACATCTTCACGTTTGCCAGCACCTGAGCGGCGAACGCCTCGTGCATATCGATGAGCGTGAGGTCCTTCAGCGTGATGCCAGCGCGGTCCATCGCGAGCGGTGACGCGTACGAAGGTCCCATCAGCATATCGCGCTTCACGTCGATGGCGGTGAAGGCTGACGAGCGGAGGTAGCCGAGCGGCTCGAGGCCGAGCTCCTTCGCTCGGGTCTCGCTCATCATCAGGACGGCGGCGGCGCCGTCCGTGAGGGGCGAGGCGTTGGCTGCTGTGATCGTGCCGTGGCTCCGGTCAAACGCCGGTCGCAGCTTCGCGTACCCTTCGAGCCGCGAGTCGTGGCGTACAAGATTGTCTTCCGCCATCGCTTCTTTGAACGGGGGGACGTTGGCGTGCATCACCAAGTCGTCGAGCAGCCCGTCCTTCCACGCTTTCGACGCCAGCACGTG
>JBLFZA010000177.1:0-9361 GCA_047610025.1 Bradymonadia bacterium | reverse complement strand
GCATACGCTTCTCGGCACGCGCCGTCCACTAGCCGAACAGGGGAGTGGTTCCCATACCACGAGCCTTCAAGTTCACAGCTCTCACACTCGGTGCCTTGCTCCGGTACGCACTCGCCGCCGCGACAGACCCCCACACTCCTGCCATCGTCTATGCCCGTGAGCAGGCGGGGGCGAAGGCTAGGGTCGTCGATGTCACATTCTTGACCGTCCCGCACTGGGCGGCCGCCACACCCATAGATGCCAGCGCTTTCTAGCCGCTCCCAACAGTAGGTCGTCGGCCTCTCGCACTCTTCCTGTAGTAGAAATCCATCAAAGCACCCCGTGTCATTGCAGTAGGCGTTGAATCTCGTCTCGCAGCGCCCGCTACAGAGCGCCGCCGAGTTGTCTTCCCGGTCGTCGTTCGAGGGCAAGAGCGGGTCGCACTCTTCGTCGGGGTCGCGTACCCCGTTCCCGCAAAGCGGGCTTGGCCGATCGCGCCCGAACGACAAGAAGTGGAACCACTCGAGGTAGATCCGCCACCCGAAATCGGTCTCTTCAAGGTGAAAGATGGGCACATCTTCGGCGGGATCCGAGTTCGCAAAGAGGCGCTTCGCGAAGATGCGCGCCGCATCCCCGGCCGCGGTGACGCCCGGCGTCCGGCCAACGTCCACAACCAGTATAGACTCCGAGGGTGGGGGATAGCGCACCGCGTCGGCAAGATACTCAATACTATAGAAGAGACTGTCACCTGCGCCGTAGGGCACATCGCGCTGCGCACGCACAGTGAACGCCCGCGGCGAGCGGCTCTCTCGTGCCGGGATAAACATCCGAAAGCCGTCGCCGCATACCACGCCGCCGGTCGGCGGGAGCTGGAACTCAATCGTCCAATCCCCCCAGAAATTCTCGCGGAAGCCCGTCGGCGGCCATGACGGAGTCGGTACCCAGACGCCGTTCGCGCACGCAGGATCCATGGGGATCTGCGAGAGGTCGACCAAGGTGCTCGGGTCGAACACCTCTTCGATGTCCGGCGAATCCGTGACATCGGCGTCGGTTGAGACCTCGGCGTCGGGGCTTGCGTCTTGTGTGATGTCGGCGTCGAGTTCCGCGTCACGCGCCGCGTCTGTGCCGACGGTCTCTACAATATCTGAGAAGTCCGCCGCG
Organism: Bradymonadia bacterium; assembly: GCA_047610025.1. Classification (GTDB taxonomy): domain Bacteria; phylum Myxococcota_A; class Bradymonadia; order REDH01; family REDH01; genus JBLFZA01. Next base: position 8,221 of record JBLFZA010000177.1, on the reverse strand, counting down.
GCCCCGCCCGCGCGCTCTCCACCGCAGGCGCCTGTGGCGAGTGCCGCTGAAAGCAGCCACGCGCACCGACCTAGGCCTTTCTCTGTCACGTTGCCTCTCTGGGTCGGACCGCATCTCATTTCGCCTCCTGTACTCTGCTGCGTCGAAGCGTAGGCGAGAAGGAGCGACTCGAGCAAGTCGAAGACCGGTGGGGTGACGCTCCCGTCACCCCCTATTGCGCGAATCCCACACATTCGGCAGAAGCGGCGGGCCTTCAGCCCAAACCCCTCAGCATGCCCCGCATCGTTCAAGTCACCACTGTGCCCGCGTCCCTCCGCTTTCTCGCGGGGCAAGTGGGCTACATGCGCGACGCGGGCTTCGAGGTGACCGTGCTCTCGTCTCCCGGCGAGGAGCTCCGCGCGTTCGGCGAGGCCAACGGAGTCGAGACAATGGGCGTGGAGATGGCGCGCAGCGTGACGCCTGTGCGTGACGCGGCAACGCTCGCGCGGCTCACCCGGGTGCTGCGACGCTTGGCCCCAGACATCGTACACGCCAACACCCCAAAGGGCGGGCTGCTCGGCACGACGGCAGCAGCAGCGGCGCGGGTGCCGAACCGCATTTACCACATCAAGGGCCTGCCCTTTGAGACGGCGACCGGCACTATGCGGCACGTCTTAATGAACACCGAGCGGGTGTCCTGCGCCTTCGCGCACCGCGTGCTCTGCGTCAGCGCCGGCATCCGCGACCTCGCCATCGCCGAACGCATTGTGGGCCCGAACAAGATTCAGGTGCTCGGCCACGGATCGTCGAACGGCGTTGATGCACGCGAGCGCTTTAACCCCGCAAAGGTGCCCAAGGGCACGCGCAATGAGGTGCGTAAGTCGCTCGGCATTCCGCAAGATGCGGTGGTGGTGGGCTTCGTCGGGCGCCTCGTTGGGGACAAGGGCGTCAATGAGCTCGCCGAGGCGTGGGAGGGGATCTCGGCGTCGCTGCCCAAGGCGCACCTTCTTGTGGTGGGGCCGTTTGAAGAGAGAGACCCTGTGCCGGAGAAGACGCGCCGCATACTGCGCGAGAACAGCAGCGTGACCCTCTGCGACAAGATGATGGACGGCATGACCAGCCTCTATTCGGCGATGGATGTGCTCGCGTTGCCCTCCTATCGCGAGGGCGTGCCGAACGTATTGCTCGAGGCGCAGGCGATGGGCCTCGCGGTGGTCGCGTCGACGATTCCCGGCTGCGTGGAGGCAACACGTGAGGGCGAGAGCGCGATCCTGGTGCCGGTGCGCGATGCGGCGCGGTTGCAGGAGGCGCTCGAGATCTTGCTTCGCGATGAGCTTATGCGCGCCCGCTTTGGCAAGGTGGGCCGAGAGTGGGTGTTGCGCGCGTTCGAGCCTGAGTCGATCTGGCGGCAAACCCGCGAGGTGTACGAGGAAATGCTCGCGCGCTGAGTGCGAATCGGGCTCGTGAGTCTCGAGATCCTTGTATTGTGCGGGCCCAATCGTTGTGGCAGACACCGCGCTCATCAGCCCTCTAGGCCACTGTTGCCAGTACCAGATGCGGATCGGCTTCTTCACTAGCTCGATACTCCCTTCCAATGCCGCAAACGGTGTGCAGGTGATGCACATGGCCGAAGCGTTCGCGGCGACGGGGCATGACGTCACGCTCTTCGCGACCGAAGGCGAGATGCAACGCGACCCCTACGAGCACTACGGCGTTGCACGTACCTTCGAGCTTCAGCGCACGCCGCTGGTCGGAGGCTGGCCAATTCGCCCAGGCCTCGTCATGGCGCGGCAGCTGATGAGCACCTACGCGAAGCACCGCTTCGACATGCTCTACTCGCGTCGGGTTCGCTTCCTGTTGGGGCTCTCTGCGTTGGGCGTTCCGCTGGTTCACGAGGCACACTCGATGCCCTCGCGCGCCTCGGACATTCGCGCACGTAAGTTGCTCTTCCGATTGCCGAACTTTGCGTACTTGGTCTGCATCTCGGACGCGCTGCGCAACGACTACCTCGCCGCCTACCCCAGCCTCACGCGGGAGAAGACGATCGTTGCGCACGACGCGGCGACGCCCATCTCGATGGACGCGCCCAAGTCGCCGTGGCCAGGCCGAGAACGCGCGTTGCAGGTCGGCTACGTGGGTGGGCTCTACCCTGGGCGAGGCGTTGAGGTCGTGACAGGTCTCGCTGAGCGTTACCCACAGGTGGACTTTCACCTCGTAGGCGGCTCCCCGGAAGCCATCGCCGAGCTGAAGCAAGCGGGCATCACGGAGAACACCCACTGCCACGGCCATGTGCCGCACGTGCAGGTGTCGAACTACTACGCACGCTTCGACATCTTGGTGGCGCCCTTCCAGAAGAAGGTGACGACCCATGGCGGCGGCGGCGATACATCTCGTTGGATGTCGCCTCTTAAGATTTTCGAATACATGTCGGCGGGCAAGACGATCATGTGCACCGGCATGCCTGTGCTGCGCGAGGTCTTGAACGACCAGAACGCCAGCCTGGTGCCGACGGGGCACGTCGACGACTGGGCGACTGCGCTCGACGAACTGATCGACGACCCGAAGCGGCGACTGGCCCTCGGGGCGCAAGCCAAGCGCGACTTCGAAGAGCACTACACGTGGAACATTCGCGCGGAACGAGTCATCGCCCGCGACTTGCTTTGAACAGGATCTGAGAGTGAACCGACTTCAACGTCTGCTGACCGACAGAAAGTTTCGACTCGCGCGGCTGTGGTCCAACGAAGAGCTCCGACGGCTCGGTGGCGCGTTCACAGGCCGAGCGATCAACGTCTCGGCGTGGAAGGACGAGGACAAGGACGGCGGTCACTACCGCACGTACTTCCCCAACGTCGATCACTACCATATCTCCAATTTTTCCGGTCACCGCGGCTACCAGGGCCTGCAGGAAGAAGTCCTGCTCGACCTCACCGCTGAGCTGCCCGAAGAGCTCGAAGGCGCGTTCGACCTCGTGTTCAACCACACGACGCTCGAGCACATCTACGAAGTCGAGAAGGCCTTCGACAATCTCTGCAAGATGACGAGCGATGCGCTCGTTGTCATCGTGCCCTTCGCACAAGTGCAGCACGAATCGGATAGTTGGAAGGACTACTGGCGCTTTACGCCGACGTGGGCTGAAGAGGCGATGAAGCGCCGCGGCCTGACGATGATCTACGTGTCGGCAAACAACCATCGCAACGCGGCGACGTACGTGGTTGCTGTGGGCGTACGTGACCCCGAAGCGTGGGCGAACCGCTTACCGACGCCACCGCGTCGTGAAGACGCAGCGCGCTGGCTCGGCGAGTCGATTCTCCGCCGCGTCGCTGCCCGCGCGGTGCGACGAGTCGGAGTGCGCATCTAGCGCTCGGCGCTGCGCCCACGCATGAGCAACGAACCCCAGCACGGCGGCCGGCCCTCGCTCCTCGTGAGAGCGCGCGCCATCTTGCTGACGCTCTACCGTCGTGTCATTCGCCACGCAGCAGTGCTGCTCGGCGGCAACGCGGTGGGCTCGGTGTTCGGCCTGCTGACGACAATCGTCATTACGCGCGCGCTTGAGCCGTCTGGCCTAGGCCGCATCGTATTGGTGCAGGCGTATGTGCAGAGCATCGACGGCCTGGTGAACTTCCAGAGCTGGCGCACGCTGGTGCGATTTGGCAGCGGTGCGCTCGAGCGGGGCGACAAGCAAGGGTTGGCGCGTGTCGCCGCCTACGCGCTACGCCTCGATGTCATCAGTGCAATCGTTGCCTGCGGGCTAGGCCTGGCGCTGCTCTGGCCTGCGTCCCACCTGGTGGAGTGGGACACGCCCTTCATCCTCGCGACGGGCGCGTATTCGGTGGTGTATCTCTTCAATCTCCAGGGCGTGCCCTTGGCGATGTTCCGTATGCACAAGAAGTTCAAGATCCTGGCCGCCCACAAGGCTGGCACAGCGATGTTCAAGCTCTTCCTCGTTTGCATGTGCTCACTCCTGGGGGCCGAGCCGATCGGCTTTCTGATCGCTTGGATGGTGGCGGACCTCATCAACTTCTCGTCGCTCTTCGTACTCGGCGCGCTCGAGTATCGCCGTGGCGGCTATCCGTGGCCCCACGAAGTGGGCGTTCGCGGCGTCTCCGACGAGCACCCGGGCATTCTGGGCTACTGTCTCGAAGTGAACGCCGCGACGGCCGTGCGCTCTCTGTCGAAGCGCCTCGACCTGATCATCGTCGGCGGCGCGCTCGGCGAAGCTGCGCTCGGCTTGTACAAGACCGCGCGACAGGCGGCGTTGGTGCTCGGTCAACTTCAGGACCCCTTGTATCAGGTGCTCTTCCCGGACCTTGCCGCTGACGTTGCCGTGGGGCGGCGCAAGGCGTTTGTACGCAACCTGTTGATGACGACGAGCCTGTCGCTGTGCATCGCCGTTGGCGGTTGGTTCGGCGTCTACTTCCTCGGTGAGTGGGGGCTCGGCACGCTCTTCGGAGCATCGTACGTGCCGGCGTACGGCGTGCTGGTTTGGTACGCGGGCGCCATCTGCATGGGCTTGGCAGCGCTCGCGGTGTCCCCCGCTGTGCTCGCACTCGGCCGCTCTCGCTGGCTTCTGGTGAGCAACATCGGTGCGACCATCGCCTACTTCTTGCTGCTGAGTCCGCTGCTCTCGCGCTACGGGCTTCAGGGCGCCGGCATCGCGTACTTCGTCTTCTATATCGTCTGGATAGGATTGATGCTCTGGGGTACGGTGTCCGGGTACAGAAGGTGGCAACCCCAGATGCGACACGAGGACGCATGAGAATCGCCATCGTGGCATCCAACATGACCCGAGGCGGGGCAGAGACGCAGATTGTGCGACTTTGCCACGGGCTGCGTGGGCGTGGTCACGAGGTCGAAATCTGGAACCTTGCCTCCGGGCAAGAGTGGGCCGACGAGCTCGCTGCCGCCGACGTGCGCTGTCATGAATTCGCCACGGGATTGCGCAGAGGGCATCCGCTGGCGATCGCTCGTTTGGGGGCCGCTTGGCGCAACCGACGACCGGATGTTGTCTGTGCGTTCGGGCCAACAGCAATCGTAGCGGTGCGCACCGTTCAGCTGGCGTGCCCGCGAGCTGGCATTGTGTTCAGCGTTCGAAACGCGGTCGCCGCCGGCTCGTTGCGGGCACGCTTTCTGCGCGCCGCCGGTCGCATCCCAACGACGACGGTTTTCAATTCTGCTCATGTCGCGCGCACCGCGGTAGACGCGGGGCTTCTCGGTCGGGCGCAAGCCGTTGTGATTTACAACGGCATCGACCTGACGCCGTTCACGGCTGATGACCGTGCGCGGGCTGCCACCCGATCCGCGCTCAATGTTGCACTAGACGAGACGCTGTTGCTGACGGTGGGGCATTTGACCCCACAGAAGAACTACCCCGCTTTCCTACGCGCATTCGACCGCGTTGCGACGCAGGTGCCTGGCCTGCAGCTTCGCATCGCCGGGCGCTTTCACGGCGCCGAGACCGAGATGTGGCAGCAAGCGCGCGCGCGGTGGACGAGCGGGCAGATCGTCGCGCTCGGCTCGCGGAGCGACGTGCCCGACTTGCTGCGCGCCGCTGACGTCTTTGTATTGCCGTCGTTGTTCGAGGGGTCTCCGAACGCACTCGCTGAGGCGATGGCGTCTCGCTTGCCTGTCGCTGCGACGCCCGTCGATGGTGTGACCGAGCTGATCATCTCGCCGTCACATGGCTGGCGGACCGCCGACACGAGCGAAGAGGCTATCGAGCAAACCCTGCTGAACATGCTGAGCGCGAGCGCGGCCGACCGACACGCCCGTGGCCAAGCCGCCCGGGCGTTCGTCGAAGAGCGCTATGGCGTGGAGCGGATGGTGGACGAATTCGAGGCGCTCTTCGCCCGGGTCGGTGCTGGGCTAGAGGGCAGCGCACGCGGTCGTGATAGCCATTCGGACAGTAGCGCAAGTCGTGGTGGCTCCGACACGGGGGCCGGCGCATGACCATTCTCGCCGTCCTGCTCAGCCTCTCGATCGGGCTGCTCATCGCTGTATTCGCCGCGCGACTCGGTACGCGCTCAGAACGTCGCTTCGTCGCGTTCGGGATCGTCGCCCACGGCGGAGCCGGCATCATGCAGCTGCTGATCCTGCGCTTCATTTATGGCAACGACGGCGACATGGACACGTACTTCCGCTTCGGCGGACGGCTCGCCGAGCTGATCGCGTCTGCGCCTGCCACCGTGCTGCCAGCGACGATACTGACCTTCCTGCAGCTGCCGGCGGAGCTGCCGATGGATCTCCCCGGTGCGGGCCTCAGTGCGCACTCGATGTACTCGTTGGCCGCGCTATTCTCGTTCGTGTTTCAGGGCTCGCGGCTCGCCATCACGCTGACCCTGTCGTGGTTCTCGTTCTTCAATAAGTGGCTGATCTATCTGGTGCTCTCGCGTTCGCTGCCGGCGCGACTTCGCCCGCGACTGGCGTTCGGCGTACTGCTCTTTCCGTCGGCCGTCTTTTGGTCGTGCGGACTTCTGAAAGAGACGGTCGCGTTCTGCGGGTTCGGCTTCCTCTTCTACGGTACGTGGCTGCTGCTTAAGGGCAGCTCGCGGGCGTTGGGAGTAGCGCTGGTCGTGTTTGGGTCGATCCCGGTTTTGATCGTTAAGCCGTACATCATGATCCCAGCGGGCATGGCGGTCGTTGCGTGGATCTATACGCAGCACCGGCCCGCGTCGGATGTGCGGATTCCGATCACGCCGAAGCGTGTTTTCATGACGCTGCTCGGCATCGCCGCGGTGTTCCTGATCATTCGTGTCGTTGGTGAGATCGCACCGCGTTTTGCGATCGAGAACATCGTGGACTCGACCACGTCGATTCAGACTGCCGGGCAGAACCACGCGCGATCGACGACGATGTACCGCATCGTTGACCCCAACGCCGGGGTGGCTGGGCAGATTGCCGCCGCGCCCCTTGCGTTGCTCACGGCGATGTACCGTCCGCTGCCCTTTGAGGCGACCAGCGCGCTTGTATTCATCAACTCGCTGGAGACGTTCTCGCTTCTGATGCTCACGGTCGTGGTGATTCGTCGGCGCGGTGTCGTTGGCTCGTGGCGGGCGATTCGAGGCAGCCCAGCCTTGAGCTACGCCTTCGCGTTCGTAGTGATCTTCGGCGTCGCGGTGGGGCTTGGGTCAACGAATCTTGGCTCGCTGTCGCGGTACCGCATGCCGATGATCCCGTTCTTCGCGGCGCTCCTCTTGTGCTTGTCGTCGCGCCCGCCGGTCGCTCGCCGTGCGCAGCCATCCCCTCGTCGCAGACGAACGCAGATGAAGGTGGTAAGCAGCCCCGCGAATGCGCGCCGAGGGACTGCTACATGAGACGCTCGGGACAGAATGATAGTGGGACCGGGTTAGCGAGCCTGTGGCTGATGGCAGTCGTCATGCTCGCCGGTCCTTGGGTTATTGGCGGTAGCCACCCAGTTGCGGCGATGGTGCTGCAGCTTTCGTGGGTCCTTGTGCTGGTCGTGCTCGTCGTGACCCGTCCGGCGGGCCGGCAGCTTGTCGTTCCCGCGTTTGCCTGGGTGCCTCTGGTCGTGGCGATGATCACAGCGCTGCGGCCCTATCTGCCTTTTCTCGCCACCTCCCCGTGGGAGCAGAGCGTCTTCGCCATCTGGGAGGGCTTGGTCGCCTCTGGCACCGTAGCGACAGGCCACGCGTCGCGCTGCGCGCTTGTCGGCGTCGGGGTGTCTGCTGCGATCGTGGCGCTCGCCAATGGACTACGCCGCAGCGAGGGCGAACGCTTCTTGAGCACGGCCGCGCTGGTGACCTGTGTGCTCTTCGCCGTGATCGGCCTTGCGCACGAGATCGTTGGGGCGGAGAAGCTCTACGGCATGTTTACGCCGCGTCACGTTCGCGCGCTGCGGTACCCGCTGGCGGCGCCGTGGGTGTCTGAGAACCAGGCTGGCACGATCTGGGTGCTCGGCGCCTGGTGGGCGATCTGGCGCTGGCGCGAACGCATGGAGTGGCCCGCGCTGTCCGTGTTGCCGGTCGTGCTGACAATTTTGGTCGCGAACTTCGCGCTCAGCGCGCATGCGGCAGCGGCAGCAGGCATCGCCTCCGTCGCCATCTTCCTATTGCTGCTGCTGACCCAGCGCACACAAGACGCCTACCGCATCGTCCTGGGGCTCGCCGCGCTGCTGATCGCCACTCCAGCCGTGCTGCCGTGGCTGTCTTTGTTGTTCGAGGCCGCCCCGGATGTCCGCAAGTTGCAGTACTGGATAGAGAGCTCCAGCGTGGCAATGCATCGACCC
>JBLFZA010000176.1:0-9431 GCA_047610025.1 Bradymonadia bacterium | reverse complement strand
AGCCCTCTCGCACGAGGGCCTCGATGGCTACGTCTCGGAAGACGGGCGCGGCGACCGCACCGCCGTAGAACCCAATATCTGGGTTCGGGCGTTCGACGATCACCGAAATCGCGATGACAGGGTCTTCGGCCGGTACGAAACCAGTGAACGCGGAGAGGTAGTCATCTGTGTAGCCGCCGTTTGGGCTCACGAGGAAGGCGGTTCCGGTCTTACCAGCGACGCTGAACCCTGGGATTGCTGCGGCACTAGCGGTCCCGTCTTCGGTCGTGACGGTCTCCATTGCTCTCGCCGTAAGCCGCGCCGCTCGTTCACTTACGGCACGCTCAACCTCGCGGGGCTCGAAGGTCTCGAGGACATCGCCCTGACCGGACCGAATCTCCGACACGAGGTAAGGATCCATGCGCACGCCGCCGTTGGCGAGCGTCGCGGTCGCTGTGGTGAGCTGCAGAGGCGTAACGCCGATCCCGTACCCATAAGAAACCGTCTGTTGCGTGCTGCGCCGCCACGGCAACGCGGGGAAGATGCCAGCACTCTCACCGGGCAGGTCAATCCCGAGCCGTTCTCCAAACCCGAAGGCGCGAAGATGCTCGGCCATTACGTCGTCTTCGAGGCGGAGTGACATACCGATCGCCCCGATGTTCGAAGAGTCGCGGATCACCTCCCACGCCGTAATTGTGTCATGGCAATAGTGGTCTCGCTTCACGCGACCGGCGATGATGTATACCCCATTGTTGCAGTCGAACGTCGTGTTGTATCCAACGGCACGCTCTTCAAGAGCGGCCGCGAAGGTGAACACTTTGGCAGTCGAGCCGGGTTCGTAGACGTGGGCAACGGCTCTGTGCAGCCACTGTGACTCGGGGCCACCGTTAAAGTCGACGGGGTCATTCGAGGGCAGCGACGCGATCGCCAGAATCGCTCCGGTCCGGGGGTCCATCGCCACAACGGTGCCGGCACTTGCTTCGAAGTACTCAAGAGCGTGGGCAAGTGACTCCTCAGCTACGGACTGCATGTCAGCGTCGAGTGTGAGCGTAACAGAGTCACCCCGCGCTGCGTTGGCCTCTGGAAGTATGCCGTCCATGATACTGACGCGGAACTGGTTCACACGCAGCGGAACTTCGACCTCACCGCCAGCAAGGCGCGAGTGCAATCGGCCCTCGAGTCCTGCCCCACCTGCGTGCTCTCGGTTCACGAATCCGATAACCGGGGCCGCGAGAGCGCCGAGCGGGTACACACGCTGGTGACTCGGTGTGAGACCGACGCCACGGATTCTGCCATCGCGAAGCGGTCGCAGAAGCTCGTCGCCGTCTCGGGGGGACAGCCCGCGCGCAATGACCACGTAGCGCGGGAGTGACTCGACGGGTTGTGCTCGCCACTGCTCGAATCGCTCGGCATCAAAGTCATCGAGCTCGCTGAGGATCGCCCTGACCTCTTGCAGGTGCTCCCGCTCGTGCATCATGATGTGCCGCGGGTCGATAAACACGTCACGTAGCTCGACGTCGGCGGCGAGCACACGTCCGTTTCGGTCGAGGATGCTGCCGCGGGGGGCCGAGACCGTGACGGATGACCGCACTCGCCAGTCACCTCGGGCGAGATGCTCGTCTGCCACCGCGACCTGCAGGTGGTACGATCGGAGCACGAACCCGAGAAACGCGAGCGCGAGGATCAGGACCACGATACTCAAACGACCGTCTGCTGGACGACTCTCCGTCATGGAGCCTCCACTTCGCGCATCTGGCTTGGTTGAGGAATCACCAGGCCCTCTTCGGCGGCCGCCTCTCGCAGCGCCTGTGGCGCGGTGACCCGCTGGAACTCTGCCTCGTAGTTTGAGAGGTCTTCACCCAGGCGCTGACGGTCGTCGAGCGCGTCGTTGAGCTCTGCGCCGATCATCAGAAGGTGCAGTCGCCCTTGCAAGTGGCCGACACCCAGCGTGGTAACGAGCCCGACGACTAGCGCGATCGCGATGACCCACGCGATGTCGCCGTTGCCAGCGAGTCGTTTTCCCCTCGATTCATCCATCGCGATTCTCCAAGGGCGCCGTGCGACGGATCGCGCGCAATCGTGCCGACCGAGCCCGTGGGTTGGCTTCGAGTTCTTCGGGCGTCGCAGGTGAGCCGTTGCAGACGACCTCGTACTCGGGCTCTTTGAGAGTCACCGGTATGCCGCGCAGCGGCGGCTCGGATTTGGTGAGCGCGCGAAACGCTCGCTTCACCATGCGGTCTTCGATTGAGTGGAAGGTGATGACGGCGGCGACACCGCCGACAGCTAACTTGCTCGGTCCGCGCGTGAGCAAGTCTTCGAGTTGACCCAGCTCGTCGTTGACCGCGATGCGAATCGCCTGAAAAACGAGCGTAGCGGGGTTGTGCTTCCTATGGCGCCCGAGCACGGACTCGGAGAGCGCGGCGAGTTCTCGCGTGGTCTCGAGCTGGCCGGCCGCGCGCGCTGCGTGGATGGCACGTGAGAGTCGCCGTGACGCTCGAATGTCTCCGTAGGCCCACAGCGCGTGTGCGAGTTCTTCGTCGCTGCTGTTATCGATGAACTCTGCCGCGGTCGGGCCCTCGCCCATGCGCATATCGAGCGGCCCGTTTTGACCGAACGAGAAGCCTCGCTCGGGGGTGTCGATTTGCGGCGACGACACTCCGATGTCCGCGAGCCAAGCGTTCAGTGAGCCATCCTCGATCTCGTCGAGTGCCGTCGAGAAGGTGCGGCACGCGAGCGTCGCTCGGTCCCCGAAGTCGCTGAGTCGACGTGTGGCCGCGTCTATGGCCGCCACGTCTCGGTCGAACCCGAAGAGCGCGCCATTCGGAGCGCTGGCTTCCAGCATCTCCGCAGCGTGCCCACCGCCTCCGAGCGTGAAGTCCGCACAGATGTCTCCAGCGCGAAGCGAGAGTGCGTCACGCGTAGCGGCGGGTAGAACGGAGATGTGGTGAAAATCAGGCACGATGAGCAGCGGCTAGGGGGAATCCTCCATGCCTGCGCTGTTCGGGGTTTCTTCGGGTAGAGCCGTGGTCTTGTGCCGTGTACCCAGCTCGCTGAGCCGCTTGCGCAGTGTGCGCGCGCGGTCTCCTCCGAGTTGGGTGGTGAGTCGGTCGGGGTTCCAGAGTTCTAGACAGCTCCCGATCCCGACCCAGTACAAGTCCCGCTCGATTTGAGCGACCTCACGCAAATCAACAGGCAGGACAATTCGTCCATGACCGTCCATTTGCACCGGGGTCGCCATCCCGAAGATGAGCCTCCGCAAGTCGCTCTCTTCTTCGGAATATCCGAAGGAGTCGACGTGCTCGAGTTGTGCCTCCATGTGATTCAATCGCTCTGCCCAGGTCGTCTTGGGGAACACGCGAATGCATTCGTCAAACCATGGCACGAGGACGAGCGTAGACGCGTCCTTTGCCTTGGCGTGCTCAAACACAGTCTCCCTGAACCGGAGCGGCATAGAGAGCCGGCCCTTTGCGTCGACCGTATGTCGTTCGCGTCCAGAGAAGCGCATGATCCCGAAAGTGAAACGGAGAGATTGAATCGCACAGCAGACCACGGGCTCACCCCGCGTCCATTCGCAGGGTAGCGAACGGGTTGCAGCGCAGCGTTGTTGCGGCCTGCTTTCGATCCCTAGTGATCCATAGAATCACATCAAGATCCACGAAAACGTACTAGCCGGGTTCAACGTGCATGCAATTGTGCCCGTCTCGGCGGGCGCTGACAAGACTGTTGTCGGGTTACATAAGTGAATTTCTGTTTCATTCTCAGTGACTTCCAGATCACTTATGTATGCACCTAGCAGACATACGCTGATTCCCCGCTCATTCCGTACACTTACGCACATCCGTCCACATAAGATTCAACAGCTGGGGAAAAGGGATGTGGATCCACTAGGATCACCAGCTTCTACGCAGAGAAGATGAAACCAGTGACGTCCGTTCAGTGACTTGTGGTCAAAACCGGATCAAAGAGGATCCTCGTTGATCTTTCAGCCCCCAGATAACGGCAGCCCGCGACAAGCGGCGAGCGGACATCTCGCGAGAAGGGCTCCACGAGCCAACACGGCTGCACCGCTCCGTCAGCGGGATGCCCAAGCTAAGCGATCGCTGAGACCACCACGGGCACGCTGCGGCGTAGACTTGCCACTGCCTTGCCGCTCGACACTAGCGTTGCGGCGAACAAGGCCCGCGCCGCACAGCACAAAAACGAAGACGGCGACCCAACCTTGCGGTGGATCGCCGTCTTCGAGGCGCCCATAGGCGCGGGCGAGTTACGCCGGCGCTGAATACTTCACGAACTTCGGAAGAACGCGATACTTCTTATTGCCGCCGTAGTTCACTTCAACGGTCTCCGAGATCGGCACCATCTGCTTAGAGATGTAGCACATGATGAGTTGCTCATCGACCTCGCGGACTTCAGCGTTCTGCGTGTTTTCATCCGACATCGTCTCTCCGTTCTGCGGGCGCCTTAGCGCCGTCTGGACCGTCCCGCATCGAGGTGCGGCCAACATAAGGGCCGCGCACCTATCAGACGTGGTTGCTACTGGCAACCTCGCGATTAGGCGCGGGCTGACCGTCGCGATACGTGAGACACCGAGTTCACCGACAGGGAATCGCCCCCCACCCCACCGGGCAGACGCGCCCTCGAAGAACCGCTACGTTTCTGCTGTGTCGTACTCTCGCGGCTGCTCACAACCGGGCCTAGCGCTGGGCACACTTGTGCGGCCCGCGCTTGTGAGCCGCACCCCACTTCGGTCAGTCCCAACGCGCCAACGATGAGCCCATCAACTCTCTGTGGCCTCGCCTCACGGTCTATCTGCCTCCTGCGCAGGTCCGTCCGCGGGCGCATCCACGTACTCGACGTGGGTCAAGAAGTGGGCACTCAAATGGGCGCCGTCAGATGCTCGACAGAGTCGGCGAGCGAGGCGAACAACTCTTCGCCAGTTTCCCCGCAGGTGAGCGGTGTCGTGTCGGATCCCGCGTCTGCGCTGATGTCTCCCGAGCTACCCGCATCGGTCGCATCGCTCCCGCCGCCTCCCCCTCGGGGACGACGGGCGTTGCTCGTTAGTAGTGCGCCGTGACTCGGAAGAAGACGCCGCTTGCGTTGCGGTCGAAATCGCCGAGTTCGTCTTCGGTGAAGCGAGTGAAGTTGTAGCCGAGCCCGATGCGCACGTTCTCTTGCAGAATGTAGGCGGCCTCAAAGAGCAGACCGTGTTCCCAATCGTCGGTCAGCGTTTGGTGCAGGAATCGGTACTCCGCTCCAATGTCGACGGTTGCCAGCAGGTGGTAGTTCAAGCGGTTGATGAACAGCCACAGGTCGTTGTTCACGCGTGGCATTCCCTCAACGTCGAGGCGGATGTTCCGATACGCGACCTTCTCTATCAGCTGGAAGTTCCAGGGCAGCTCGATAATCGGCGCAATGCTAAACACGTGGCTGCGCTCCTCGCGTCGTTGGTCGAGTTCGAGTCCGTAAGGCGCCAGCTCTCCGAGGTACGTGTAGCGAGCGAGCAGGTCGACGGTGTCGTAGTCGACCGGTCGCCACGCCATGCCCAGCGTACCTTCGACGTCTCGCGCCTCGACGAGGTCGAGCGTGCGGTTCTCAGTGACGACATAGTCGAAGCGACCGAACCACGAGGTGTCCTCGGTAATCTGCCATTGCGCGGTCAGAAGGCTCGCGAGCTGACGCCTGTCCCCGACGGAGGTCACGCTGTCGCGGCAGAATCCGGGGGTGCCATCAACAGCGCCGCCGAGACACTGCCCCGTGGCGGCGCCGCGGGCGGCCCCGGAGTCGAAGCGGGCCTCAAAGAGGCCGCTCACGCGAATCGCATCCGGCAATCGAAGCTCCCACCCAAAGCTGACCGTGTCTCGTGATTGGTCGCTATCAGGCGTAGTCGACGAGAGCGTCTCACTTCGTTCGAAGCCCAAATCGAGGCTGAGCTCATCGATGACCTGCCAACGCTGACCGAAGCCAAGTACGGCGCGGGTGCGCTGACCGGACGAACCATTGTCGAGGTGGTACTCACCGTACGCGCGGCCGTTGCCTTCTGCGCCATATCGCTCCTCGCCACCGACTACGGTGGTCAACTCTGTCCCGTGGTTCTCCGCTCGACGCGTCGCGCGTTGTTGGATGTAGACCGTAGACGAATCAGACCATCTCGCTCGAAGCCCCACCGTCGCGGCGTTCTCGCCCGAGTAACGGAAGCGTTCGGAAGCCGTGAGTTCTAGGCCCTGCGTTAGACGCAGGTCGGTCGTCACGGTCGTGATGAAGCGGTCTTCGATGCGCTGGCTGCCCGGGCCCTGCGCTCCGCGGATGAGACGCGGGTCTTCACCACGAATGACGAGCTCTTGTTCGATCCCCAAGCGCAGCCAAGGCATGATACGCGCGCCGATCGCGGCGGCGACGATGTCGTTCTCGTAGCCATCATCGATGCGCTCGTCGTCGACGAAGCTGTGTTGGTACGACAACGTGAGCGTGCCCGGCTCCATTTGATAATCGTACTGCGCCACGGTCACCTGACGCTCGAGCAAGACGGTGTCGTCGAGCTCGTCGGTTTCGAAGTCATCGACGCTGGTCTCGACGCGGTCGTGGCGCAGCGAGAGACCGTGGCGTTCATTGACCGCCCAACGGGACGCGACGCCGTAGCGCTCTTCCCCTTGGTCGAGGATGGTACCGTTCGAGAAGAAGCCTCGATCGGTCTCTTGGTAGTACGCATCGACGTTCCAGATTTGGCCACGCTCAGACTCGATGACGTCCGCGATCTCGAAGCGTCCACGCACCAGGATTGCGCTGCCGCTGTCGTCCTCTGTGTCGTCCACGCGGAAGCGACCAAAGGTCAAGCCTCCGTCGTCACTGTAACTGTACTGAAGGTCGTCGCTTTCGCTGCGCGCGAACTCGACGTCGACGCGTGTCGTTTCGGTCGGCCCGAAGCCTGCTTCGACGCCCCAGAGTGAGTAACCGCCATCATTCGTATCGCCCTCTTCCACCACGCCACCGCCAACGGTGAAGAGGTCGTAGAAGGTCTCACGCGCGTGCACGCCGTACGAGACGTCTGACGCGCGGCCGGTGGTCTCTTGGTCATAGGTGACTTCGATGTAGACAGGGTTACCCCGCAGCACAGAACGCGTCGTGCCCGTGTTTCCGACGATGAAGGTGTCATCCACCACCGACGGCACGGGAGCTCGCGTGATGATGCGCCCCTCGGAGTAACGCACGCTGTAGTCCGCGTTTCTCGAGAGCGGAGTCCGGGAGAGCTCGATGCCGCTGATGCGATCCCTCACAACGACGGCCACGCGCTCGCTGCCTTCCACGACCGGTCGGTCTTGTAGGTAGTAGATCGAACCGCCGGTGCCGCGCAGGTAGTTGTATGTTTGGCGTACCTGCTCTTCCTCATCGGCGACGTGAATACGGAGCTCCGTCTCGAACTCCTCCGCGAAGGTCTCGTCGAGTACGACCTGCGCGCCATACAAGTTCCGCTCGTATCGCAGCAACTCCACGCCTTGGATTTCGCTGTTGAAGTTACCCCACATCGCGTGGGACTCATCCGCCTGCAACAGGACGTACACCTTGCCGGAGGTGTTCACGTCGGACACGGCCTCCGAACCATCGCCAAACACCGGGTAATCGCGGTCAGGCTGAATCGTCTCGCGGGTGAAGCTCTGGAACTCACGACGAGCTCCGGTATCGACGTGCGCCGTCATTTCGATGTCGTCGAATTGCCCCGCGAGAATCTCCTCGCCGCTGACCCAGCCCTTGAAGTAGAGGCGCGCTTGTCCGTAGAGCAGCGCTCCGCCGCCGGTGGTTCGGCTGTTGTGATCGTGCGAACCGGCGATCTCCGCGTTGCTTGTACCTACCGCGGTGTCCGCGAGGGCCATCAGGAAGAACGCGCTTCGGTTGACCTCGACCGGCCACGCGAGCCGACCACGGTTGCCGTCTACGTCGATGGTCTCGACCACGACGTCCGATGGCCCTGCCGGAAGCGTGACCACGGTCGCGAAGCGCCCTTCGTCGTCGACGTCGACCTCGGTGCCGTTCACGAGAACCCGGTTCCCAACGGCGGTGGTGCCTTGCACTGGCAGTCTCGGAGAGGGCACCGCGACGCCGGGCGGGGGAAGCTGTACGTCAATCTGACCCGCGGGGGCCTCGTTGGCGATTCGCTGCAGCTCGGACTCCAAGTCGGTCGAGAGGCTCGCAGCGAGCTCACGCTCGTAGAACGCCGTCAGCTCATCGTAGCTCGGCATCGGTGCCGCTTCGCTGCCGTCAGACGTCGGCGCGAAACCTGCGGGTGACGCTTGCGCGACGAGATCGAGCGTGACGGCTGGCGCCGATCCCGGCGAGAGATAACGCATGGGGTTCGATGAGGTCGCAGGCCTGAACGGGCTCGCAGGCGGCTCTGGATCTGCTGCCGGAGGCTCAACAGGCGGGGCCTGCTCAATCGGCGACTCGGGTGCAGCTTCTGCGGGCGCGGCTGGCGAACCCGCGCCGCTCGCTCCGTCTCCGGCAGCTTCGCTCGTTGTCCCAACCGAGGCGGGCTCAGCGACGCCAACGTTCGTTCCGCTCGCTGTGCCCTCGTCGGGCGTCGTCGGTGCGACACCGAGTCTGAAGCCGCTCAAGTCAAGCTCGCCCGAGCTCGTCGCCGCGAAGCCCTCAGGTACCGTGACCGCCATGATGACGCGGGCGCCGGACTGAACATCGATGAGCAAACGTCGGCCGGTTGCGCTGCGCACCGTCGCTCGGACCTCGTCCGTTGCTCCGGGCAGCAGCTCACCGTTGATTCTCACCAGTGAGGGTGCCGCCTCAAGTTCAACAGCCGGTTCACCGACCCAGAAGCTGGCGGGCGAACTCGTAATCAGGCTTCCAGATGCTGTTCGCACGGACACGCGTGCGATGTGTCGGCCGTTGCCAACGCCACCACCATCGGCAGTGCGACCTTGCCATGCAAATCGCTGCGGCACAGCGCCATCGCCCGACTCCGACCAGACCAAGCCAATCCCTGGCTGTGACACATCGAAGCGCCAGCTGGTGGCCTCGGGCAACCCGCTGTGCTCGAACGTGAGCGCAGGCGCCACTCTCGCTCCGCGGACTTCGGTTTCGTTTGCCGATACGCTCAAGGCGGCGCTCAAGCCTTCAAGAAGCATCGTGGTGCCACCCACCTCAAGCTGGCCCGTGGCGAGCGAGACAGTCACTGGCACTTGCGCCAGCGTCGCGCGCTGCACGGTCTGCGCTACGGGCTCCGTGGCGCGTACTTGCGTCATGATGCCCTGCGCAGAGCCATCAGGGCGCTGCACGGTGATCGCGATCCAGCCGTCTGCCGGAATCGGGAGCAGCTCGTCGAGCAGGCCTGCGCTGTTCACATCGAGCGCGCGGCGGTTCGCAACGACACGCGGGACAGGAGTAGGAATCGTCGGCAAGTCCGGGACAATGATCTCGCTGTCCGGGTCGACGACCCGCACATCGAAACG
>JBLFZA010000175.1:0-9470 GCA_047610025.1 Bradymonadia bacterium | reverse complement strand
CAGTACCGCGCCGTCGGTGTCCGTCGTCATGCCCGTTTTCAACGAGGCCGCGACAGTCCGCCGCGCCGTGGAGCGGGCTTCCGCGCTCACGGGTGTGCATGAGGTGATCGTCGTTGATGGAGACAGCGATGATGGCACGCTCGAGCTTGCGCGCTCGTGCTGTGCGACCGTCTTGCAGGCCCCGCGTGGACGAGCGTCGCAGCTCAACGCTGGCGCGTGGGTCGCGACCGGTGATGTGCTCCTATTCTTGCACGCGGACATCGTGCTCCCTGCGGAGACCGTGGGGGCAATGCGGGCCGCGTTGGACGACTCTGAGGTCGTCGGAGGAGCATTCTGCACACACACCGTGTGTGAGGCGCCGCGCCCTGTTTGGTGGCCTCTGTTGCGTATCGCGGACGTGCGATCGCGCATGACCCGCTTGCCCTACGGCGACCAAGCGCAGTTCGTATGGCGTGAGGAGTTCGAGGCCATCGGAGGATTCGACGACGTCTCTTTGTTCGAAGACCTGATTCTCAGCCGCCGACTTCTCGAACGAGGCCGGCTCGCCCGCTGCCGTCCCGCAGTTCGCGTCTCCGGACGCCGGTTTGTAAACCGACCCGTGCACTCAACCATCGTGATGAACGTGTTTCCCATCCTCTTCCGGCTCGGTGTGCCAACATCACGCCTGGCGCGCTGGTACGGTTCCGTTCGTTGACGCCGCCGGAGAGCCCAGAGTTTTCAGATTCAGCTGCTAAAGAACCCATTGGCGGGGAACCTGAACGGAGGGCTGATCTCTAACGCAACAAAGGAAGTCGCGAAGCGATTTTCGCTGGGGCTGGGGTGCAAACCCAAGCGGGTTTGGACAGAGCCGACAGGAAGACCGCCCAGACCACACGGCGACCCGGGTCGTTCTGTCCGGGCCGTTCTGTTATGATGGGGGACCTTCTTGTAACCTGCGGCCCTGCAATGCTCCCCTCTCTCGACAGCTTGGCGTGCTTCGTTGCGGCCGCTGAGCAGTTCAATTTCAGCCGGGCGTCGAAGCGGATTGGCATCACGCCGACGGCGTTTGGGCAGCGTATTCGCCAGTTGGAGGAGCAGTTGGGGTCGGTGCTCTTCGAGCGGACGACGCGGCGAGTTGCGTTGACGCCTGCTGGGC
Organism: Bradymonadia bacterium; assembly: GCA_047610025.1. Lineage (GTDB taxonomy): Bacteria > Myxococcota_A > Bradymonadia > REDH01 > REDH01 > JBLFZA01. The sequence goes on along the minus strand of JBLFZA010000175.1, from coordinate 8,335 downwards.
ACGCGTTGTTGCCTGTGGCCCGGGACGCACTCGATGCGGCACGGCGCTGCTCGACGGTGCTGGCTGACCCCGACTCGGCGCGCGTGTCATTGACGTTGGGCACGCGCTTTGAGTTGGGCTTGAGTTGGATTGTGCCGTGGCTCATCGAGCTGCGTCAGACGCGACCGGAGCTGACGGTTGAGTTGTACTTTGGGTCCGGCGCTGACCTGTTGCAGCGTTTGCGCGGCAGCCAGGTGGATGTGGTGGTGACGAGCGCACCGATTGCGCGCAGCGAGTGGCACCAAGAGGTGCTGCACCCGGAGACCTACGTCTTCTGTGCGTCTCCGGAGTTGTTGACCGCCCGCCCGCTGGACGCAGCGCATCAAGCGGCTGCCCATACCTTGCTTGACCTTAACCACGATCAGCCCCTGTCGCGCTATCTCTTGTCGGCGGCGCCGGGGCTTTCGTTTTCGTCGGTACACGCGTGTGGCACTGCGGCTGCGGTTTGCCAGCTCGCGCTCGGCGGATTCGGCGTTGCGGTCGTGCCGGAATACATGGTGCGTCGCGAGCTTGACGATGGGCGCTTGGTTCGGATTTTGCCGGAGGCCGAGCTGCTCACCGATTCATTTCGAATGTTGTGGCGCGAGCGTTCGCCGTATTCGGATGTGTTGATGACGCTGGCGGAGTCGCTACGAGCTAGGCCGCTCTGCTAGGCCGCTCTGTTATGGCGCCACGCTTGGGCGCCTCCTTAGAGCGGTCCGTTATGGCGCTGGGTGTATGGGGGATCACGAGTCCGTCCTCTGCGATGCCATGCGACGGTCGTAACCTTTTACTCGCTAACGATCGTGACCCTTTGCTCCACGGACTGTTGACCGTCGGAGAGCGTGAATAGGATTTCGTGTTCACCGGGTGTGGTGAGGAAGAAATCTTGCTCGGTTGAGCCGGCTTGCCAATACGATGGCTCGCCGTCGAGAACTACGCTGAGACCTGCGTATCCGGTCGCCGTGCTGGTCGTGATGGTGACCCGAAACGCGGTTCCCGCAGGCCCGCGAGCGGGAGCATCAACTTGTAGTGTTGGCGCCTGAGTGGTCGAGAACTCAAGCCCGCAGGTCAGCAGCTGTGTGGCACCGTTTTCGATGATGACAAGCGATCGTGAGTCGGTAGAGAAGCCCATGAAGGCGACGCCGGTGTTGTTCACGGTGACAGGCCGGTCGTCTTGGCGCACGGAGGTGCTCGGAGTCGTCGCGAGCACCTCGTCGGTGCGGAGGTCGATGACGACCACGCTGCCTTCATCGTTTACGAAGGCAAACGCGGCGCCATTCGGAGAGTAGGAGACGGGCGACGCGAAGAAGCCTGTCGTAAATGTCTGTGTGTTCAAGGCGACCAAAGACGTCTCGTGGCCCTCGCCGATGGCGGCCAGCGTTTCGGTGTCCCAGCGGTAGACCCAGCCGTCGCGGCCTGCGGTGGCGAACTCTCGGCCGGACGGATGAATCTGGATGTCAACGACCGAGAGGTGGCGTTCCCATTCCTCTTGCTGCAAGTCTTCGTGGGCGACGAGCTCGCGCGCATCGCCGCTCGCGAGAGAGTAGACCCAGACGGAGCCGGACGTTGGGTTGGCGACCACGGCCCAGTCGTCGTGCACGTCCATTGCGTACGCGTTGTGGTCCGCCCATCCAATGCAGCCGAACTCCGACACTTCGGGCAGAATCCAGCGGTGCAGGCTGTCGCCGTCGGCGCTTCGGATCTCCAACTCCACGCCTTCTGTGTCAAACAAACATGAAAGCATGCCAAAGCGTTCGCCAGACGGGGACAGCTCGAAGCGCTTGAGCCCGCTGCTAGAGTCTATTGATGCCATGGTCGAGAGCGCGCGTCCGCTCGAACGGTCGCGAATCGTGATCCCCTCGGGGCTGCGCGTCGCTTCAATCGTCCCGTCTGCGCTCAGGTCGATGACTTCGTCGTGCATGCGCGTGCCCAGCAGCTCACCGTCGACGGCGCCTCGGAGGGGCAGCGACTCTTGGATCATCTGGCCCCGCAGCAGAACGCCGTGCTCAGGCGTCAAGCCGACGTAGCCAACATCGAGCCACCAGTTCTGCTCTTCCACTGACCACGCAACCTCGGGGCCCTCGCAACCCATGGCGAGCGTCTCGTTGAAGGCATCCGGCACGGTAGTGTCACGGCCGGAATCGGCTTCGGTATCCGCTTCGGTATCCGCTTCGGCATCAGCGAAGATGTCCTGACTAGCGTCGATTGAGGGGAGGGCGTCTGCTCCGGCATCTGGCAGCGGCGCGCTCGTGTCCGCGGTGTTCACCTCGTCGCTAGACCCTGGGGACGTGCCGCACCCGAGGAGCAGCGCCAAACAGATCGTGGAGGTAAGGAGAGAGCTACCCGTAGCGGATCGCGAGCGGCGACCGTTAACGCGGTTGGCTTGTCTGTGTGGATGGATGTTCACGAACGTCTCCTGTGCGATGGGATAAGCCCTACGGTAGCGGAGTGGATAATCCGCGCCAGAGTTATGTTCTTGATAAGAGTGTCTTCTTTTTCCGTATAATAAGAGCCAGCACCCGAGCACCGCTGCGCCGCGTGATGCCGCGCACGCCGAGCAGAGGCGCGAGGGAGCGTCTGCAGCGACGTCGCCGTCACGGACTCGTCGTCGTTACATCGACCGTGATTAGCCAATTCAAGGTCGCCGGAGGCTCGGCGGCGGCCGACGTGGGGCGAGCGTTCAGCGTCGCTCGTCCGCCGATGTCCGACCGTACCTGCGTTGTCAGCCCTCATTGTTGTCGCCCGAGCGCAACCGCGTTGTGCTCCGCTATAAAAGTGTGGTTCGCAGCAAAACCGAGTCAGCGGCCCGCTGCCTCCACACGAAGGTCCGCATGATCAATCGAGCAACCGTGATTCAGGCCATTCGCACCAGTCTCCGAGAGACGGCTGAAGTTGCGAAGGCCCAAGGCCGCGCGGCGCAAGATGAAGCCACAAACGACGAGACCAAACAGGAGAGCAAGTACGACACTCGCGCGATCGAGGCGGCGTATCTGGCGCAGGCCCAAGGGGGGCGGCTCGCGGAGACGGAGCGCGCGCTCGGGATTTTCGAGCAGCTCTCGTCCGACGGGTCGCGCGATCGCGTTGACGGCCCTTGCTACTGTGAGTTGCTGACCGAAGAGGGAGTGCGACATTACTTTATCGGTCCCGTCGCCGGTGGCCTGAAGGTCGAGGTGGCAGGCGAGCGCGTGCTGGTGATCACCCCGGCTTCTCCGTTGGGTAAGAGCCTTCTGGGATGTGAGCCGGACGACGAGCTCGCCTCCGGCGCCTTACTCGTCCGGGTGGAGTAGCCCGCGCAGGGCGCCTTAGTCGTTGAGTCGGGCGTCTCGCGGGCGGATCAGGTTGCCGTCCCAAATGACGGCGAACTTGGCGCCGAATCCCGGCTGGAAGTCCGAATCCTCGGTGTAGTAGCGGCCCTGAATCAGAAAGCGAGGGCCACGCATCGAGCGTGAAGGGCGGACAACGACGAGCGGGCCGACCGCTGTACGTTGATCGCGGCTCTCTCGAGTTCGGGCGTGTTCAGCGAGCGCACCGAGCCAAAGCAGGGGTCCTCGGTCGCCATCGAGCAGCTCGGCGATCAGAGCACCGTTGTACTCCGTCACAAGCTCGCTTCCTCGTGCAATGGTGAGGTTTCGGTAGACGTCGAACGCGAGCGGTAGCGCCTCGTCTTCATCGGTGTAGATCGCCGTGATGGTCGCGGAGCCGACAGCGATGATGGGGCCGACCTTGAGCTTGAGTGTCGGCGCGATGGAGAGGGACAGCATGTCGTCGCCCAGCGTCCCCTGCGCGAACGCTTCGCGCGTGTCCGAGGTGGTGTCGCCGATCGTCGCGTAGCCGACGAGCCCGTTCGCACCCGCGTAGTAGCGCGAGTAGGTCGCCCGCATTTGCAGGTCGAAGAGGTCAGCTGGCGCGAAGGTCACCTGTGGCCCAACGTCTAGGTAGGCTGGGCTCAGGGCGACACGGGCTCCGACACCGAGGAAGGTGTTTTGAAAAGGGATGGCGTCTGTCCGCCACAATCGCCAGCGGTGCTCGAGTTGATTGTCCAGAAGCAGGCCGATCGGTCGCGCGGAGATTCCGAATACGCTGCGCGCATAGAGCCACTGAGGCGCCGCTTCGGTGCCGGTGATATCGAGTAGTCGAGGCGCCAACTCGCACTCAGGATCAGCCGCGCAGTCGGCCCGCGAGTTAGGCGCTAACTCCTCTCCAAGAGCCCCGGGTTCGGACGCTGCGGCCGAGGTCGCCAGAGCGAAAGTTGATGCGCAGAGAATCGTGAGAGCGAGGAACGGAGAAAGCTGCATCGTGATCTCATGGCTATGGGAATTCTAGCGACTCGGCATGATAGCCAACGTCGGATAGGGAACATCACTAGGATTTGCAGTGCCCCAGCGAGAAATTCATGTTACGAGCCGCGCCCCTTGCAGTCTAGGTGCACAGTGTCCGAGCTACCAGAAGAGTCGACGTCTCGCAGCGAAGAGTCGCCCGCCGCAGCGGAGTCTCCAGCTGAGCCGAGCGCAGAGGTGACAGCGGAGTCACCAGCTGAGCCGAGCGCAGAGGTGACAGCGGAGTCACCAGCTGAGCCAAGCGCAGAGCTGACGGCTACGTCACCAGCTGAGGCGCCAGCCAAAGCCGCAGCGAAAACGCCCGCGCCCGCGAAGGCGGCAGCCCCAACGGAGTCGCCAGCGAAGTCGCCAGCGGGTCCGACGTTCGAGAGCCTCGGCTTGCCCGACGCGTTGCTCCAGAGCGTGCAAGCGCAGGGCTACACGATCGCGACGCCGATCCAGGTGGGCACCATCCCGGCTCTGCTCGAAGGCCGCGATGTTTTGGGCCAAGCGCAGACCGGCACCGGAAAGACGGCCGCGTTCGCGCTGCCAATCCTCGCGCGACTGAACCCCGAGCCAGGCCCGCCCCAGGCGCTTGTTCTCGCGCCGACGCGAGAGCTCGCCGTGCAGGTCGCTGAGGCGTTTGAGACCTACGGGTCTAAGATGCGCAATGCTGGGGTCGCCACCATTTACGGCGGCCAACCGTACCCGAATCAGTTCCGAGCGCTGAGCCGGCGTCCCCCGATCGTCGTGGGCACCCCCGGCCGAGTCATCGATCACCTCGAACGCGGGAGCTTGGACATCTCGGCGCTTCGTTGGTTGGTGCTCGATGAGGCCGACGAGATGCTCCGAATGGGCTTCGTCGATGCCGTCACGAAGATCATCGAGATGACGCCCGAGACCCGCTCAATGGTGCTCTTCTCGGCGACGTTGCCGAACGCCATTCGTCGGATCGCGAAGGCCCGAATGACGGACCCCGTCGAGGTGCGCATCGCGCCCTCCGAGGTCACGGCAGAGACGGTGCGCCAGCGCTACTTGGCAGTGCACTACCGCGAGAAGTTTGAGGCGCTTAGCCGTCTGCTCGAGGTTGAAGACAACGATGGCACCCTCATCTTCGTTCGCACGAAGGCAGCGGCCGCCGAGCTCGCACAAAACCTGACGTCGGCCGGAATTCCGAGCGCTCCGCTCAGCGGCGACCTGAGTCAGCCGCTCCGTGAAGCGACCGTCAATCGCCTGAAGAGTGGCCACATCGATATCATCGTCGCGACGGATGTCGCGGCGCGCGGTCTCGACGTTGAGCGCATCACGCACGTCATCAACTACGACATCCCCTTCGACTCCGAAGCCTACGTTCACCGCATCGGTCGAACCGGGCGCGCAGGCCGCAGCGGCGACGCGATCCTCTTCGTGCAGCCAAAAGAGCGCCGCATGTTGGCGATTATCGAGCGCTCGACCAAGCAGCGCATCGAGCGGATGGACATGCCGACGCCGGCATCGGTCAACAAGGTCCGTGTCGCGCGCTTCAAGGCGAGGCTGACCAGCGCCTGCGAAAGCAGCGCCGCTCCCGAGTACGCCGCACTCATCGGAGAGTGGTGTGCCGAGACGGGACGCACGGCAGAAGAAGCCGCCGCAGCGCTCGCACAGATGGCGCAAAGCGGGCCGCTCTTGCTCCGAGAGAGCGGCGACCAGCGCGGCGACCCGCGCGCAGACAGGGGCAAGAAGAAGGCGAACCGCCCGGTCCGTGAGTCAGAGCACTACGACCGAGATTCGGGCCGCGATGACCGAGACTCGCGCCGCGATGACCGAGACTCGCGCCGCGATGACCGAGACTATGACGGCCCGCCGTCGCGTTCGTTTGGCGGCGGCAATGTCCCGCCTCCGCGACGTGTCGAAAGGGAACGCCCCGAGCCTCGCAACTTCGAAGGCGCGCGGCGCGAGGAACACCGCGGTCACGATCGGTCTGACGGCGGAGATGACCGTCGCCCTGATCACCGCGACGACGGTCCCCGACCGCCGGAGGGCGGCGCCGAGCGCGGCGATTGGCGTTCGCGTTCCGACGGCGCACCGCCGCGGAATCCGCGCTACGGCATGGTCTGGTACCGGGTTGCCGTCGGTGCGAAGCAGAGTGTCACTCCGAAGCATCTCGTCGGTGCAATCGCCAACGAAGCCGGGTTGTCCTCACAGAATATTGGAATCGTCGATATTCACAGCGGGCATAGCTGGGTGGAGCTTCCCGTTGGCATGCCCAAAGAGACCCTGAATCATCTGAAGCGCGTCTGGGTTCAGAATACGCAGATCCGCCTCGAGCGCTTCTAGCGAGCAGACCCATTCGGTCCGCGCAGCAGTTGGGGGGATAACGCCGAGAAGTGGCCACCGATTGGTGGGCGCTTCAGGCGTGTATTAGGCTTAGGGCTTCAGCACCCGAAAGGACCTCGATAAGTGATGCACCCAACGGCATGTGGGCCCGAGCCCTGTCTATGGCCGACCAGACGCCCGAGTCTCGCAACCGATACGTCGACCTGCTGAGGGCGATCGCGATTACCTGCGTTGTGCTCGGGCACTGGACGATCGCGGCGATCGCGCTCGCCCTCGGTGTGCACCCCGAGATGGTCCGTCAGGGTTCACAGATTTCGCTCATCCCAACGTGGTTCCTCGCGGTGTACATCGTGGTCTGCCTGTTCGTCCCGATGACTTTAGGGCGTGGCAGCGCTTCGGCATGTGGACGGTCTGGAGCCTAGCGGCGTTTGCAGTGCTCATGGACGTGTTCTTCTTCGCGGTCCCCGTGTTGCGGCCGCTTACGTGGGCCAACTACCTCTTCGTTTGGCTCGCCGTGCACCAACTCGGCTACGCGTGGCGTGACGGCCTGCAGGGCGGCGGGCGCAGCCTCGCCTGGGGGCTCATGGGGTTGGGGCTTCTCGTCGCGTTGGTGTCCTTTGGTCCGTACCCGCTAAGCTTGGTCGGCGTGCCAGGCCAGGTGACTGCGGAGGGCGCAATTCTTAGCAACACACGACCACCCAAGCTGCCCTTGCTCGCGCTAGGCGTCGCCCAGATTGGCCTGCTCTTGTCGCTCCAGGGGCCGGCCAACCGGTTCCTAGCCAAACGAAAGGCCTGGGCGGCCACGGTGCTCGCGAACGGCATGATCATGACCGTCTTCTTGTGGCACAGCACCGCAATGATGTTGCTCTTCGGACTCGGCTTTCTGCTCGGGACCTTCCCCTTCGTGCTCGGCTTCCAGCGATTCGAGCGCGTGTCCGGTCGACCTCCTGTCTCCCTGGTGCGACTCGCACTGGGCTGCTGCACGGCGTGCTACGGCCTCGCGTTGCTCGCCATCGGGGGTATCAACGAAGAAGGGACAACGACGTTACGGGGGATGGCGCTGCTGATGGTGTTTGCTGGCTGCGGCCTCGCCGGATTCGGCCCCATCGGTGCCGCGCTCGCTAAGCTCTCGCCTGCGAAACCAAGCGCCTAGGCCTCGCCCCTTGGCCGCCAACGACCGAGCAGCAGTGAGTTCGACACGACGCTGACGCTCGAAGCGGCCATCGCGGCTCCGGCAAACATCGGGCTGAGCAGACCAAACGCCGCCAGCGGGAGCCCAATCACGTTGTACACGAATGCCCAGAAGAGGTTCTGGCGGATCTTGCGCGTCGTGGCGCGGCTGACGGAGATCGCATCGGCGACGACCCGAGGGTCTGATCGCATCAGCGTGACACTGGCTGTACTCATCGCGACGTCGCTGCCCGATGCCATGGCAAATCCGACGTCGGCTGCGGCGAGCGCAGGGGCATCGTTGACACCATCACCGACCATCGCGACGACTCCGTGCTTCTTGAGCCTGTCGATATGCGCGGCCTTGTCGGCAGGAAGCACCTCTGCGATGACCTCATCGATACCCAGCGCCGCCCCAATGGCGTCGGCCGTTCGTTGGTTATCACCGGTGAGCAGCACCACCCGGATGCCCTGCGCATGAAGCGAGGTGACGGCCGCCTTTGCCGAGGCTC
>JBLFZA010000174.1:0-9601 GCA_047610025.1 Bradymonadia bacterium | reverse complement strand
TCCCTAGGAGCGGCTAACGTCCCTCGCGCACGACCCGCAATCGAAGGCACGCCGGCATAAGGCCTAGCTCGCAGGCCGTCCCGATCAAATCGACCGCTTCCTCGCGCGAGTGTCTGAACAATAGCGGGTTCTCCAGTGCGCCGACGCCGCTTCGGAAGCATCCTTGGGCGTAGCCGTTTCGGCAGGCAATCATGAACCGCCGAACGCCCGACTCGGGTTCATTCAACGTGGTCATCTGAAACTCTCCGATCTGCTGGCACGAGGGCATGTCGTCGAACGAGCAGCCGGACTCCGCTAGCGTCAGCGCCTCTCCAAAGTTCCCTTCGCAGTGCAGCGCAATTTCGGAGCGAATGAAGCAGTGAAGCGGCTCATCCGGGCAGCGCAGCTCGCTGCTCAGCTTTGCTACGGCCTCCGGTGTCGCGCACAGCTCCTCGGCGTGCATATCGAACCCAGAACACGCCGCGAGATCACCCGCGGCACAGGCCGTGGCGAGCGCGGGCACCGCGAGCGATGTCTCGCCCCGAGAGAGGAGGTCGAACCCTACACGACGGCAGTCGCCTCCGCAGGATGCCCACGCTCGACTCGCACCGAGCATCTCACCGCTCTCGGCAGCCAGTGCCTGCTCGGCATCCGCAGCGACGGCGTCGGCGCCCTCAGCACTCTCTACTGCCTCAGGTGCGGGCTCCTCATCGGGCGCCCCACCGCGCTGGCAGGAAGCGGTCAACAAGAGCGCGAGTACCGCGAAGGACACGAAGTGCGAACGGCGAGCGACGGAAGGCAGCATGCGAGGACTCATCTCAAGAAGCGAATCGGCTCGCAATCGCCTAGGCGAAGCGAACCGAATGCACCATCGGGAAGTTCGCGCTGACGAGCGCCCAGCGTTCGCCACGGTCGACGGACGCGTAGACGTTGCCGGTCGTGGTACCGAAGACGAGGCGATCGCCGTCGACGTCCAGCGCGTGCCGGTAAGCGATGTCGTACACATCGTCCTGAGGCAACCCGTCTCGGTGAGCGGTCCACGTCTGTCCTCCGTCACTCGTGCGGCACACACAGAGGGCCAAATCGCACGCGTAGCGGTCATCGTCGTTTGTCGCCGGGACTACCCATGCGGTTTCGGCGTCTGCTTCGTCGACCGCGATCGCGAACCCAAAGTTGGCCGGGCCACCCTTCTCTCCCACCTCGACCCAGCTCTGTGCGGCATCGTTAGAGCGCCACAGGCCGCAGTGGTTCTGCTGCCAGAGCACATCGGGGTTGGTCAGGCTTCGAACCACCAAATGCGGGTCCTGCCCAACGGCGGAACTTGGGTCCGGCAGGAAGTCAGCGCGCAGACCCTCATTTCGAGGCTCCCATGAGGCCCCCCCGTCTCTGGTCTCCATGACCCCGGCGCAGCTAATAGCGATGAGGACTCGGTCGTGATCGCGCGGGTCGACAAGAATCGAGTGGATCGCGGCCTCGTCTCGACCGCCACCGAACCACTGAGCTCGGTGCGGGACGTTCCAAAGCGCCTCGTTGAGCACCCAGCTCGCGCCATCATCATCGCTGACGAATAGGCCGCCCGGCTGGGTCCCGAGGTACAAGCGTCCCGGCTGAGCGTCGCTCCCGAAGGCCATGCACCAGATATAGGCCGTGGTAGCGGGCACCCCAGCGCGGATCTCAGCTCCCTTCGGGTAGACTGGGGCAGTTGAGTCCTCCCACGTGACGCCATCGTCGGTGGAGCGACTCATTTTCGGGCCCCAATGTTCGTGGTCCAGACATGCCCACAGTGTGCCCGTTCTGGGATCTCGGCACGCGTACACCACCGGAACTCCGCGGTGCGCATCCCGTTCTACGCGGTAGCCGTCGGCCGCAGGAGCGAGCATGATGAGGCCTTTGCGTGTGCCGAGCAGGAGCTTGCGGGACATGGCGTTCCTTGTAGAATCGGGCGCCGCAGCCTGTGCCGGCGGCGCTGTAGAAGAGCGACCCGCGATCAGCCACCGGAGAGCGCCTGCGCGACGAATACCGTGGAGCTTGGCGCGAGCACCACCCCTAGGGTCGGGTCGCGGATCAACTCATTATCGATGTAGAGAGCGACGTGTTTGCGCTGCACGCCCGCGTCGTCGCAGAGATACGTCGCCACGCCCGGGAAACGACGTTCCAACTCACGGATGAGCTCCTTGAGCGTCGCTGCTTGAACCTCAAAGGATTCAGAGGGCATGTCCGGAAAGAACCGCCGAAGGTTGCGCGTTGTCGTGACGTTGGCCACGCTGACTCCTGGGTGAAGTGCCTCACTTCAAATCACACGAGACGTTCGTCATGCAAGGCGCTCAGCATACCACCACAGTCGAAGTCGCGGATATCGCCGCGCTATTGCCACTCCGCCAGCGCGTGCTTCGCCCCGGCCGAGCCCCTGAGACGTGTCATTTCGACGGTGACGAACGGGCGACGCACATCGTCCTGAAGCGAGGCAGCGAGGTGATCGGCATCACGACCTGGTTGCAGAACCCTCACCCCAATGGCCACCGAGGCGACTGGTGGCAGTTGCGTGGGATGGCCGTCGCCCCCGAGCGTCACGGCGAAGGCGTCGGGCGAGCGTTGCTCAATGGTGCCGTGGCACATCTCAGGTCTCAGGGACACTTCCGGCTGTGGTGCAACTCGCGCTGCTCTGCCCAAGGGTTCTACGAACGGTGCGGTTGGAGTGTCGTCTCTGAGGAGTTTACGATCCCGCTGGTTGGCCCCCACGTTGTGATGCAATGGGGCGACAGTCGAGCCAATCTGCACGGCTGAGTTCCTCGTGACACATCACGCGCCGACGTGTACCGAACACGCGGTATTCCGCACCCTTACGCTTGTCGCAACCATGACATCATCGTCTCGTTTTCACTGCTCGCTCGTTGCTGCTTTCCGCGCCTTCGACATTGACAGCGACCCGGTTTCGGGAAGGGTCTCGTACGAGTTCGTCCGCCGGAGTGACGTGCTGCCGGAACCCGCTGAACAGCAGTGAGAGTCGGCAACATCGCAAAAGGCCTCACCGTCGGGCTCGCTGGACTCTACGCCCTGTACGCTGCGCTCGCCTTTGGAGCACAGCGACGGCTCATCTTCGCGGGGTACGGCACGGCACGTCCGGTAGCCGACAGACCGTCAGATGTTGACGTCTGGTGGTTCGAACACGGAGACGCGCGCGTCGAGGCGTGGTTTAGACCGGCGCAGTCCGACGAACCGGCACCCGTTGTCGTCATGGCACACGGAAACGGGGAATTGATCGACGATTGGGGTATCGCGCTACGCCCGCTAGCTGAGGCTGGCTATGCCGTGCTGCTCGTCGAATTCCCTGGGTATGGTGACTCAACGGGTACGCCCTCTGCGGAGAATATCTCCGCGACCTACAGCGCGGCCATTGATCGTGCGCTAGAGCGCGACGATGTCGAGGGCCTAATAGGCTTCGGTCGGTCGCTCGGCGGGGGCGTTATTGGGCAGGTCTCTCGGGAACGAGCGTTCGATGCGATCCATCTGCGGTCCACCTTTACGTCTCTGCGGCCCATGGTGCGCCCACTCGGACTGCCTTCCGCGCTCCTCAGAGACCCCATGGACACTCAGGAAGCGCTCTCGTCGTTCTCTGGGCCTGTACATGTAATGCATGGTCGAGCGGATGTGATCGTCCCATTCGAGCACGGCGTCGCGCTGGTCGATACGATCCCGAACGCCGAGCTGTTCGCCGTCGATTGCGGACACAACGACTGCCCATTGGCGCTCACCGAAGTCGTCGACTGGCTTCGGGCGAACGGGCTCTAAGCAGGTCGCGGGTGCTGTCGTGATTACGACCGACCTTGCCAGCGGCAACCCGCTCGGCGGAGACTCGGCGAGCACCTCTCCCAGGCATGCCATGCGTCTCGCTCTTTACCGCTGTTCCACGCGACACACGATCGCCGCGCTAACGATCGCGTTCTCGGCCCTATTGCCGGCCTGTGGTGACGATGGCGCTCACGACGAAGTCGACACTGATCCTCCTCCTGTTTGCGCGGCCGGCTTGGACCTGAATGGAGATGGCGTATGCGACCGCGACCTGGCGGACTGGTCTCGCGACGCGACGCTCGAAGGTGGCTTGCCTCGCACTGACATCTATCAGCTCGGCGACGCGCTCGGCCCGGTTGTTTCCGTTGGAATCGGCCACTCGTTCGTTTGGCCGGTCGACGTCTCCGGCGTGCTACTGCCGTGGCGACCCTTCGAGACGCTCTTCGATGAGAACGCCACCGACGCCAGCACCGTTCAACTTCAAGGGCTCTCTCGGCGCGCACTAGGCTTCGGCACGATGCCAGAGATGTACGATTGGTTGGGGCTGACGCCGGCCATCGTGGACGGCCCGATGTTCGACGGCCCCACCTTCGACGGCGTCGCGTGGCCCGCATACGTCGAAGATGGCACCCCGCTGGGTGCCGGGCTCGTCGAGACACCTCAAGGCGAGGCGCTGACGTTCTCCTGCGCAACGTGTCATACCGCCAATGTGTTTGGCCAGACCGTTGTCGGCATGACCAACCGCGCGGCGCGCGCGAACGAGTTCTTTCATGTCGCCCAAGAGTTCTTCCCCTTGCTCAGCGATGACGTGTTTGTCACGGCGACAGGCGCTACGGATGACGAGCTCGCGTTGTTTGCGCGCACTCGCGAGCGGCTGGGCGCGATCGGCGGAGTGACGCCGCAGGTGCTCGGCCTCGATACGGCGCTCGCGCAGGTCAGCTTGAGCCTGGCTCGCCGTGAGGCTGACGCCCAGGCGACGCGCAGTGAAGACCTCCAGAATCGCCCGCGCGACAATCGCCTCAACGACTTCGTCTCGGACAGCAAGCCAGCCGTCTGGTGGACGCTCAAGTACAAAACGCGTTGGCTCTCCGATGGGTCCATCGTGTCGGGCAACCCGATCTTCACCAACTTCCTTTGGAACGAGCTCGGACGGGGCACTGACATGCCCGAGCTTGAAGAGTGGCTGCGAAGCAACATGCAGGTCGTCGATGAGCTCACGGTCGCTGCGTTCGCAACACCCGCACCCCGGTGGGAGGACTTCTTTGGCGCAGACACCATCGACATCCCCGCTGCTCAACGGGGGGAACAGCTCTTCAACGACACCTGCTCCACCTGCCACGGAACGTACGCGAAGGGGTGGTCCGCCGAGAACGCCGTCACGCTCACCGATGCCCAACTCATCGCAACCACCGAGGTGCGCTACCACGAGCAAACCCCCGTGTTCGACGTCGGAACAGACCCGCAACGTGCGCAGTCCATGGACACATTCGCCGAGCGGCTAAACGCGCTCGAAATCTCTCAGTGGATGGGTACCGTTGTGGAAGTGCAGAACGGGTACGTGCCGCCGCCGCTCGACGCGATCTGGATTCGCTATCCCTACCTACACAACCAGAGCGTGCCGACGCTCTGCGAGATGCTCTTGCCCAGCGAGCTGCGAACGCCGTCGTTCTACATGGGCCCGGCCGCAGACGTGGCGACCGACTTCGACGCCGACTGTATCGGTTACCCAACGGGCGGAGACATCCCCGCGAGCTGGCGAGAAAACGACGATGCGTTCTTCGACACGGCTGGTGAGGGGCTCTCGAACGCGGGCCACGACGAATGGCTTCGTAACGACGACGGCTCCCCCGCCTTTGACCAGGAGCAGCGTCTCGACTTGCTCGAGTACCTCAAGACGCTCTGATCACGGGGCTCAGAACTGAAAGTAGATGAAAGGCGGCGCGTCGCCTGAGCTCAGCTGGGCCAACATCACCGCGATCACCGCCAATACGAACGCCTGAACCACAGCGGGGGACGAAGCAAACACCGGGCTCCATCGGTCAACCCAACGACGAGGCGTCCAGTGGATGCCCATGCTGAGCACGATGGGGAGCATTACCTGCCATCGAAGGTTCGGCGCATAGGTGGACCCCTCCATCAACAACCCGAGCATGCGCCAAGAATCGTCGACCGTGGGGGAACGGAAGAAGATCCAACCGAAGCAGGTGAAGTGGAAGGTGACGAACACGCCCAGCGCGAAACGCCACGGCGGCATCTTCCCCTTCCGTGGCCAGCGGCGCTGCATGAAGCGCACGACGGCCAGACCTAGGCCCTGCATCGAGCCCCAGAGCACGTATGTCCACGCGGCCCCGTGCCACAAACCCCCGAGCGCCATCGTCAAGAACAGGTTCCAGTAGGTGCTCACTGGCCCGTTTCGAGACCCCCCGAGCGGGATGTAAAGGTAGTCCCGCAGCCAAGTGGACAACGTGATGTGCCATCGACGCCAGTGGTCCTGCAGATTGGCCGACGCAAACGGCCGCCGGAAGTTCTCCGGCAGCACGAAGCCAAGCACGAGCGCCGCACCGATCGCCACGTCGCTATAGCCCGAGAAGTCGCAGTATATCTGAACCGAGTAGCCGTACAACGCGACGAGAATCTCGAGCGACGAATACAGCTCCGGGTTGTCGAAGACGCGATCGACGTATTGCACCGCGATCACATCCGCGATCGCGACCTTCTTCACGAGCCCTCGAGCCATAAGGAAGAGGCCCATGCCTTGCATTGAAGCCGTCGCCACCTGCATCTTCTCGAGCTGCGGCAGGAAATCCCGCGCGCGCACGATCGGACCCGCAACCAGCTGCGGGAAGAAGGCCACAAAGAGCGCAAAATGCGTAATCGAGCGCACCGGTTTGAGGTGCCCACGATAGATGTCGATCGTGTAGCTGAGCGTCTGAAAGGTATAGAACGAGATGCCGACGGGCAGCACCAGATCGATGAGCGGAAGCTCCGCACCCGCGCCAGCCGCGTCGAGCACGCTCTGCAGCGAGTTCCTCACGAAGGAGCCGTACTTGAACACCCCGAGCAGCCCGAGATTTGTCACGAGGCTCGTGACGAGCCAGCGCTTCTTGGATGCCCGGTCCACCGCCTCATAGACGCGCCGGCCGACATAAAAGTCGACCACGGTACTCAGCACGATCAAGGACAGCAGCTTCGGGTTCCAAGCCGCATAGAAGGCGTAGCTCGCGAGCAGCAACCACAAGACGCGCGCCATTGGGAAGCGTCGCAGACTCCAGTTCAGGAAGAGGACGGCCCCAAAGAACCAGACGAAAAGCGCGGAGTCGAAGTACATTTAGCGCCCTTCCTGACCCAACTCGATCGCCGTCGCTTCGAGCGACGCCACGCCGCTAACGCGCCACACCTCGTATCCGCGTAACAGATCGGCGTAGAGCCCCTCGGCGAGCGTATCGTAGCCGCGCATTGTGAGGTGAATTCCGTCGTCGCGACCGAGTCGCGACCGCTGCCAATCGGACATCGCGCCGGGGCCGCCCATCGCGGCTTGACCGTCCCACACGGCGCATCCAACGCGGTCTGCCGCTTGCCGCTGCGCGCCCACCACGCGCCCCAGCGCATCAGGCGGCTCCAAATTGCACGTCGCCCGATCGCTGCCCGTCGTCGGAAGACAGGGCGCATCCGAGTCGTGAAAATCAGGGGGCAACATCACCAAACAGCCCGCTTCAGGAGCACCTGCCAGAAGCGTGCGCAGCAGGCGCTCGACGTCCTCGCTGTACGCCAACGTGGCATCGCCAACATCCTGCAGCGCGGCGGCCATGTCGCCCTCATGTCGCTCGAGCGCTTCGCTCATGCGGAAGCGACCACCAAACGCCTCGTTCGTCCCGAACCCGTGCACGATCAGATCTGGCTGCCGTGCCGACACCTCCGAAACGACCAGCGTTCTCTCAAGCGCGTTCCAGTGAGCGCTCCGGGCGCCGTTGAGGCCGAGCGAATCCACAATCATGCCCCCCGCGGAGCGCTCCGTGGCGATGCCGCTCAGCACGACCGCGCCGTCTCCCACGGTACGAATCTCCGCGACGTGGTGACCATCCGGGAGGTCGAACTCCAACACGTCGAGCGCCAGCGCCAGCCCCTGTGTGGAGATCGTTTCCATGATCTGGTCATCGACGATGACGTCAAAAGAGCCGCCTGCCGGATGCTGCAACGCATGAACCAGCAGGGTGTCGAAGCGAGCACCAAAACTGCAGCTGTCACATGTGCCGCGCGTCAGCACCGCGTCCGCCTCACTCGCGACCACGATCACGCCGCTCAGACCGATAGGAAACGGCGACGGGTCGCGTTGCATCGCGTGGTAGACCTGCCAACTCTCGTCCATTTCGTATCGCATCGACTCTTGTCGGAACGAGCGCCATGGGCGGCCAGGCTGAGCAAACCCGCGTCCTCCGTCACCGAATCGGCCCTGCATCAAGTCCCGCAACTCACCGGTCGTTGTGTCGCTTGCCGTATGGGAGTCGCCGAGAAAGAGCATTGTTGCCGTCGCGCCGGGTCGCCCGGACTCGATGGCGCGGAGCGCATCGAAGAGAGGCGTAAGGTCACGAGGGGCTGGCCCAGGAGCCTGCGCCACCGGCGGCGCTTCGGGCGCCGGCAGGGTCAACGGCGCTTCGATGCGAGGCAGAAGACGCGTCTCGGGCGGCTCCTGAGTCGAAGAGCCGCCCGCGCAGTTGGAACATCCGACAAGTAACATCAGTGCGAAGAGCGCCGGCACCAACTGAGACAGCGAGGACCAACACGCGCGATGCTGCTGTGGTCGGAACATGTTGTCTTGCTGCCGCACTTATCGTTGCCCCCGCTCATCCAAGTAGACGACGAATTCGGCCATCAACGAGATGTAAAGCGAAGACGCGAGCGTCCGGTACCCCGAGCGGGTTGCGTGGGAAAGGTCCGAGCCGATCCGGTCAAGGTCGTACCATTGCGTGATTCCGTCGTTTCCGCCGATGGCCTCGAACGCGCTCCAGGAAGCGCAGCCGTGCGTCGTCGCCTCTTCCTGCTGAATCGTCGCGATCTGGGCGACCGATTCGTAGATTCGCGGCCGGCCTCCCTCGATGTCCCCACGTGAGAGAATGCCGACAGAGAAGCAGTCGCGGTCGGGTGCGACGCGACGAACAAGCGACAGCACCTCAGCGTACTCCTCTCGATATTCCCCCGCCGAGCTGTTCGACAGGCCATCCCACGCCGAGTTAACTCCGTAAAAGAGCGAGATAACGTCGGCATCTCGAAGCGCCACCTGCGACGACCAGTGTGCCTCGTCAATGCGCGTAAGTCGCTCCGCCTGACTGGAGACCAACCCGAGGTTGTCGATGACGACCCCCGCAGGGTTCTCGGCGATCACTCCATAATATCGGCCCATCGGCGCAAAGCCGGAGAGCCGAACACGATCCGCTTCTGCCGGCACGTCGAGCCAATGGAGACCGCTCTCACCACGAGTCGTCGACATCTCAACAATTTCTGCGCTCCCGTCGCCCATGTGGAGGCGGAAGGAGAGCGGGGCGCGCGTTGCGAAGTGCAAGAGGCCGAGGCGCGTGAATCGGTGCTCGTCTCCGCTTGGGCGAATCTCGAATGTCGGGCCCTCGCGGGGTACGAAGACCGCACCACCGTAACCGTAGAGCGTGTCCGCGCGGCCACCGCGCACAATCGTAAGGACGTCCCACGCGTCGCTCTGCGTCACGCGCAGGCCGTCATTGCCCACGCGACGCTCTGGGGTCCCGAGGTAGACGAACCCATGGCCTCCGTAGCCGAACTGCTCGCCGAACAGGCGTCGAAGCTCCGCGTTGAAGTCGTCGCC
>JBLFZA010000173.1:0-9657 GCA_047610025.1 Bradymonadia bacterium | reverse complement strand
TCGTGGGTACCGCGCAGAAGTCCGATGATTGCGTCGGCGCTCTCCGCTTCTCCATGGAGGGCGAGCCATCGAAGCGCCCCTTGGTGAGCAGGGGAGAGCGCGACGACCTGCGAGAGCCAGGCGCGCGCGTTAGCGGTGTCGTTTTCGTCCGCGAAGCAGCGGCCAAGCGCGAACGCTGTCGTCGCGTTGTCTGTGCCGGAGAGCAGAGCGTGATGCGGCAAGAGGGCCCGTAGGAGTGCCCAGTTCTCTTCCATCGTCGCGATCTCGGCCAGTGCGTCGGCGCCGCGCTGCAGCGCCGGCGGTTCTGGGCGCGTTTCGATGAGTTTGGCCCACGCGGCCGCGGCTGCGTCGTGGTGACCGAGGTGCATCTCGGCCTCGGCAAGCGCTTCCCAGGGAGGAGCGCTGTCTGCGCCGATGTCGGCCATGGCGCAGATCGCTGCGAAGGCTGCGCGCGCGCTTGCCCAATCTTCGACTCGCCGAGCCTCGGTCGCGAGCGCCTCGACCAGATCTCGACGTGTCGGCGCTGCGGCCACCGCGGCCTCCAGCCACGGCAGGGGGCTGCCGCCTTCGGCTTGCGTTGCCAGCGCGGCCCTGCGGAAGCACTCGGCCGTTTGGCTATCTTCGGTGCCACATTCAGCGGCTCGCACCCATACGCGCGTCGCATCATCGAGAGCATGCGCTTGCTCGGCAATCTCGGCCACGCGCTCAAGCGTCTCGCAGGGCAACTCGTCGAGCGATGGCAGAGACATCGCGAGGGTATGGGCACGCTCGGGGTCGCCGGCTTTCACCCAGGCCTCTGCGGCTTCGATGGTGCGCGCCGGCTCGGAGCACGCACTCGCGACGAGCGTTGCGCATTCCGCGCGCTCCGCAGGGTCCAGTGGATGTCCGAACGCCATCGATGCTGCGGCGATCGATACACTGTGGGGACATCGTTTTCGTGCCTTAGTCAGCGCAGATTCGCCTGCACTGGAGTCGTTCAGATGGTCGCGGAGTATCGACACGTGTCGCAGCATCAGGTCCTCCGCGCTCAAGAGGTCACTGTCTATGGCGGAGCTCTCCGCTGCGCTCTGATGAGCGCAGGACCAGCGCTCGAACACGTCTGACCAACGCTGCCACTCATTGACGCCGTCGAGGTGCGCGAGAAGTTCTCGCGCTCGCGTCTGGTCGGTGGGTGCTTGGTCAACGCGCGTGGCGAGTACTTGGCCCACCCTCGCGAGGTCTCCCGCCTCTCGCCAAATCTGGAGGAGCCAGCGTTGGGTTGGCTCATCGTCTGGGTCGAGCTCAAACACCCTGGCGAAGTGGCCTTCGGCGAGGATCTCGTCGTGGAGTTCATCCCTTGACCAGCAGCCGAGTGCGCGTTGCAGCGGCGCCGTCTCATGAACGCGCCCAGCGTTTGTCATCTGTCGCAGCCCGTCGAGCAGGAGCTCGTAGGTGCGCGACGGGGTGTCGGCGCGTGTCTTGCTCAGCGCGATGATTGCCGACGTGGCTGCGGGATGTTCCGGCGCGACTTCGAATGCTTGTGTGCACACCAACGTCGTGGCCTCGGCGTCTGGCGCGAGCTGCGTGAGTGCGAGCGCAAGCTCAGCGAGCATCGCGTTCGCGTTGTTCGCACTGGCATGTGCGCTTCTGCGCTCGAGGGTCACCTCGGTGAGCGCGTCCGCGTCCCTCAGCGAGCAATAGATGCAGGCGAGCGCCGCGAGGCGCAAATCGGCGTCTGCGGGGTCGGCCACCCACTCCTCGACTTTGTCGGCGTCTCCGGCGTGCGGATTGCCGGCGAGTGCGCGGCATGCCGCGACAAGGGCTCGCTCAGCGGTGCCGTCTGCCGGAGTGCCCAATGCGCTGCAGGCCGCGTCCCACGTACCGTGGTCGTGCAGTAGGGCGTGTAGTCGCTCATGTGCCAATAACGCGTTCATCATGTCTGACTCCGTCGAGTCGCCAGTGTGCCGCAACACGCGGCGCATCACCAGCAAGCCCTAGGGTCGATGACGTTCGGCAACCCCCGGCCCCCGGTCGTCGCTCGCGGTTTCGTGCGCGACATCGGCGCCACACGAGAGGTGAAGGCCAGCAGCGAGAGCCAGCCCCGCTGCGAGCAGCATCAGCATACGCACGGGCGCGGTGCCTCGTGCCGGCGGCGTTGGTGCAGGTAATCTGAGCCATGGTCGAGTCAAATGTGCGCATTCTCCCAGACGTGGAGCGGCATTCCTGCAGCACTCATGAC
Source organism: Bradymonadia bacterium (assembly GCA_047610025.1). Classification (GTDB taxonomy): domain Bacteria; phylum Myxococcota_A; class Bradymonadia; order REDH01; family REDH01; genus JBLFZA01. The sequence goes on along the minus strand of JBLFZA010000173.1, from coordinate 7,439 downwards.
GGCGGCGGCATGCTTCTGAAGCAGTCGCCACTCGGGGCTTTTGTGAATGAGCCAGTGTCGTGACACGTGTTGCTGTCGCGCCATCCTGTCGATTCGGCTCCACGACACATCAGAGAGCAGGTTGCTCAATGCTCCGCCCAACTCATAGGCGGCGATGGGCGCTTCTTTCTCGGCGAGTGAACGGCAGTCATTTGCCATCTCAGCAAGATACTCGAATGGGCGTTCGCTGGTACAGAGTACGTGACTCTCAATCCACAATGTCGAGGCGACACGTGCGAAGATGGGCAGTTGTTCGTTGGTCACGTTTCTTTGGGGCGGAAGGGCGTCGCGCTTGTGTACGGGCGTCGTGGTGACGACAATGGTCGCCCCCTCACTCTAGGAGCATGATGTCACTCGAATTTGAAGACACGATCGTTGGCGAAGGCGCCGAAGCCACCAAGGGCTCCCATGTGCGCGTTCACTATACAGGGAAGCTTGAAGACGGCACGGTCTTCGACTCCTCCCACAAGCGGAACGCCCCGTTTGAGTTCGTTCTGGGTAAAGGGGCGGTTATTCGCGGCTGGGATGAAGGTTTCGCGGGTATGAAAATCGGCGGGAAGCGCACGCTGACGATCGGTTCGGACTATGCCTACGGCGACCGAGGCGTTCCCGGAGTCATCCCTGGCGGAGCGACCCTGATCTTCGACGTCGAGCTACTCCATGTTGGCTAGTCGGGAGGTAGGCCGGTGACCCCCGTAGGCTCGCGCTTTCGTCTAATCCGATGGCTCGGCCCCTGGGCCGGGTCTGAATCTGCTGCCGTCTGCGATGACCGCGGCGTGATTCGAGACCGGACGACGTTGCGGGTCTACGGAGGCGACGCCAAGGCGTCCGTGGTGATCGTGCCAGGGTTGCACTTCAACGGAGTCTACGATTTCCGAATGGACCGCGTCGCTCGAGCGTTGGCAGCGAGTGGGCTCCTCGTCGTTTGCCCAGACATCACATCACATCGCAGACTGCGAACGTCCTTTGACGCGGTACGTGATGTTCGCGCTGCGTTGGACGAAGCCCGTTCTCGCACTGGCGCCCCTCCGCTCGGCTTCAGTATCTCGTTCGGATGTCTGCCCTTGATTCAGGCAGCGAGTACTCTCACCGCGGCTGAGCGGCTTGCGGGGTTGGTGGTTTTCGGTGGCTACGGGAGCTGGAGTGATACGATCCGTTTTGCTCTTACCGGACGCGATAGTGATGGGCGCGTCGCCCGACACGACCCCCTGAATGCTCCAGTCGTCGTGGGCAACTTGCTCGCGGAGTTGGAGACCGGAAGCGCAGATGTGGCGGCGGTTGAGGCGGCGTGGGTTCGCTATGTTCGCGTGACTTGGGGCCAGCCTCACATGAAGGAAGGCGGTTGGTCAGACGTGGCCTCTCGCATGGCCGCCGCTTTGCCCGCCGCTGACCGCGCGCTCTTCTTGATGGGCTGCAACCTCGACGATCGGGCAGTGGAACCGGTCTCCAGCGCGCTAAAGTCGGGAGATTGGGGTCATCTAGACCCGCTCGCCGCGGCGTCTCAGATCAGCTGCCCAGTTCGGGTGGTTCATGGTCGCGACGATGACGTTATCCCGCTGTCTCAAGCAGACGTATTGGCTGAGGCCTTCACGGCATCGCCCGACGTGCGAGTGCTAAAAACAGGTTTGTACAGCCACAGTGAGGGGGGAGCGTCAGGCTCCACCGCGCTCTGGAGAGAGGCGAGGGTGCTGATGCAGCTCGTTGAGGCGCTCGTGACGCTTCCTCGCACGGCGAACGCTAGGCCGCGTTAGTAGTGGGAGAGTGAGCCGTCTCTGCGCGCCCGTACCAGGCTGTAGCGGAAGGTCGGGATGGCCACGACTGCCGTGACAGCGAGGATGATGATCAATCGATACCACGTGCCGTCGGCCAGCGGCTCGCTCGTGAACAAGAGCGTGCGCATGCTGTCGAGGGTCGGCGCGATGGGGAGCCACCCTCCGAGTGTTGCCAACCAGTCAGGCAGCACGCTGCGCGGGAAGAAGGTGCCTCCGAAAATCAGCGCGGCGAGGTGAACGACCTTCGTGACTGGGTCGCCGCGCTTGTAGATGAGGATCCCCGCGGCCGCGATGAGGCCGAGCATCGCGTACGACGCCACGCCGATGCAGAGGATGACGAGTGCCACGGCGAGACGTCCCCATTCGATTCCGACGTCGCCGAGGTGGATAGCGAGCGCGAATAGCGCCGTCGATTGCAACAGCGCGGTCAACATGTCGAACGCGGGAAGCGCCAGCACGTACTGCCAAAACGGGGTGCGCGTCGTGAGGCAAATCTCGAGCACGCCGGCGAGTTGTTGGTTTCGAAGGCGACTCTGAAACCGGGTGAGCACAGCGTCAAAGAGCTGCAAGACGGCGAGGGCGACCAGTACGTAAGACGCATAGGAGATGTCGACGTGTTGGCCGCCGATAGCGTCGAAGAAGGGGGCACCGAAGACGGCGATCGCACCGAGCAGGAGTAACCCGACAGAACGCTCCAGCCACTCAAGCGGGTAGGTCGTCGCCTCTACTCCGACCATATAAATGACGGCTCGGAGCGCGTTGATCAAGTGGCAGCCATGGCGGCGGGGAAGGCGGTCTGCAGCGCTTCTGATGCCTCATCCCAGCGCGAGACGGTGAGCAGACGACCGTCTCGCAATACCGCGACACGATCGGCGATTTGTTCCAACTCGGTGAGGTCGTGACCTGCATAGAGCACGGCGACGCTCTCTCTGGCGACCCACTCGGTTAAGGCGCGGAGGAAGAGCACGCGCGCGTCGGGGTCTAACCCACTTGACGCTTCATCGAGCAGCAAAACGCGAGGCTTGCCGAGCGTGGAGCGCGCGAAGGAGAGCCGTCGCTTCATGCCCGTGCTGAGCTCGCGGTAGGGCGTGTGCGCTCGGTCTGCCAGGTGTGCGAGTTCGAGAGCGTCGCGCACGCGTTGCTCTCGTTCGTTCGCGGCGCACTGGAACAGACGCGCAAAGAAGAGCAGATTCTGCTTTGCGGTGAGGCGCAGATGGAAGGACCGCTCGTCGGCAAGCACCACGCCTATTTGGGCGCGAAGATCGGCTCGGTGAGGCTCAAGGAGCTGACCGTTGAGCGTGACGGTTCCGGCGTCAGAAACGAGGATGCCGGCAAGACATCGCATAAGCGTAGTCTTGCCGGCACCGTTCGGGCCGGCCAAAGCCGTGATGCTCGCTGCCGGGAGCTCGATTGAGACTTCTCTCAAGGCTTGGACCGGCCACGATGGGCCCTGGCGAAACGGGTGCCAGCTAGGTTTAAACGTCTTGGAAATCGACGTGGCGCTGAGCACTCGGTCGAAGGCTAGCCCTGGACGATCGCGCCGCCGGCTCCGCCGCCGCCCGAGAAGAGCGTAGCGCGGACGAGAGTGTTCTTCTTTTGAAGACGAGGAGCGACGTACTGGCGCTTAGTGGTCTGAGTTGTGTTCGACATCGTATGATCCATGGGTGAAGCGTGGAGGAAGGCTCTAAGAGCCCTAGCGATTCGCACGACTCAACAGTATACAAGTAGCGTGCCATAGAGTCGGATCAATCGGTCAACGCCCGCCAAGACTGGCCCGAACGCAAGTGTCACGCGATTGAAGCGCCGCCGAAGTCCCCACGACACCGGAACACAAGAGCGCACACACCCTGACATGGTAACAAATTGCGGCAGACACACTTTCAGCAGTGACGCAAATCGTCACCGCACACCTCCCCTCGCTCCGCGCCGCGATACATGACCCCCTCCGCTCCTGTCAGACATTGGCTCGCCACACTCCTCGGCACACCCCAGACAGCGGATGACCTCGGCGAGCCCTTGTCCGCGAGGCACTCGCAACAAGCTCTTGGCGTCGCACGACGGCTCGCGATCGCGCCGAGTGTGGCCGATGTCCTCTCTCGTCTCCGAGCTTGGCACGCGCTCACACCGGACGTGGCAGACGAATGGCAATCGTGTGCATTGGAGACGATGCTTCACAATGTCATCTTGCTTCGCGACGCGGCGACGCTGCAACAGCAGCTCGAAGCGAATGGAATTCGCTGTCTGTTCATCAAGGGCACCGCGCTCTTGCAGACAACCCATGCGAATCCAGGAGCGAGACATCTCGACGACATCGATGTCGTGGTCGACCAACCAGAGCGTGCCGCGCGGATTTTGATCGACCTCGGCTACGAGCAGGCTGAGCGATTCGACGGTATGGCGCTCGACGGGCGCACGCTCGCGGAGTGGAACCGCGATGATCACCACGCTGAGCGCGGGCTGATCTCTCCGGACGGCACCGCCGTCGACCTGCATCGTCGGATACCCGGCCTGTCTCCTCGTCGTGAGGCGCTCGTTTGGGAAAATGCCGAGCGCCACGGGTCCGCCGGCTTATGGGTCCCCAGTTACCAAGACCAGTTCGACATCGTCGCCGCGCACATCGTGGTGCATCATCTCTCAAGCCCCCGATATTGGGCGCGCCACGTCGCGGACATCGCGGCTCTACGAGCTGCCTCGCCATCCCTGAGCCCATCAACATCTGCCGGTCGAGTTTCGTGCACGGTCGCGGACGCCGTCGCACTTAGGCAGCCGCGTGCTCTCTCGCTGGTGTTTCCTTCAACGGACGTAGCCGCCAGAGGAGACCGCGTACTCCACGCCATCGAGACGGCACAACGCGTCGGTAGTGATCTCGCGAGGAACCCAAGTCGCCTCCGACATAAGCTGCTTCCGGCTCCTGCCTATATGCGATACCGATACGGCAATCAGGCCGCCGGAGCGCAGCTCGCACGACTCTACGTGCGTCGGGTGCTCCGCGGTGACTTTTTCGAGGAGACAGCGTGATCGCACGCGGTGTGCCAGGCTTTGCTGTCGCGTGGGAAGAGGGCGGCGCTCTCCACCCCTCAATCAACCGGCTGTGGTCCGGGTTGCCAGAGGTCTCGCTAGACGGCGCTATCTCCTTGGCGTGCGTTAGCGATGCGCCCACTGGCAGGGGGCTCGAACTCTCAAGCGAGGTCTTAGCAGCCGGTATTGTCGGGTGGGTAGACGCAGCCGGCGCTGGCTTCTTGGATCCCGAGTACCGAGGCGTCGCGAACTTCGAGACCTTGGAAGTGCGCGTCCAGGCCGTCACGGAGGAGCCAGATTTTGAGCCAACCTTCATCCTTCTGGCGCTCACCGCTCAGGCTCACGGATGGACGCACGCCCACGCCGCCGCCGTCCGGCTGCGTGACGGGCGACGAGCCCTAATGGTGGGCACGTCGCAAGCGGGGAAGAGTACCTCCATGATCGCGTTGGCGCTGAACGGAGCTCGGTGGGGAACCGACGACGCGGTCTTCATCCAGCAAATCAACGGCGCCCTCCGCACCGTCAGTCTGCCGCGTAGTTTCATGGTTCGGCCGCGCACAATCGAGGCGTTTCCCGAAGTTCGACAGAACATGTGGCTCGAGCAGACGCCTGCCGGACCGCGTCAGCTAGTCGATCCCGTGCAACTGTTCGGCGCGCGGCCCGAGTTCGAGTGGGATGACATCGACGTGCTGCTCCTTCCACAGGTGATGGACCAAACCGAGACGACACTGCATCGGGTCGACCCGGCCGAGGCGATGATGAAGTGTCTGCCAGATTGCGCGTGGGGCGCGCTTGAGCATCTGCCAAGACACTTGGACGCGTTGGGTGTCGTCGCAGCGCTAGCCGCACGGCCAGCCTACGCGATGCATTTAGGCCGCCGTGTCTTGACTGACCCCGCCTCCCTCGCGGACGCTATTGAGGCCCACACGCGATAGACGCCGGGCGCGGCAGGGTTCTGTGCTCCTCCGCCTGCGCTACTTCGTCTCGAGCAGCCCTTCGGCGACGAGCTCGGCCACAAGAGTCTCCACGTCGCTCTTCGCCTGATCATCGCTTACGTCGTACACCGACGTGAGCGCGACAACGAGCTCTTCAACGTTTGGCGGCGGATCGCCCCCCTCAACTCTCTTCCAGAGAATCACGCCACTCTCGTTGAGCGAGTAGTAGCATTTGGTATCGAGGTGCAGCAGCACGCCGCTGTTATCGGGCAGGCTCGTGAGGAGCACTCGAGAGTTAGGATGGAACATCGCAGGGGAAGGAAAAAGTGACGGCGCAGCGCAGCGGCTCCGTCTCGAACACCGGACGGCCTTCGAGCTCGAGCCATGCGTGGCCTTGCAACGGTACGCTATCAGGTTCAATCCCAACCTTGAAGCAGACTGGCAAGCCTCGTCGCCGGAGCATCACGAAGCGGACCATCGCGCGCTGCAGGCACGTCGTCCGGGTGCTCTCCCGATTGTGCAACATCCACCCTGTGCACCAGACGACCTCGTCGATTTCGTCGCAGGATGCGCGCGCGCGCGCTGTGGCAACCGCGAGGCGTTCGATTGAGGTGTCAAACGCAGTGTGCCGCAGGTACCAGCCAACCCTCGCTCGTTCAAAGAGCACCTCGGCGATGAGTCGCGCGCGGCGGGTCACTCGGAGGTCCCTACACCCGCCCAGTCGTTACGCCAGCTGGGTTCGGAACCTGGCGTGCTGCCGGGACGCGAGTCATCGTCCGTCCAGTGTGTGCATCCGAAGAGCCGCAAGCAGTGTGTGCAGGGGGACTCGAGCGTCTGCTCAGATCCGTGGAGTTGAGCGAGCCGCGATTGGTAGAACTTCTGCCCGATCGCGAGGAGCTCGTGATGCGAGGCGACCACGCCGGCTCGGAGAGTGCCTGACGAGGGAGCTGGCCCGCCTGTGCCGATGTGTTTGTCACACAGGGCCAACGACGCATCGGGGCCGAAATGCATCCACCGGGCGTCCAATGCTGGGCAGCGCTGAAAGGGCGGTTCTGCGCGGAGGCTTGGGTCAACGACCACGTCAAGTGCCAGGACCTCTTCGATTCGCTTTGCCCTAGCGGCGAGCTCAACCAGCGCGGCGCGAGGCAACGCGAGCAGTTGGTCCAAGGGAGACGAAGCAGGCATCGCAAGCGAAATGACGAGGCGCTCCGCACCAAGCTTCAGGGCGAGCATGCACGTCTGTTCGAACCCCGCCTGATTCATTCGGTGCAGTTCAATCCGTACCTCCGTCGGGAGGTCGAGCGCGGCCATCGTTGCGAGCGTCTGCAGCGAAGAGCGGTAGCTGCCGGCTCCGCGCGCGGCGTCATGCACTGACTCGTCGGCTGAATCGAGCGTGACGTAGGGCAGTAGCAGGCCCGCGCGACGAGTCTCTGTGAGTAATACGAGCAGCGCTTCGACGTCGGTTCCGTCGAGACAGGGTTGCCACGTATATCCAAGTTCGATCGCCGCATCGATGAGGAGCGGGAGATCGGGGTGATTGCACGCACCACGGCCGGCGAAGCGGACGTGCTGGGCGCCGTACACCAGCGAGGCCTCCTTCAGTGCGTCGATAGCGACGTCCGCGGGCAATGTGGTGTCGCTCGGTTCGTGGCCGACGAGGTAGAACGAGAGGTTT
>JBLFZA010000172.1:0-9774 GCA_047610025.1 Bradymonadia bacterium | reverse complement strand
CAGAACGATGGGCGGACGCCGTCCCGGCGCTCGAAGCTCTGGTGACACATCCCGACGACCTTGAGCCCGACATTATGGCTGACCTGCAGGCTGACTTAGAGCGCGCGTATCGACGGATGAACGTAGAGTGAACGCTTTACCAACCCCCCTTGAGGCGATTCAGCGATACGGTCAGCCGGCGAAGAAGAAGCACGGCCAGAACTTTCTCTTCGATGAGGTCGTACTCGATCGAATCGTGACCTTGGCTGGCGTCACGGATGGACAGCACATCTTGGAGATCGGTCCAGGGCCCGGCACGCTGACGAGCCGACTCTTGGTGGCTGGCGCGCGCGTGACCGCGATCGAAGCTGACCCGGATTTGCTCCCACACCTCTCTCGCGCCTTCGACGGATATCCGTTGGAAGTGATTCACGGTGACGCGACGCGCTTCGATCTCGGCTCGTTACGAGAGCAGGATGATAGTGACGCGTCGCACCTGCCCGATGTCGTAGCGAACCTACCCTACCACGTCGCGACGCCGATCCTGTTTCGGCTCGTGGATCATGAACGTGCGCCTCGACGCATGACCCTGATGTTCCAACGAGAAGTCGGCGAGCGAATCGTGAGCCCTGGCGCGCGCCGCGATTTCGGGAAGCTCTCCATCGGTGTGCAAGTTCGCTACACCGCGCGTTTGGGCATGTTGCTGCCTCCCGATGCCTTTGTGCCGGCGCCGAAGGTTGAGTCCGCGGTCGTGGTGCTCGAGCGCCGCCCAGTCCCGCTCGTGAGTGCTGACGTGGAAAAGTTCGCGCGTCGCATCGCAGCGGCTGCGTTCAATCAACGCCGCAAGATGCTGCGCGCCACGTTGGGCAAGCAATTCAGTAGTTTCACTGACTCAGCTGAGGCGGCGGGCGTCGCGCCAACACTGCGGCCCGAGGCCGTATTGCTGCAGGACTTTTTAACGCTCGCCAAAGAGATGCACTCTCGCGAGCAGACGTAGCCGTTAGCGTACGCTCGACTGCAGGAGCTGTTGCGGCAACGCGGCATCAAAATCGCCGTGCCTCCGGATGTCTGAGAAGTACGCGATGTCGTCCCGGCTCACTAAGGCTGCGTGCGGGCGTAGGTCTGCACTGAGCCAAACGCGCTCGCCGTCGCGAATGACGACTCCCCGGGTCGTCGCGGTGACGCGGATGTTGTTCCAAGAGAGAGGGCAGTTCGCCAATGGGATCGCCGCTCCTCGGGGGAGCTGCGGCGATTGCATGCACGGCGTCGCGTCGAGCGGGATGCCGGAGAATGTCCAGATTTGGTCGCGAGCAGCGTCTCCGGTGAACGTCGCGCCAACGAGAGCCCCCCGGTCGTCGAAGAGCGGGCCAAGCGAGCGCCAGCGCTGGCAAGGAAGCTCGATGGCGTGCACGGCTCCCGTCGCGTTGACACGTTCGACCGCAGTGTGGGTGCCGCACAAGGCTGTCCATGTCTCACGCAAACGCACAACCCATCCGAGCGGACCCAGCGGGGCAGTCTGCGCAATGACGCCGGAGGCGTGCTCACGCTCTAAGAGGCCGGACTGCTCATTCCAGATCAGAACGCCTTCGGCATCGACGGCGGATAAGCCACGCCCATCTGCCCATACCCGAAGACCGGCGCATCCTCCCACAATATCAGCGCTCTCCACCGCTGCACCACCAGTCGGCCGTAGGATGGAAAGCCGGGCCGCGCCCTCACGAGACTGACAGCCAATGACAAGTACATCTTGCTCGCGGTGCAGCAGGCCCAGAGTCATCCAACCGGCTGGCGAGCGCCTAGTTGCTCCGCGTCCATCGATGACCGACCAGCCGTACTCATCCGCGAGCACCAGCCGATTGCCGAGGTGCGCCGCCCAGGTCGGATCAACTTCACGCGGGAGCTCCGCGAACGCCGTGTCATCGACAGACTCTCGGCACGGCAATGCGGTACCTGCTCCGTCCCAAATGTCGCAGAATCGCCGAACCGTATTGCTCGACGCGAGTCGCCATTCGGAGCCATCCCACTTCGGGATCGGTGTATCGACGGTGTCCCAGTCGGCGCTCGTCACGTCGATGGACGTACCGCTCCAAACCGCCAGATAGGCCGTAGAGGCGTCTACCCAGGCGAGCGCGCTGCCGTAGGGCGATACGCCACATCGAGCGTCGCCGTGGGGAACAACCACACCCTCGCGCCTCGCGCCGCCTGCCGGAGTGAAGACGTCGATGCTGCCGGCGTCCGTCCACCACCAAACGGCGTCGACACCCCGGCATGGGGAGACACCATCGAGCGGTTGGCGTCCGACCTCGGTGAGGGATGCGTCTAGGGTCACAAGCTCGTTCTCCGCGATGACCAGAAGCCCGGTCGGAGCGGCGACGAGAGAGGATGCCCCCTCGACTCGGTGCCAGCGCTCCGCGCTCTCGCCCGCCCAAGTGATCACTAAGCCATCGTCGCCAAGCGTCGCGACCCCAGCGCCGAGCCGTGCGGAGTCGAGTACGCGATCATGCCCAAGCCACCGAATCTCTGCAGCCTGCGGCGCAAGTGCGCTCGGCGCGAGGCCGCACAGCACCGTGGCGAACAGTGGCGCGAGCGCCCGAGGGAGAGCACACCAGTGCGGTGGTCGACGGCCGTCCGGTTTCGACACTAGCTGACCCGCTTCCGTCTTCGTCGAAACCAGCCCAAGATGACCAGCAGCGCGTAGGGAGAACCGCTTGCAATGGAGGCCTGCGAACACGTGCAGCCGTCAGCGGAATTGGACGGTCGCTCGGTCTCGTTGTCGTATTTTGGATCACAGCATCCGGCGACCACCTGGCAATCGGGCTCTTCGCAGTCCGTTAGTCCGTCGTTGTCGTTGTCGAGCCCGTCAACGCAGGCCGCACCAAACTCCCCAAAACCGTCCGCCGCTTCTGACGAGAGGCATTCGTAGTAGTTGCCATTTGGTGCAGGGTCGCAAGTCTCCGCGGCACCGCGATCGGCTTCGGGGTAGTTCTCAAGCAGGCAGACGACGTCGTCTGGATGTAGGGTGCGCTTCTGCGTCTCCCCTGCGCGACTCGTGGCGGCCATCGTGGCGTCGCCAAGTTCCTCAACCGGACCGGTAAATGACTCGGCGAGCGTGTGATCGAGCCCAGCGAAGTGTCCCACCTCATGCACGAGCGTCGCCTCATAGTCGTACGCGAACCCTGGGGTGTCCTGTGCGAGAACGTCGAACTCAAACCGGGCCGCGTTGAACTCGATGTCCGCGTCTACGATCTCACCACTGAGGGTGAAGATGACCGTTGTGAGAGCGAGCGCCGCGGGGGGAGAATCGGTTGGCCAGACGTCCTCCACAATCGACACAACATTGAGATTCTCTTCGCGTTGACGCGAAATGTCATATCCGGATTGGTGAACATTGGTTTCGCCGAGAAAGATGATCTCAAGATAGGAGCCGTCGATCTGGTTCCACACCTCGAAGGAGCGTTCTGTCGCCGCGAGCAGGTCGTCGAACGCCGCAATGCTCGTGCTGCCTAGTTCGTTGAAATGAAAGCCCGCGCAGACGCTGGGCCAACGCACATTCTGGGGCACTTCGTCGGGCCCGCATTCGTAGAGCGTAGAGGGCCCGCAGGTGACGGTATGCTCGCAGGCTTGGGCTCGCTGAGTGACGGCGAAGGAGGCAAGGAATGCGGCGAAGAACGCGGCCATTCGTCGGGCGACGCGCGGTGACGGGACGCCCATTGGCGCAGCGGTAATGACCATCAGTACCCCCGACTCGCGTCGGCCCAAGCGCGAAGCTCATCCAATCGGAATGACACGCGAATGACGTCGATGTCAGGGAACGAGATGAGGGCGCTCGGGCTCGGGGCCAGTGCCACAGAGACGTCGCGAGTGGCGACGAGCCCGGCTTCGCTTGGCATCACGCTGAACTTCGTAAACGACATCGCGCGCGAGACGAGACGGCCCTCTGGGGTGCAGTCGCCGATGACGACCACTTCTTCACCGATCGAGTAGCGTTCGACCCCCGCAACAGCGGCTCGAAGTTCGCCTACCTGACCGCCGAGCGTGAGGACTTCTAGGGTCTCTGGGAGGACGTCACCGCGTAGCTCTTCGAGTGGTTCGAGTTCGGTGATTGTGACGATTCGTCCATCGACCCACTCGCTTCGCTGAGACACGACCCTGGCGCGCACGATCATCTCGGACGCTGCCATGGCGTCTACAAGCGGTTCGGCGACCACGGTCGTTCCGTACGCAGAAGCGGGGAGCATGAGGCTGACGAACAGGGTCAGCACGAGAGCGGCGATTCGGTTCATATCAGCGCGGGTCAGAGGGCTCTGGGGACCGATGGTAGTGCAATCATGAACGGGGTGCCACCGCATCCAACCTTGTTGAATACGCGGAGGCGTTCTACACCGCGAACGCGGCGCTCGGCTCCGCATCGACTCCCATTGAAAGGTGCCTCATGACGTCACGACGCACGGCCGTCCTCTACGCTCTCGCTCTTGCTGTTCTTCTCGCTGGCTCATTGGCGGCAGGGTGCTCGTCCGACGGGGAAACGGTGGAAGATGTTGATGTGACCGTCGACGTCGCTGTTGACGCAGGTCCCAGCGATGACGCGGAGCGAACGGACGTCGAGGTGCCCACTCGGCAACGGCAGTTCCGCATGTCGATCTCTGGTCCCGTTCAGGGCTTGGGGACACCGTGGAACACCCAGGTGTGGGAAGAAGTAGCCTCGCGCTCTGACCTCGTGACCATCACCCTCGAAGGTGGCTTGCCTTGGGCGGAGATTCTCGCGCAAGAGCCCCTGCCGGCTGAGTACGAGAGCGAGCTTGCGCTTCTCGCCGAGCGGACGCTCGCGACCGGACTGTCGGTTTTGTTGATTGTTGATCCCCTCAACGAAGGCCGCACTGGGTTCGTGTCTGACGCGCTGGGCCGGGAAGACGTGATGAGCACTATCGCGTTCGATAACGCGGATTTTGGAGCGGGATACCAACGATTCTGCGAAGACTTGATTACCCGATTTACGCCAACGTTCTTCGTGCCGATCGTGGCACACAACTGGTACGGCGAGCAGTCTCCGGACGCGCGCGAGGGCGTGCTCGCGTGGTACACAACGCTCTTCAGTGGTTTGACTCGGCAGCCGGTCGCAGTCTTCCCCGTTTGGGATTTCTGGACGCTGCAGGCGACCATACGAAACAACGACACCGAGCAGCTCAATTTCATCACGCGCTATGACCCGCTCCAGGCGTTGTTCGGTCTGACGTTGTATCCGGCGTTAGAGGGCATCGGGCTCGACGCGCTGACGGCGGAGGACTTTACGCGTCTCGATAAAAACGACCGTCTAGCGAACCCCGTTACGACGCGGTCCCTGGCTCTCGTCGGAACGTCATTCCCGGCAGAAGGCTTCACCGTCGACGGCAACGACTTTGCGTCGAGCGAGAACAGTCAGTTCAACTTTATCGCATTGATTCTTGAGCTCGCGGACGCACAGCGCTGGGAGTTGGTGACGTGGCGCGTCGGCATTGACCCGGATCTCTGGCTGGCGGACCCGTGCACCGGGGCCATCGCGCGGTGTGACGAAGAGGCGGCTACGGCCCGATATGGCGCGCTCCGAAACAACGGTCTCTTAGACGATCAAGGGGTTGCCCGTGCCGCGTCGACGCTCTGGCAGGACTACTTTGATCGCATGCTCCTCGGAGGCCAGTGAACACCCGAGCGAAGATTGACGCGATCGAGGTCGTTGGCGCCGAGACGCACAATCTGAAGAACGCCAGCTGCACCGTGCCGCACAACGCGCTGACGGTCATCAGTGGGGTCAGCGGTTCGGGAAAGAGTTCACTCGCATTCGATACCATCTATGCGGAAGGGCAGCGGCGATACGTCGAGACGCTGTCCACCTACGCAAGACAGTTCTTGCAGCAGATGAAGAAGCCCCCAGTGCGGGCGGTGCGAAACGTGCCGCCCGCGCTAGCATTGCAGCAGGGCAACTCCGTCAACAATGCGCGCACGTCGGTCGGTAGCGTCACCGAAATCGATGACCACCTCCGGCTGCTCTACGCGGGGGCCGGTGCGACCTTCTGCCGAAACTGCGGGGACAGCGTCGTCGCATGGTCGGTGACGATGGTCGCGGACCGGCTCGTCGAAGAGCATGCGAGCGAGCGCATTCTGGTCGTCGGGGCAATCGTTCCAGAGGCCGAGCAGCAAACGGGCGACCTACTTCGTCAGCTCGCGGCAGAGGGTCATCGTCGCGTCTACCACGAAGGCGCGCTGATCGAGATCGATGCCCCCGAAGCGGCCGATCTGCTGAAGTTGGGTCGCCTGCGGGTTGTGATGGATCGGCTCAAAGTCGAGCCCGAGTCCTCTCGTCTCGCCGAGGCGATCGAGCGCGCCTACGGATTCGGGGAGCGCATCGCGGACGTGCTTCAATGGGATAAGCGTGAGGACGGCGAGGCTCCTCCCGAGCTGCGCTTTTACGATCATCATCGCTGCACGTCGTGCGACACGCTACACCAGCCGCCGATCCCCGCGCTCTTTGACACGGCCTCGCAGGCCGGCGCGTGCAACGTTTGCGAGGGGTTTGGCAGGACGACTGGCATCGACCTCACACGGGTAGTGCCCGATCCTCGCCGAACGCTCGGCGGCGATGCAATCGCATGCTTTCAGACGCCAACCATGCGCAAGCATCAGCGCTCGCTCGTGCAGGCCTGTGAGCGCCACGGCGTCCCGACGGATGTGCCGTGGGGCAAGCTGTCGCGCATCGACCGGAACTTCGTTCTCAAGGGAGGCGATGGGTTCGGGGGCGTACACGGGTTCTTCGAGTCGCTCGCGAAGGACCGCTACAAGCCGCACATCCGGATCTTGATCGCGAAGTATCGCGGCTACGCGGAGTGCAACGAGTGCGATGGCAGCGGGCTCAGCGCCGACGCTCGCGCCGTTCGGATTGGAGACGAGCACCTCGGGGCCGTCACACAGCGGCGAATCGAAGAGGCGCTGGAGTGGGTGCAGAACCTCCCGCTTGACGACGAACTTACCAAGGCCATGAAGCCGCTCGTGAAGGAGATCGCGGCCCGGCTAACCTTCTTGGTCGATGCCGGGGTCGGCTACCTGACGCTCGCGCGTCTCGCTCGCACGCTTAGTGGCGGGGAGATGCACCGCGTTCTGCTCGCCACGAGTCTCGGCCGCATGCTGACGGACACCTGCTACGTGCTCGATGAGCCGACGGCTGGGCTACATCCTCACGACACTGCGCGACTGTTGAAGGTTATCGAGCGCTTGCGCGACCTCGGCAACACGGTGGTGGTTGTAGAGCACGACCCCGACGTCATTGAGCGCGCACAGCACGTCATTGAACTCGGACCAGCGGGTGGCGAGCACGGCGGTGAGGTCGTCTTCGAGGGCTCCGTTGAAGAGCTTCGGGAGACGGACACCGCGACCGCTGAGATGCTTCGGGCGAGGCGGGTGACGCTCTGCGACGAGGTCGACCCCGTGGGCTGGCTCACGCTCCACGATGCCTGTTTGCACAACGTGCAGGGAGCGAACGTGCGTTTTCCGCACGCGAAACTCAGCGTCGTGACGGGTGTGAGCGGGTCAGGCAAGTCGACTCTGATCAACGACGTGCTCTTTTCGAAGCTGATGGAGACGCGGGGTCAGCGAGCGCGCACGGACATCGGACCGGCAACCATCACCGGGGATGTCTTCGATGAGGTGGTGATGGTCGATCAGGGGTCGATGTCCAAGTCGTCGCGTTCGTGTCCGATGTCCCTGAGTGGTGCGTATACGCCGATACGCGAACTCTACGCGGGCTCGGCCTATGCGCAGCTGAATGGACTCACGCCTGGAACCTTCTCGTTCAACACTGCTGGAGGCCGCTGCGACCGGTGTGAGGGAAAGGGCACCGTCGCCATTGAGATGCACTTTGTTGCTGACGTGGAGTTGACCTGTGACGTGTGTGATGGACGTCGCTTCAAAGACAGCGTTCTGGCAGCGACGTACCATGGGGAGAGCATTGCCGATGTGTTTGACATGACGGTGGCGCAGGCGGCCGAGTTCTTTGGCGCGTTGGCGCCGATTACTCGGCGACTTGAGCCGATGGTCCGCGTCGGCCTCGGATACGTGAAGCTCGGGCAAGCGACGTCGCAAATGTCAGGGGGAGAACTGCAGCGCCTGAAGCTGGCATCATACGTTGGAAAGTCGGCGAGAAAGAACCAGCGATTGTTCCTCTTCGATGAGCCGACCGTTGGCTTACATATGAGGGATGTGGAGGTTTTGGTGGCTGCGATGAGAGAGTTGGTCGATGCGGGCAACACGGTGATTGTCGTCGAGCACAATATGGACTTGGTCGCCGCCTGCGACTGGGTGGTGGATCTCGGCCCCGGCCCAGGGGAGGCCGGAGGCGACGTGGTGTACGAAGGGCCCGTTGGTGGTTTGCTCGCTTGCGCAGAGTCGTTAACGGCGACGCACTTGCGCCCGCTAAGCGCTTAGTGGCGTCGGAAGGCCACGCGTCAGGGGTTTGGAGCCCACGTGGAACGCCGCCCCAAGTGGCAACCCGTGCCGCATTGCGTGGCATCGCAAGCGCCCAAAATGTCGAAGAGTTCACGCCGCCACAGCGACATTTGGTTCGCGCGATGCACAGTAGGCTCTCGCTTGTCTGCGTGGCTCCATTGGGCGCCGGCAAGTGGACGGCGTTTCGCGCCTGCGCGGCGCTCGCGAACGGGCGAGCGATATGGGCTGTGCCGGCCGCGGCCGTCGAGTTTACGAAGAGTACGCTGTCCAACGATGGCTACCATGACGCCGCCGCCCGTGTGATCGCTCACGAGCAGCTCGCGAGCTGCTCGAATTGGGAGCCCGCCGCGGAAGTCAGGACGCTGCTCCTATCCGACTGGCACCTCGCCGCCGAACCGGACCTCTGGCTTCGCTCGGCGCTCGAGTGGTCAGCGGACGAGGGCATCTGTATCGTCACGGCGGAGGAGGATCACCGCGCGAAGAACTGGGCCGAGACTATCGCGGCGGCGCTCGGGCGCTGCGGTTACATCAGCACCGTCCCGTACTCGCAAACGCGTTGGCGACTCGTGGCGCCGTGGCGCGGCGCGATGCTGGCGCCAGCGAGCGCTGCGGAGACGGTGACAGCCGAGCTGCGGCGCACGGTGAGAGAAGGTCACCGTACTCGCTTCATCGTGGAGTGCAGGGAGGATGCAGGCCCGATAATCGCGCGGGTGCTGGACGACGAGTGCATGGAAGATGTCTCGGCAACCATTCACGCGGACCAGGGTGAACGCGCCGCCGTCGTCTTCTGGAATCCAGAGCCTGAAGCCGCGTTGCCCGTACGAGATGGCGAGCGCGAGGTGATGTGGATGTCGCCTCATGACAATGTGGAGCTCGCGATTCGGGAGGCGACGGCGACCGGCGACGTGTTCAAGGGAGCGTGCGCTGGTGGGTTCGTTTGTCGCGACGCGGGCGACGTGCTGCTCGGCAGCGTGATCGCGGAGGAGGCCAGGAAGGAGGCCGGAGCCAGAACGCTTCCGACGTTCTGGCATCGCGTGCGCGAGCTCGGCGTCGAACTCAGCGAGTTAGAGGCCGCCGATCCAGCCGGGCGTCGCGCTCTCTACGAGGCGGTCGCAAGGCTGCAAATCAACCGGGCCGCAGCCGGCGCGTTGGTCGATTGGGTCAAAAACGTCCCGATCGGCGAGACCGAGGCAGTCGACGGCGCAGTCTTCGTCGACGGCGGTCGTACGTTCATTCGGCGCTGGGCGGGAGCCGCTGCGAATGAGACATGGGCGAGCGAGCGAGGGTGGAAAGTCGTGCAGATCGACGCGTTTGGGATCGAGG
>JBLFZA010000171.1:0-9794 GCA_047610025.1 Bradymonadia bacterium | reverse complement strand
TGTGGCGGCAAGCGTCGTAAAGAGGGGCGCTTGATACCACCTCAAGACCCACTCGCGCAGGTGCGCAGCGTCGCAATTCGCTAGCTGCAGCGCCCTCTCCTGATCGACGCGTGAACGCGCCTCTCGCTCGGCCAGCCTCTCAATGCCGAGTGACGTGCTGACGAGTACCAAGCGGCGAACCAACGCGGGGTGGCGATCCGCGAGCGCGATGCCGACGCGGCCGCCGAGGGAGTAGCCCATAACATCCACAGGGTTCGCTTCGGCGCCCGAGCGACGAAGCGCGTCTGCCAGGGCGTCCGCCCAAGTGTCGATACTCGGCGGGGCCATCAACGCGGCGCGCATCGCAGTTGTCAGCACCGACGAGGCCGTCTCGCGGTGGCCAGGGAGCGTCACGGGGAGAGCCGGGCGGGCGAGCGCTACGAGCGCGTCGGTCCAGTCCTCCGCGCAGCCAAGGAAACCGTGCAGCGCGATACACGATGGGAGGGGCCTATCGCTCATGGGTGTCTCCGGCGAGCCTCTTTCGGCTGCGAGGTGGGCGAGTTGGGTTGGGTGCGGTATTAATCAGCATCGCAGAAGCATCCAACAACGAAGAGAGCAGCATGAGTTCTATCGACGCAGCGCGGTTTCGAGTTGCCGAAAGCGGCAGATTCTCACTCGCAGACTGGGCGACCAAGACGCAGCGGCTGTACGACGACAAAAAGCACTATCGCAAGCTCCGTGAGAAAAACGTCGACCAGCTCATTGACCTTCAAGAGCGCCTCTACGCCGAAGACAGGTGGTCTCTCCTGCTCGTCTTTCAAGGCATGGACACCGCAGGAAAGGACGGCGCGATACGCCACGCACTCCGTGGGGTGAACCCCGCCGGCTTCCAGGTCGCGTCGTTCAAGAAGCCGAGCACCGAAGAGCTCGACCACGACTATCTGTGGCGATGCATGAAGCGTGTTCCCGAGCGCGGTCGAATCGGTATCTTCAATCGCTCCTACTACGAGGAGGTTCTCGTCGTGCGGGTGCACTCCAGCATCCTGCACAGTCAGCGCCTGCCGGACTCTCTGATCGATGAGAACACCATCTGGCAGCAGCGCTACGACCAGATCAACAATTGGGAACAGCACCTGAGTAGCAACGGCACGCGAGTCGTGAAGTTCTTCCTGCATTTGTCGAAAGACGAGCAGAAGGCACGCTTCCGAGCGCGCATCGAAGACGAATCGAAGAATTGGAAGTTCACCGACGCCGACATTCGAGAGCGCGGCTACTGGGACGACTATCAAGAGGCCTACGGAGCCGCTATCGACGCCACTTCGACCGACATCGCACCCTGGTACGTGATCCCGGCAGACGACAAGCGGAACGCGCGCTTGTTCGTTGGCCAAGTGATCATCGATGAGCTTTCCAAGCTCAAGCCGCGCTTTCCATCCCCACCAGCCGATCACGCCCGTATGTTGGCGGAGGCGGCTCGTTCATTGGACGCGGAGTAGCGGCGGCGAACGCGCAGTCGACCTCATCCGAGCAAGCGGGGCGCTCTATCCCTTGCTTCCGCTTGGATCGGTCCGGTCGATCTCCAGCTTCTTGAGGATGTACTCGACGCTCTTTCGGTGAACGCCAGCCGTCCTCGCGGCGGCCGAGACATTGCCGCCGTTCTGCTCGAGAAGGCGAATCCAATACTGGCGTTCGAAGGCCTCCACGAGCCTTGCTTTGGCGTCTTTGAAGGGCATCTGAGTTGTCGCGCCGCCTAGCCGCATGAGCGCGTCGATTCCGTCACGAGGCCGGCCGTCTTCGACGGTCTCCGAAGAGACAACCGTTCGCGGGGCTGCATCGATGGACCCGTCACCTGAAGCCAGCTGCGCCGCGCGGTCGATGAACGCCTTGAGCTCACGCACGTTGCCTGGCCACGGATGCGACTTGAGCCTCTCCATCGTCGCATAGGTCAAATTGAGGCCGGGATTTCCGACCTCGTCACGAGTCGCGATCAAGAAGTGTTCGACCAGCAGCGGGATATCTTCGGCTCTATCTTTGAGCGGAGGGAGCACGACACGGTGAGCGGCGAGCAGGTAGTAGAGTTCTCCCTTGAACCCTCCTTGTTCGACGTCCCGTTGCAGGTCGTGATCCGCGGCGGACATAATGCGACACGCTTTGTGGTCTTCGCCGACGGCCACATCTGACGCCTCAAGCCATCGGCCGAGTCGCGCCTGCAGCTCCAGTGGGAGCGCGTCGATCTCATCGAGAAAAAGGGTGCCCGCCCCCGCCTCAGCTAACGCGCCCTTGTCTCCGAACAACTCATCTTCGAGCGTACCTACGCTGACGGCAGCGCAGTCGAAGACAACAAACGGGGCGCCACGTCTGTGGCTGTGGCGATGCGCTGCCGAGGCGGCGAGCTCCTTCCCAGTGCCCGAACGCCCTTCGAAGAGGATGGGGCGTTCCGTTAGCGCGGCCTGGTCGATTGCCGCGAACACTTCCCTCATCTGCATCGACGCGCCGATGAGACCACCGAAGCGGGTACGCCCGGAGTAGACGATATCGACTTGCTCCGACGTGGTCTCGAAGGTCACGACCGTTTCGCCGAGCGTCAGGCGCGTCTTCGGGGCGAGCGTCGCGTCGCGAACAACGACGTCCCCGACTCGGATACCGTTCTTCGAGCCGAGGTCGAGAATTCGATATCCAGTCGCATCAACTTCGATCGCCGCGTGCTCGCGAGAGACTGCCGGGTCTTCGAGCACGATGTCGCAATCTGGGCCTGTACCGATCATCACGCGCCGTTGCGCGAGCACACGATGTTGCGAGTCGTGGGGGCCCTCAATGGTGAGCAAGTAGCGTCGCATGCGTAATGCATGGAGCCGCTCATCAAGAATCACCGTGCGGGTCGTTGGCTCTATCATCCGTCGTTCCAGTCGACCGGGAAGATGGTCTCGGTGCCTGATCTCACGCGCACGGTCTGTGAGTCAGTACGACCGCTCTCGTGAGTCACGTTAACCGTGTACTCGCCCGGCGGTCGGGTAAACTCCTCCCGCGTTACTCGACTTCGGCCTTCGTCCACGTCGTTGATACGAATGTCGCCAACGAACGGTAGTTCGACGAAGCGCACGACGATCACTCCAGGTTCGGGCGCCACCTCAGGCCACGTCACGTCTAGCCGACCTCCCTCGCCCGACCGGAGCGTGCGCCTCCACTCGGAGAAGCCTGGTCGCGCAATGACCAAATCGGCAGACGCAGCGTCCGCGGCGAGTCGAATGTCAGAACGATCGACAGGCACGCCGCCGAGTGTGATCGAGGCGTCGCTCGGCAACTCTGGGAGTCGCCAGACGCTCTCTCTCTGACGTTCAGGACCTGCGTCGCGGACGGGCTCGGCTGTACGCGACCCGGCCTCTGAGATCGGCGAGCGCGCGTCGCGCTGTGCTGCTACGAGTCGTGCGTCGGCGAGCGCGAGGTCGTCGGGGCTAGACGAACCGGCCGCCGCGACCGGACTGCGGGTGAGAGTGCGCGTAAAGATTCGGTCCAGCGGCTGGAACCGTACCCGTTCTTCTATGATCGGCGCGTGCCCGGCGAGGCGCATCGCGATCCGAACGTCACGACCAACCGGTGCTCGGGCGGTGTTGCCGGCTGGAAACCAAGGGCCGTCATCGACCCGAACTTCTGCGCCCGGCGGTACGCTGTCGAATTGCACATTCGGCCACGTCGGCGTGAGATCGACATGTAGGGCCTCGTCATCGCCGAACGCGAGCGTCTGTGCGTAGATCTCGTAGCCATCCATGCGCAACGTGAGTTGGTACTCACCTCGACGCAGCTCCGTTCGCATACTCGAGACACCCGCCGGTTGCCCGTCGATGAACACGTCGGCGCCGGAGGGGGCTGTCGTCACCTGCAGTTCGGAGGTTTGCGAGCGGAAGACCCACGCGACCACGACGACGGCGAGTACGGTCAGCGAAGCGACGACCCCGCGCAGTCGACGCCTGGGTCGTGGCACGCTGGGTGTGATCATCAGCTGCCGCGTCCCTGACGACGCGCTCAGCGTTCCGGGACGCGAGCGCGAACCGGTCGGCGAGACGACGGCGCCTGCGTCCAACTGCGCGTTGAGAATATCGTCGAGATTGGGCCCGGCGGCTGTGACGCCCAGGCCTTGACCATCGGGAAACGTCGACGAGAGCCATGACGAGAGATCGTCTCGACCGTTGACCCCGGCGTCGCTGAGCAACGCGAGCAGCTGCGATCGCAACTCTGCAGCGGACGACACGCGCTTGTCGGGCTCGGTCGCGAGCGCACGATCGACAAGGGCGCAGACGGCCGAAGGCAAATCGGGCCTGAGATCGAGCAGAGCTGGACGCTCGCCGCGACGCACCCGAGCGAGAATTTCTACGTCGGAGTCCCCGTCAAAGGCTCGCGTGCCCGTCAGCAGCTCAAACAGGAGCGTGCCAACGGCGTAAACGTCACTGCGCCCATCAACCGTCTCGCCGCCCGCCTGCTCGGGCGAGATGTACGGAAACGTGCCGCGGAGCCGACCGGTCTCTGTGCGCGTGGCCCGCACCCGAGCAGCGGCGATGCCAAAGTCCGTGAGCTTCACCTCGCCGCTTCGCGAGAGCAAAACATTCGCCGGAGAGACATCACGATGCACGATCCCAAGCGGCTCCCCCGCCTCGTCGCAGGCAGAGTGAGCGACGTCCAGGGCGGCGGCTAGCTCTGCGGCAATGTAGAGCACGAGAGGGATTGGCATGAGCGCGTCACGAACGCGAAGCGCCTTGAGAACACGCCGCAAGTCGGGCCCATCGACGTACTCCATCGCCAAGTACCAAGTGCCCCGCTCACAGCCGGCGTCGAATACGGAGACGATGGTGGCGTGGGAGAGCCTCGCTGCGATCGTAGCCTCATCGAGGAAGCGGCTGATGAACTCGGGGTCCGCGCCGAGATGAGGCAAGACAGTCTTCAGCGCGACGCGTTTCGACCACCCGTGCTGCCCGGTGACTTCGGCGAGATACAGCTCCCCCATGCCGCCACGTGCGAGCGAACGCAGGAGGCGGTATCGCCCCAGCATTTTGGGGTCTTCAACCAAGGGAAGCTGGCAGTGAGTGAGGCTGCGCCGTCACGGTATCGCGATTCAGCGGAGGGGACGATGGGGAGAGCGCGTAGCCCGACGAGTTCGCGTCGAGACGCGGTGTCAAACTGCAGGATCCCACGAGGGCTAGCAAGTCGTGTCAGATTAGGCGCATTGGCGATTCAGGCAAGACGGATGTACAGACCAAGAGCGCCAGCGTTATTGTGCTGGTGACAGAAACGGTCACGTGAACCGGTGAGAGGCAATGGTAAACCGATTACTTTTAGGGTTAGGCGCGCTGGTTATCACGATGTCTGCGTGGAGTTGCGCCGGCGCGGATTGTCGTGACAATGCTGACTGCGACGCGGACGAGCTCTGTCAGGCTGGCGGGTGCGCGACACGCTGTGCGGGAGACGATGACTGCCCCGTCAATCGTGTCTGCGCTGCCGGCGTCTGCCAGCTGCTTCCGCGCTGCGGCGCGACATCGGATTGTGCTGGCGGACAGGTCTGCAGCGACGGGCAATGCCAGCCCCAGCAGCCGGAGTGCGCAGGCGACGTAGACTGTCCCCCCAACTTCTCTTGCTTCGAAGGCGGATGCTACGCCCCCGGCACTCGGCCAGACGGCGGCTGTGGAAGCTGTGAAAATGGCGAAACCTGCGTGGATGGCGAATGCACGCCCATGAGCATCGACGTGCGCGACGCCGATGCGGAGGACGCGACGGATGATACCGACGATGTTCGGGAAGACTTGGAGCCGCCCGACGTCATCGAAGAGGTCGAACCAGAAGACGTGATGGATATTGCCGAGACTGACGTTCCGGAAGCAGACGTCGCAGAACCAGAGGACGTCGCGGAGCCTGAAGATGTGGTGGAGCCAGAACCTGACGCACCGGAGTGCGGCGGGCGTTCGGACTGCGACGGGGGGGAGATTTGCGTGGGAGGCGTCTGCGTTCCGGACTCGGCCGACGTGGCCGATGCGATCGATGCCTCGGACACGCCAGACACGAGCGCATGTGTTGGTCCAGGCTCCGGGGAACTCGGCGAGCTCTGCACGGCCGCGTCCAACTGCTGCAATGAGCGCTGCTTCGGCCTGTCCGCAGGCGGCGGCCCCGGCCGCGGAGTGTGTACGGACTTTTGCGATGACTGGAGCGACTGTAACCCGCCCGGCACACCACGAGAGCTGTTCTGCTACCGTGGTGGTGGGCTCGAGACGCAGTTCTGCACCGAGAGTCAGTATCTCGACCCGTGCGCCACGGTGGACAACTGCAACGGCGGAGTGCCGGGCATTGCCTGTGTGAGACAGAGCACGCAGCCGACCGGAATCTGCAGCTACCGCTGCCTGAGCAGCGCGGAGTGCGCGGAAGGCTCGGCGTGCGGGCACGTCTTCTTCGACCTCGCCGGCGTGTTCGCCGACGTGTGCGTGCCGATCGGCGAGCCCTGCACTCTGGGTACGCAGTGCTTCAGCGGGATCTGCGTGACGGACGATGCGGGTACATCGGGCTTCTGCACTGCGTACTGTAACCCACTCGACCCGAACGCGTGCCCAGCTCCGTCGACCTGTTTGCAAGGGCTCGATCCGGACCTTCCGACGTACGGAGTCTGCGTCGTGGAGTGAGTTGACCCCTCCGCTCGAGCGCTTCGTCGATCACCGCGGAGGCTTCGTTCATGTGCGGCACCTTGACGACAGCGCCTCGGTGCCTCTACTTCTCGGCTCAGAACCTCATCCCCTTCGAGCGAGCTACGCCGTGCGAACCCGAGACGACGTCGAGAATTTCTTGATCGAGCTAGAGCTGCCCTTTGAGCGGCTCGATGACGGGTTGTGGGTCGTCGTCAACGAGGACGACCACTCGGAGAACGTCGTCGTCTACCTCGCCGACCGTATCCTCAGTTTCCGCGTCAAGGTCTTCGACCTTCCGCTAGAGCCAGCACCGAAGCTGCTGCATCGACTGCTGGAGTTGAACGCGACAGACATCGTTCACGGCGCGTACGGCATGGAAGGCAACTCCGTCGTGCTCGTCGCGGCGCTGGAGCTTGAAAACCTCGACCTTAACGAATTCCAAGCCATCCTCGACTCGTTCGGGCTGGCGATTAGCTCCCATCATGAGGAGCTCACGACACATTTGTCGTAGTCGTCACCTCACCTGACCCGACGAGCCAAAGAGAGACCCCATGGGCGTTTTTTCGCGACTGAGCACCCTCGTAAAATCCAACATTAACGACCTGATCTCGCGATCAGAGAATCCAGAGAAGATTCTCAATCAACTTATCGTTGATATGCGGGAGCAGCTCGTCGAGGCGAAGAAGCAAGTCGCCGTCTCCATCGCTGACGAGAAGAAGCTCAAGAAGCAACTCGACAACGAGAGGCACCTCTCACGAGAGTGGGAGAAGAAGGCGATGATGGCCGTGCGCGCGGGGCGGGACGACCTCGCCGTGGAGGCGCTGAACCGAAAGGAGCAGCATCAATCGCTCACGGAAGAGTACCAAAAGCAGCACGACTCGCAGAAGGCAGCGGCAGATCAGCTTCGGGCCGCGCTTCGACAGCTGCACGGCAAGATTGAAGAGGCCAAGCGCAAGAAGGATCTCCTCATCGCGCGTCAGCGACGGGCAGAGGCGCAGCAGCGTATCCAAGAAACCATGTCTGGGTTCGGAGATACCTCCGCGTTCGAGGCGTTTGAGAAAATGGCCGAGAAGGTCGACCACATCGAAGCGCAAGCGGAAGCCTCGGTGGAGCTCGGCAATGAATTGGCGTCGACCGACCTCAACTCGAAGTTTGAGGCCCTCGAGAAGGACGCTGGAGCGTCGGAAGCTCTGATGGCCCTCAAGCAGAAGATGGGCGTGTCTCAGGCCGTCGAAGAAGAAGTCGAAGAGGAAGAATTCGACTTCGAGGCGCTCGAAAAAGAGCTGGCCACTGTGCCGGCTCAGGCTGCGACCGCGCAGCGCTTCAAAAACGACGACTTCTAAGCTCGCCAGCCGCCACCACGCATCGTGCTGGTGGCGGCCAAGAGGCATCATGCCGGTAGCAGCCAGTGGGCTTCGTTCCCTTGGCACTCTCCACGCATCACGCCGTTGGCGGACATCACGCATCGAGACGTCGCGCTGATGAGCCCAAACCCACAGCCTGAACGCATACGTTGCGTCTTGCGAGACATGGACGCCGACGCCGAGCTCGTCGCGTGCTGGATTGGCGCGCCCACGCTGCCGGCGAGGCCTCATGCTCTACACGCCGTGTTCGCCTATCCCTCCCAGCGCCTCGCCACGCTGCGGCACTGGCAAGACACTCTGGAGACGGACGTCGACGGCGCCCCATTGGTCGCGCACGAAGCGAGCAAGTGGGCACGCCTGCTCTTGAAGGGACATGCAGGCGCTAAGGCGATCTGCCTGCACCCGCTCGCGCACGAGGAAGCAGGACTCGGCGAAGAGCTTGCTGGTATCGCGGCGCGCATTGACGGTGACGACATCGAGGCATGGCGAGACGCCGCGGGCTGGGATGCGCACGCCCGACATGCGAGGCCCCTCATCACCGCGAAGCAGCGATTCGAGCGTCTCGAGCGTTGGCTACTCAGCGTGCGCTGTCACCTGGACCATGGGGCGACATCACGGCTGAATCTCGCGCGGCAGACCGACCCGTAATGTGCGGCCGCTATGCCCTGGGAGTCGATAGTGATCAGTTGACCCAGCTCTTTGAGCTGGTCCATGCCGCGCCGGTCGTCGCGAACTGGAATGTCACGCCGCAATCCGTCGCACCCGTTGTGCTCAGCTCTGCGAAACGCGGCGGGCGCACTCTGGAGCCTCTCACGTGGGGCTTTCGGCCAAGTGCTGACCCGATGAATGAGGGGAAGCGTCAGAGCAGCCAGAAGCACGGTGACGCAAGGCAGTACTACATCAACGCGCGCGCTGAGACGGTGAGCGCGCTTCGTTCCTTCCGCTATCAACTACAGACACGACGGTGTGTCGTGCCGGCGAGCGGGTTTTACGAGTGGCAACGCACAGGAGCCGCTGGACGCGGCGATAGACTCCCACACTATGTTCGGCGTCAGGACGAATCGGCCCTCATGCTGGCGGGGCTCTGGAACCGCACGCGCGGCGAAGACGGCGCACCGCACCACTCCTTCCTCGTGCTCACGCAGCCAATGCCGGACGCGTTGGGCTACATCCACAAACGCGCGCCAATCGATCTCTCACGGGACGGGATGCGCAGGTGGCTCGACCCGACGGCAGAGCCCAGCCACGCGCTCGCTGGCGCCCGATCCACAGCGGTCACGAACTGGCGCGCACATCGCGTTGGGATGGATGTGAACGACGGCCGCGCGCGAGGCATTGGGCTCTGCTATCCGATCGCCGAAGAGACGTAGCGCGCTCCAAACTCTGTGATGCCGATCGACTATCCCGCGCGAGACTTCGCGCAAGAGGCGCGCTATGAGCCTACTCGTCCCTGCTTAGGAGTTGATTGTGTCGGAGCCTTGGACCGTTTTCCGCTTGGTGAAGTCCACCGCGGACGTCTTCTCAAACGCTGGCGTGGACGCGCCCCGCGTTGAAGCCGAGTGGTTGCTTTCCCGCGTGTTGAGCTACAACCGCACCGAGCTCTACATGAACGCGCAACGGCCGGTGACGGAAGAAGAGCGCAGCGCTTTCCGGGCGCTTGTCACCCGTCGGCTTGAAGGGGAGCCGCTGGCGTACATCCTCGGAGAGCGAGGCTTCTGGACCCTCGATCTCGCCGTGGATCCGCGCGTTCTCATCCCGCGGCCGGAGACGGAGCAGCTGGTCGAGCTAGCGC
>JBLFZA010000170.1:0-9936 GCA_047610025.1 Bradymonadia bacterium | reverse complement strand
TCTGGGCAGCCGTCAGCGTCGCGATCGCCGTCGAGGTCTTCTGGCTCGAGGGGGCATTGGTCAACGCTATCGAAGATCCCGTCACCGTCGTTGTCGACGTCGGGGCAGCCGTCTTCGTCTTCCCAGCCATCGAAGTCCTCTGCGCGGTTCGGGCAGGCGTCGACCGCGTCGAGCAATCCGTCGCTGTCGTTGTCGGGCTCGGGACAGCCGTCCGCGTCTTCCCACCCGTCCCGGTCTTCGGGAACCTCCGGGCAGCGATCGGTGTCGTTGGGTATACCGTCGCCGTCGAGGTCGTCGCTGCAGGCATCGCCGCGGCCATCGCCATCGCTGTCGCGCTGATCGGCGTTCGGCACCGTGAGGCAGTTGTCTGGCTCATTGAGAATGCCGTCGCCGTCCATGTCATCATCACACGCATCACCGAGCCCATCGCCGTCGATGTTCGACTGCGTTGGGTTGGGGGTGAGCGGGCAGTTGTCGATCACATCTTCGAGACCGTCACCATCGGCATCGGTCACAATGGCGATTCCGAAGCACTCCGGTCGATTGTCGACCCGTTGCCGGACGAGGTTGATGTTCTCGATCGCGACGAGCATGTGCCGGTGTGCTGGGATGTACTTCCCGCGGAGCATTTCGTAGTGGAGGAACTCAAGGTTGGACTCGGCGAGCGCGATCTCTCGCTCGGCGTCACATCGCAGGGCCGCGTCGTGGGTACGCTCGGCGTGCTCGGCGACGTATTCGGCCTGTTCCTGGAGTTGAGCGCCGGAGACGCATCCGCTGAGCCCCACTAGCGCGAACGCGAGGAGCGCGACGGAGAGGCTATTGCGGTGCATTGAGCGTCCTCGGCGTGACAGGCGCGGCGGGCTGGATTGTTGGCGACACGCTGGGCGACACGCTGGGCGGCCGCGCGTTCGGCGGCGCGATGGTGGTGCCCCTAGCGCTGTCTCCAAGCGCGCGCTCGTAGGCCGCAGCGGCGAAGGCCTCGGCTTTCTCGGCGTAGACCAATGCCTCGCGATAGTCGGACTGTCCGACCTCTTCGCGCGCTTTCTCGTAATACGACAACGCAGAGACGTATTCATACGTCGCGAAGTCCTCCGCGTTGACCATCTCCGCTTGCTCGAGCGCGTAACGCGCATGCGAGAGCTGGGCAGCCGTCGAGATTGAACCGCACCCGGACAGGGTGACGAGGCACGGAAGAAGCGCTGAAGCGCAGAATAGTCGAAGGCGATGGCGCGGCATTGAGACCGGGGGTTCGCGCGGCGAAGCCGGGACACGTGCCAGCACACTCACCGCGGCTAGACACACGTCGAGTTAGCAAAGCTACAAAAAATCTGTCAAGCTCCCCACACGTGAGGCGCCGTTTACGCCGGCCCGAAAACGGTTGATCCACCAGATGTGAGCGCAAGTCGGAATGACAAGCCAAGACCCTACTTGTCGGGCGTGTGGCTCCCAATCCACCGATCGGGAGTGGTGTGATACGTGCGGCGCAGACCTGACGGCACAGCGCAACGCTGGCTCGTGGTTGGAAGCCGGCGCAGCCTTCGACGCGACGCTCGCTCAGGTGCGGCCCGACGCGTCTCTGCTGAGCATGTCTCAAGACGTCGATCTTGGCGATACGCTGCCTCCCGGCGCGCGCACCGTCGACGGCAGCATCACGACACCGGTGACGATCGACCTCAAATCGCTCACGCTCCCGCACAAGACCGCCAACAAGATCCGCACCGTTCATCTGACGCTCACCACGATGCTCGCGGCGCTGACTCACAAGCGCGTGTGGGAAGCCACCGACAAAGATGACAACCTGTACCGCGTTGAAGAGCGAGCCGTCCCCTCGCCCGAGGCGATTCCGGAGTCGATCAGTGCGCTCGCGTGGCTCGTCGATGTGCCGCTCGGCGCGACGACCCACGGCGACCACGAAGTTCGCATCTACCGCGACGTGCCCGGCCGCACGATGCACGAACGGCTCGAAGCGCGGGACACACCGCTGACGCCGACAGAGATCGTTGAGTGGTTACGTCCGGTGTGTCGCGCCATTCACGCGATTCATGAAGCCGGGTTCCTGTGCCTGCGCGTCTGTCCTTACACGGTGAAGTACACGCGGGACGGCGGCGTCTTTTTTCAGAACGTCGAGGTGCTCTACCCGAGAGACACCGCACTGGCGGCGCTCCCGGCGATCGCTGGCTACACCGCTCCCGAAATCTACCACGCAGAGATCGGCACGCCGCCCGACATCGCCGCCGACATCTACAGCGTCGGCATGCTCACGTACTTTCTCGTCGCGGAGTGTGACCCGCCGACATCGCTGTACACGAATCACGCGCCCGTGATTTTGGCGCGCGCTCACCGGCCGGATTTCCCCCTTGGCTTCGCGCCCGTTATCGATGTGCTGAGCGCTGCAGAGCCGACCGCGCGTCCGTCGACCATCGCGACCTCGGTGGGCTTCCTCGAGGCTGCGAGGGACCGCGCCGTTCAACAGATCGCGAGCTCGCCGCCGCCTGCGGTGGCCGTCGCGGCCGACACTCACATCGGGATTCTCAAGCGCATCAACAACCCCGACAACCAAGACGCGGTCTTCGCCGCTAGCTACGAAGACACGTCTATTCTGGTCGTCGCTGACGGGGTCTCCACAGCCTCATTTGGCTCTGGCCATCGGGCCAGTGAGCTCACGATCAACGCGTTCCGCGACGCGTGGAGCGATCACGTCCTGCATCAAAGCCAGACGCTCGACGGGAACGAAGAGTCGTGGCTGCGCACCGCGCTCCGAGACGCCAACGAGCGCATCGTTGACGACGTGAACGCGGACTACGCGCCCTTCGACGGCGAACCCGCAGAGGTCATGGGGTCCACGTGTGTCGTCGCGCTGATTCGTGGAGGCATCGCCACCGTGCTCTCGATTGGCGACAGCCGCGCCTACCTCATGCGCGACGACTACTTCGAGCGGGTCACGCGCGATCACAACCTGCTCACTCTAGGCGTAATCGACGGCCTCGACCCCGACACCGCCGTGACGCTGCCACAAGGCGACGCGCTCGCACGCTGCCTCGGGGCATTCGATGTCAACGAGGATGGGTACTTGGTCTCTGAAGAGCTCATGGCGGATGCGTTCCGCTTCGCGCTGCTCTCGCGCGATCGCTTGCTCCTCTGCTCGGATGGTCTCACCGATTACGCGGCCGACTTCGAAGCGCTCTCCGAAGCGCGCATTCACGCAGCAGTCATCGCAGAAGAACTGCCCGAGCTCGCATGCCTCTCGTTGATTACGCTCGCGAACCGAGGCGGAGGGGGTGACAACGTTGGCGTCGCGGCCGCGTATGTCGACCCCGACTACGCGAACATCATCGCTTGGTATCGCGCCCTAGACGAAGCGTCGGAGTAGGCTGCGCTGTCAGGGCTTCGCGCTGGGCCGGCGCGGAGGCCGACCCGTCGTCACCTCAGGCGAGGATGCGGCGGGCGCCTGAAATCGCTCGGCAAACCGCGACGTCTTTACCTGCGCCGATCTTGCCGAGAGCGCAGAGGAAGAGTGCTTCACCGGCGTACTCGAAGCGACGAACGCTGATCTTCTCCGGCGAGGCTTCGCTCAGGTATGAGGTCATCGTTCCGAGCAAGGTGTCACGGCTTTCGGGGTCAACCGTCTGAGACAGCAGCGGAGCGTAAGCAGCGAGCACGTCGCACGTCTCCTCTTCGCCTGCGTGAACCAGGAGGAGGCCGCGCTTATCGGCCAGCGCCATGTGACCAACATCAGCGTCGCGGGCGATCGATCGAAACAGGTAGCTGATTGCGCGGTTGGGGTTCACGCTGCGCACTTTTCGTCGCTCGAAATTGACTGCGTTCATGGGGGTCTCTGCGCTGACTGGAAGAGTATTACCTACATGTAGGACAATACCTTACTCATCTCCCCCAGCAACTTTTTGGCCTGTGGCCCAGCGTCCCGCTCTGTCGCGCTATTGAACCGAGTCGGCCGGTCCATTTGTCCGAGACGGCACGCGCGCTATTGCCCGCTCCTGCAGAGCCTAGTCATAGAGGTACTCTGCGCAGCGCCGACCGAAGTCGCTGTTGGGGCCCATATCCTCGCACTCTTCAAAGAGCTCTTCGGCGGCCTCGATCTCCCCCTCGCGCCACAGTAAAACGCCGAGTCTATACCGGGGTTCGGCGTAGCTGCTGCACCGCTCAATCGCGTCCTCGTACGCTCGCTCCGCCGCCCGCAGCAGCCCCAGCTCCTCTTGAGCAATCCCTCGATTATTGTAGGCGGGGCACAGCTCCGGTTGGAACAAGACTGCAAGCTCGAACTGCTCCACCGCCTGACTGTGGTCACCCTGGCTCATCAACGCCCAACCCAGGTTGTTATGGGCGTGTCCCGGGGTGAAGTACGTGGGGATTCTGGTAAGCGCGCGGAACAACTCTTCCGCCGCTTCCCACCGCTCGGTCTCTAGATAGACCGTGCCGAGCGCATTACGGATGTCGTGCCGCTCATCCGCGAGCGAGAGCGCGATCGTATAGAGACGCTCTGCTTCCTCGTAGTCCCGTCGCCCTTGGTAGATGAACCCGAGCAGATAGAGCGCGTCCACGTTCTCTGGGTTCAGCTCGAGCGAGTGGTTCAGCTCGCGAATCGCGATCGGAACCTCCTGCGCGTTGTAGTGGCCGATCGACAGCCGATAGTGGAAGTCGCTTTGCTCGTTCGCTTCTTCCTGGCGCGCCTGTGTTGCGGCGCTGCATCCAAACGTGCCGGCGGCGAACGTCGCGCACCCGCAGACAAGCAGCGCTCGTACGAGCGCGAGAGAGGGTGAAAAACGTTGGGGATCAAGCATGAGCCTAGAAGAGCGCGAGGAGTCGTCCGAGCTTAGCAGCGTCCGCAGCGTCTTGTGCGGGGTCGCGGGCTCGAGCGTTGTCCAGAGAGTGTGTCGTCCGAAGCGGGGGCAACGCAAATGAGCCGGGCACAAAAGCATCCATCGACGGCCTTGAGGTCATCTGCGCCGGCACCGGGAGTTGAGCGAACCATGCGAGCTTCTCCGACTCCGTCGCCGTATCGAGCGGCAAGGGCGACATCTCAAACCCCTTGTCGGTGACGAGCTTCAGGGCGGCCGCTTCCACCGCTTCGCGAGGCTCCTCCCCCTCCCGCCCTGGCGTGGACTGGAAGAGCAGGCCCGGTGACGCCATCTCCGACGGTGCGCGCAGGAACACGTAGACCACGTGACCGCGCGAAAGAGCCGTCGTGAGGACCCACGCCCCCGTAGGTTTGGCCGCGCCACCGGCGAGCGACAACACCGGATTATTCGTCGAACGCTGGAGCGCGACGATTCGGGAGAGCTCGCTCGTTATCAACGTGCCTAGCGGCAGCGCCTTGAACATGGCAGGACCTGACCGTGCGGGTGGAGCATCATACTCCGCTTCGGGGTCGTGCTTGTCGACCCCTTTGTGGCGCCGCTAACGCGGCACGTAGGCCGGGTGACCTCAATCGTAGCGGAGCGCATCCGCCGGAGAGACCTTCGCCGCCTTCCGAGCTGGAATCAGCGTCGCGAGGAAGCACTGCGACAGCGCCACAGCGACCGCGCCCAACATCTCCGTCGGGCGGAGGCTGACCGGCAGGCTCTGGACCCGATACACCTCAAACGCGAGCTCGAAGTTTATCGCGCCGATCAGATAACAAACGCCCACCCCCAGCACGAGGCCTGCCGCCGTGCCCAACACGCCGATCGTCATCCCCTGCAGGATGAAGATGCGCTTGATACCCCACGATGTGGCTCCGAGCGATCGCAACACGGCGATCTCCCGACGGCGCTCGAGCACGGTCATAAAGAGCACGCAGTGAATCACTGTCGCCGCGACCAAGACCATCAGCCAGACGATCGCGGTCATCGCGATGCGCTGCACGTTGAGCGACGTGAACAAGTTCCGATTGATATCACGCCAATCAAGGGTGCGAACTCGGCGTCCCTGCATCAGCTCCGTCACCTGCGCCTTCACCTCGTCGGTGTCGTCGAGTTCGTGCAGTCGCACTTCCACTCCCATGACCGTGTCACCGAGGCCGAGCAGCTCTTGCAACGCATGGACATCCATAACGAGCAGCCGGGCGTCGTAGTCGTAGAAGCCACTGTCGATGATCGCGGAGACCGTCACACGCGCGAAGTTCGCCCCGCCTTCGCCCCCTGCGCCGATACTACGGACACCACGCAGCGGGCTAATGAGCGTGAGCGTATCACCCACCTCGCACTTCAGACGCTCGGCGAGAACAGCACCCACGGCCACGCCCGCCGGCACGCCATCGGGATTGGAGTCGGTGTGAATGCCCGTGCGATAGACCAGACCCTCGAGACTTCCCTCGACCACCATGTCGCGAAAGTCGCTGTTCTGCATCGCGGAGTCGGCCGTGATCCCTTTGATGAGGGCGCCTGGCCGGGCAGAGCTCGTCGTCGAAGTGACGAGCATCTCGCGGATGATGAAGGGGGCGGTTGATGCGACCCCGGGCAGCGCCTCAAGTTCATCGGCGACGGCCGCATAGTCACCGAAGTACACGCCGTTCTTCATCACAACGAGATGAGCGTTGACCCCGAGCACACGATCGCGGAACGCATCGACGAACCCACCAGCGACAGACACCAAGGCCACGTACATCCCGACCGACACCGTCACGGCCAGGATCGCAATCCAGGTCAGGACGTTGAGGTAGCCTCGGCGCGCCGAGGACAGATTGCGCTTTGCGATGAACCGTTCGTAGACCACGTGACCTCGATTGAAGCTGGCCGACGCGGTTGATATGCTCCCGCGGCGGGCGTCGGCGCTCCAGCCGCGGCACAGTAGCGGTCGCGTCGAGCCACTGCAACGACAGAGACCTCAGCGAAACGGAGTTCCATGCCTAGCCCAGCACCTGTTTGCATTCGCCCCAAGACGGGCTCGCAGTGGCCGTTCGCCGTCGTTCGGGCTCTTCTCCTCTGCGCTCTCGCAGCCACCGGCTGCAGCGACGAGGGAGAGAAGAGCGAAGGACCTTGCCGGTCCACGGACGACTGCGAAGTCGGCGAGCGCTGTGTCGACGCCGTATGCCTTGAGGACGGAGACGCCAGCGACGCGGGCGAGGGTAGCGGCGACGCCGACGCTGCGGACGCGCTGGATGCGACGCGCGACATCCCGACCGACCTCGTCGCTCCCGATACTGGCGACGACGGCAGCGGCGACCTGCCCGACGCAGTCGACACCGAGCCGGAAGTGGACATCGACTACGGTCCGCTCACGTGGACGATCACGCCCCCAGACGGCGCCACCGGGGTGCCCGTTGACGTCGACATCTTGGTCACGTTCAACCAACCGATGAACGCGCTGCGCTTCATCCCCAGCAACGTGCAACTCTCGCCCGTGGGCGGCGACACGATCCGGCGCTCGCTGGATTGGGATCCAGAGACCTTCACGCTGACCGTCGCTACGGCCGACGAGATCTCGCTGCTACGAGCGGTGACACCCTACCGACTGCGGCTCGCGGACTTTATCCAGGCCTCGACGGGAGAGACGCTGGGGCAAGTGCAGTTCAGCGAGTTTGCGACCGGCCTCTACCAGGGCTTCGCGTTCCACGAAGAGCTCGCGGCCGCCTACGCCCCGACCATCCTGCAAGAGGTCGACACGGCGAGGCTCGACAGCTTCAGCCGCATCGACTTCGACGGCGACTTGGTCATGACGAACAACCTCGCAAACGCGAACGGCACCCTCCCCGGCTGGGCCTACTGGGATATCGTCGAGAGCCGCACCCACTTCTTCATCACCTACCTGTATTACTACCCAGCCAGCTCGCCTCGGGCGACGATCACCTTCGAGCACGACTTTGTGGCCGTGCAGGTCGTGGTGCAAAAGCTCGACGAGGACCCGCTCGGCCGACTTCGCGCGTTCACCACTCTGTACCACTCGGGATTCGACGCGTGGGCGGTCGAGGAGGCCTTCTATCCGCCCGGCTTCAACGTGACCGAAGGAGAACGCGAGATCGTGGGTCGGCTGCCCTTGGCTGCGGTCGCCAGCGCGCGGGCGCCGACGCTCTTCATTCAAGCCGGGCGCCACAGCGTCTGTTTACCTAACGCGGGCAGCCCGGCGAACCGGTGCGCACCAAGCGAGGGTGAGCGTTCTCCTTTCGAAGACGACACCTCCGGCGTTACCTGGACACCCGGGGAGCAACCCCAGCAGTGGAGCGGCGTCGGCGACGAGACCGTTCAATATGGGCTTCGGTCATTCGTCGAGACCTTCTGGGCATTGCGAAACCGCACCGACGACGAAGACGCGCTGTTCAGCGGCACCACGCGCTACTCTGCCCCGGCCGTCACCGAGACCGAGCTTCGCCCCGGCGACGGATTCTCATTCCCAACGACGTTGCTCAGCGACGCCGTCGACGGTCAGTTCGGCGACTTGCCGTTCCGCCTAAACGCGAGCGTCGACCCTCAGCAGGACGGCGTCTGGTTCGTCGACCCCGCCTGGTTCTTGGCGAGCGCCTTGAGCTTCCCCGAGTCGTTCAGTGAGATCTATTGCTTCAACCCGTACCTGCAGATCGACCGGCGTCTTGAGCTGCCGGAAGACTGCACTCAGCCCTAGCCAGCTGACGAGACGCCGGGGCTTCCGCCTTCTTGCCTCGTCCGCCGCGGCCTTCTCTAGGCCTCGCCCCCGCTCTCGCGCGCCTTCGTGATGAAGTAGGCCAAGAGGATCGCCACCCCGTACAACCCGACAAGCGGCACGGCGAGGGCGATCTGCGTCAACGGGTCAGGCGGCGTAAACATGGCGCCGAACACGAAGGCCGCCACGATCGCGTAGCGCCAGTTTCGGAAGAGACCGCGGTGCGTCAGCAGGCCAACGATCGCGAAGAAGGAGGTCGCGACCGGGAGCTCGAACATCACGCCAAAGATGAAAAGCATGCGGGCGGTGAACGAAAAATATTCGGCCATCATGATCTCGGCAGACGTACTCTCACCGCCGAATCCGATCAGCGCGTCGACCGCAGGGTCGAGCACGACGTATCGGCAGAACGCTACGCCGATCGTGAAGCAGATCACGGACGAGACAAGGAAGGGCACCGCGAGCCGCCTCTCCGATTTGTAGAGTCCGGGGGCGACGAAGAGCCACACCTCCAAGAAGATCAGCGGCAGTACCGCTAGACCTCCGACCATCAACGAGGTCATCAAGTAGACCTTGATCGGCTCCGTAACCGCGCGGAACCCGATGCGATCGTCTGACACGCCATGGGAGCGCAGCGCCGACGCGAGCGGCTCCATCAGCCAGTCGAAGATGGGCTCGTGCCAAACCCACGCGAGGCCAAACCCCACGATCAAGTACAGGACCGCGCGGATCGTGCGCCGTCTCAACTCATGGAGGTGCTCAGCGAAGGGCTGGCGGCTCTCGTCAACTTCAGTGCCTGCGGCCGCCGCCGTTATCTCTGCGACGTCGTTCTGGCCAAGGTGTTCTGTGTCGGGCGCCGTCATGCCGAAGGCTCCGAAGTGCCTGTCTTGGCAGACAGCTGCGCAAGCCCGGGCGAGTCAGCGGGCGCTGTATCCTGAGTCTCAAGAGATGTCGGCAGCGCGTCTGGAGTCGCGGTCGACTCGGCCACCGGGGCTACTGGCGTCACGACCGACGCCGACGCGCGCGCTTGACTGTGAGCCGCTTGCTTAATGCTCGGCAGCGGCGCGCTTGGCGCGGTACCGTAGTCGTCATCCACGCCAGCGCCCACGAGTGAAACCCCCACACCCGCTTGGCGAAGCGGTCGCGATGTCGGCCCGGCTGCCGCAGAACCTTCGCTCGACGGAGCGTCCAGCGCAGGTTCTGCCGGCGCGTCCAGCGTCGGGTCGGGAGTCGATGCGGAGTTGGCGGCCGCGCTGGCTTTCGCATCCCCGCTCATCACGCGTTCAATGTCCGCTTCCTCTTCGGCGACCTTCGCCTTGAGTCGCGACCGGAGAGCGTCGATTTCACTCTCCGTCTCTTTCAAGT
>JBLFZA010000169.1:0-10031 GCA_047610025.1 Bradymonadia bacterium | reverse complement strand
CGTGGAGGGGGACGAGCTTGAGATAAACGCCGATTGGGTGCAGAACAATACGGTTTGCTTCCACCGACACGAGTACGCGCGCGACCCGGCGTATTTGCCAGGCGTGACGTTCGGTTTGCCTTGGCTGCGAGGCGCCGCGCACGGCATGACTGTGGTGAACGGCGACCTTAGCCTGGTCGACGGCACCGACTACTCGTGCGTTCAGTCCGCAGCGTTAACGGCGGCGCCGGTGCCGGCGAACTTCCCCTCACCTTATGGCGATGTGTGCTCGGAAGCAGACGACCGCGAAGGGTGCCTGGGCGCTTGGTTTGCGGGGACATGCCAAGAGAACGCCGCCGCGTCCGCGCTTTTTCCATGGGATGACCTGGCGCCGTTGTCTTCGGCGCTCGCAGATTGGTCGGCGATCGACGTCGCGTCCGCCTACGACGCGCTGCTGGCTTCCAGCTCAGCTTCATGGGGCTCCGACTTGTGGCCAACAGGTGGGCTCCGCATCCCAGGTGCGGCGGCAGCCCCTGCGGCGAACTACCGTTCGCTCGCTGTGCCGGACGAACTGGCGAATGTGTCAGCGCACTGGTTCGCTCGCCCGCGCCCGCCAGAGGCGTGCTCGCCCAGCGGCGGCATTGTGGACAACGCGGGCTGCCCTCCTGACTCTCCGTGTCGCGCCGTTTCGGACAGCGTCTCGAGCCACAGTTGTATGCGGAGCTGCAACACTCACGACGACTGCCCACGAGAAGGCCTTTGTTTAGATTCTCCCGAGCCTGCGCTACCGTCGACGTGACGATCGGCCGGGAGGGCCTCGGAGATGCGAGCGATGCCGGAGATTCTGCATCGGATGTGGTGAGGGATTTCGAGACCGCAGGCGATGCTGACGCCGATTTGCGTGACATCGAGTTGTTCCCGCCGGGGGATGCGACGCGCGACGCCCGGGGCCACGCGGACGAGCACGAGGGCGAGCACGCTGAGCAGCCAGAGCGCAGCGGGCACGCCAACGCCAACGGCGAGATAGCGCGGCGCGTCGACCGGGCGTGTGCCGTCATAGGCGAGCAGCGCTTCGCCAAAGGCCCAACCGAGCGCGAGCGCGGTGACGGCGGCGAGCGTGCCGACGATGCGCGCAGCGGTTTGTACGCGCTGGCCGATGGAGCGTTGCCCCAAGCGCTCACGCAACTCTCCGGCCCACCCAACGAGCAAGGCGCTGTCACCGGCGTTGGTATCGAGCGTGGACGCGAGCTCGCGATCGCGCGCCTGGAGGGCATCCGCAGGCTCGCTGCCCGCGTCGTCTCGCGCGATCTGCACCTCGATGTCTATCCAGTCGGCGCTGAGCCTACAACACGCCGGGCGCGCGCAGGAAGAAGTACCACGCGGCGAACGCGAGCCCCGCGATGAGCAGCACGTTGCGGAACACGGAGGCGACGGACTTCAGCAGTTCGAACGCGAGCGGCGATAGGCAGGCAACGCCTGCGAACTTGAGACCTCGATCGATTTCGTCGGCTGTGAGGACCATGCCGGTTGCTCCGGTCGCGTTCGCGAACGAGGACAACAACGCGCCGAGGTCCATCGCGGTGGAGAAGAAGAACAGGCAGATGCCGAGTATCGCGAAGGCGATGGCGGGCCAGGGCATAACAGTACGCGTGGGGTGGGGGCCAAAGAGCGGACGGCGTAGCGGAAGTGAGGCGGCAGGGCCATAGGCGTTCGCGGCTACTGTGGATGACGTGATGACTGTGGTGGCCGGCGATGCAGAGACAGGAGGTGAAAGGGTGAACGTGCTCCAGAACT
Organism: Bradymonadia bacterium; assembly: GCA_047610025.1. Classification (GTDB taxonomy): domain Bacteria; phylum Myxococcota_A; class Bradymonadia; order REDH01; family REDH01; genus JBLFZA01. The sequence continues at coordinate 8,258 of JBLFZA010000169.1, read as the reverse complement.
TAGCAAGTGGCTTGCATGCCGCTCTGAAACAGAACTAGACTCCGATAACGGAAGCAGGACAACGTCTAGGGGGCCGGTTAACGGCGGTCGGCCAGGCAACACAAAAAGGGAGAACGCGATGCACCCGGAACTGACTTCACAGCCCCGTCACGAGGAACGGCATCCGCGCAATGAACTGCAAGCCGTGGCGACCTTTATGTACGCGGCACCGGGGAGCAAAGACCTGTTTCGGACAGCGTACCGCTTTGTGGCACGCAACTGCCTCCTGATCCTAGTCGTATACGCCATCTTTGTGGGGCCGGGCGTGTACCTGAGTTGGGACGCGATTCTGAACGCACCCGCTGAGTCGGTCGCCAACCCAGAGGCGCTCACGCTGTGGGCCATCGGGTTTCCGTTTCTGGGTGGCTTGCTTACGCATTTGGGCCTGATGGCTGCAGCGCTCGTGCTCTCCGCGATGGCGTTGGTCGCTGATCCGCGCGGCCGTGTCGACATTAGCGAAGCGATGTCACGCGTTGTCGCCGCCGCGCGCCCCTTGGCGGCTGTATTGTTTGCCACGACTGCGTTGAGCTTCTGTGTTGGCCTTGTCCACCCATTTTTGACGTTCGCGCTTCTGCCCTTCATCGTGTTTGCACCGCTTGTTGCGATGAATGAACATACGGGTGTCGTCGCATCTGTTACGCGCGGGTTGCGCTATCTTGGGGCTACCTGGGTCTCGATTTTTCTCGCCGCGCTTGTGGCGTTCCTTGTGTATCTCGGTGGCGCGATGTCAGCGGGAATCGCAATCAGCATCGCGTTCTTTGCATTAGACGCCGAGTCGCTCATCCCGATGGCGCTGCCGCTCTTCATTGTTTGGGCGACCTCGGTCGGTCTCGCGATGAGCCAGGCGCCAGCGTTCGCGTATCGACACGTGACGGGTGACCCGGTCTGTTCGCCGTTCAGCGATTGAGAGTCATTTCAACCCTGTAGGGCTGAACTCACTGGCGAGGAACATGGACTGCAATTGCGGATCAAGCCCTGTTCTAACGCACATTCGGCGAAGAAACTTCGGCGCGTCGCCCGGAGGAGTCCAGCGGTGGTCGTGAGCCGAGCGGCACGGCGACGTCGGGCACAGAGTTGGTCTTCACGGGAGATAGGTTCGAGCCCCGCTACTGCTGTTACGTCCAGCTAGAGAGGCCAGCCGTTGATGGCCTGAACCTCACCCGTCGCCGGCGCGCGGGCTACTGGACGATACTCGGCTTACTGATGCCTCGGCTCAAGGTCAGCGACCGCTTGTTCAACGCGTCGTGTTTGGTGACCGCGAAGACGAAGCGCGCCGCGCAGTCGGCGCTCGAAGATGATAGTCTGCAGAGCGCTCTCAAGGACCGTATCGGCGACGGCGGTGTACTCAAGATCCGGGACGCTTGGCTCTTGTATAACTGCCGCGGTCGGCGGCCTACTGAAGGAGCCGATCTGGTATCGACCGTCGCCGTAACGGCGCACCATCTCGAGGAGAGACATGGCGCCAAGTTGGGTCACAAGACGCGCTGCCGCGGCCACATCGAGGGCCTCACACGCTGCAGCAAGGCCTGTCAGGCCGGACGCAGCCGGACCCTAAGCGGTGGCGTAGGTGACCGGCACTGCGAACGCCACCGGGGCGCCTCGCAGACCGCGCGGCGGCCGAGGCAGACGCCTATCTTGAAGCCAAGCGATCGTGTTCGCGTCGAGTAGCGCGTCGCCCGAGCTGTCGATCACTTCGAGGCCGATCACGCGACCGCGCTCGTCGACCAGCAGTCGGACAAGCACGGTGCCTGTTGCGTGCTGCTGTCGAATCTCTGACGTGACGGGTGGTGCGCCGAGCACGTTGCGCACGCGACCGGCGTAACGAGCGACGAGCTGACGATGAGAATCATCGCCGTGAAGCTCTGGCGGCGCGCTGTCGACTGTGGTCGCCGATGCCGTGTCTGCTGCGGCACGGGTGTCCTGCGGAGCTCGCAATGGGCTGCCTGCGCTCTCGGTTGACGCGGTGGCGAGCGTCTTTACCTGTTCTGGGCCTTGCATGCCGCTCTGCGCTGCCATCTGCTCGATCTCTTCCGTGGCGCCGTTGCCCTCACGGGTCGCAACAACAGGAGCAACTGTTGCGGCGGAGGCGGCTCGTTGCTCGCGCGAGGCGCTTGCGTCGGTTGGCGTCAGGGTTCGCTGCGCCCGAGCGGACTCGGCTGCCGGCGCTTCAGCTGCGGGTAGGCCAGACAACTGCGCGAGCTCCAACTGCGCGACTTCCACCGTCTGAGGTGCGGTGGTCGTCCAGGCCTGAGGAAGCACGGCGTCCTCGATCAGGATTGGCTCGTATGCGGCGATCTGCACGGTGGCGCAGGCGTCGTCGCTTGCCGTGAACGCCTCAGGCGCCAGCGCCGGCGCTTGGTAAGCGATTACCATGAAGACGAGATGCGCCACAGCGGATGCCGCTACGCAGAAGCCGATACTCGTTTTCGATTTCAGTGGTGTGAATGACATGGTGTGGGCTCGCTTAAACCAAGGAATGCCGGTCTGCAAGGGGTTGGGAGGATCATCGGGTCATTTGGTTGATTTTGAAAATGACTATCAATTAGGCTTGCGCGACCGAGAACTTGCTCTTAGAACGACCGCACTCCAACGCTGCGTACTGCCGCGTGGCGCAGAAGCCCCCGCGGCGCCGAAGCCCGCGGGCGCAGACAGGGCCCCCGCGGCGCCGACGCCCCTTTCGCTCAGACGCCCCCCGCGGCGCACACAACACGCTGAAGATGACGAACCAACCTACAATGTCCGCTCTCTCGCTCGACTCAAACGACTCATCGCCGCTCTGCGAACGGCGGCGACGCGGCCCGCTCACCTCGATCGGCCTCGCTCTTTGCCTGGCAGTCAGCGCAGGCGCATGCGGCGATGACGCCGGTGGATCGACAGATCCCGTCCCTAGCCCAGACGCAGGTGCGGATGTTGGAGTGGACGGCGTCGCTGATGCAGCCCCGGACGCGAGCACAGACGGCGGAACCCCAGTCAACCCCACCACCTACGCATTCGCGGGCCGCGACGGCTCCGACTCCAGCGTCTCCTATAGCGGCCAGACGGCGCGCCACGTGCTCATCGCAGCCCTAAAAGCCGAGTTCCTGCTCATCGATGAGCGCATCGACGCCGGCAGCTTCGCCCCCGCAGAAGGAGACGTCGTCGCCGCTCTCGACTTCTACTTCCAATTCGATGGCACCATCGGCGGTCTCGACGACCACCCGATCAGCACCGACCCCGCCGCGTCACAGACAACCTTCGACGACATCTCCACCGACAAGAACCTCATCGGAAAGTTCGCTGGCAACGACACCGCCACCGATTACCGAGACTTCAGCACCGAGTTCGCCGGGTGGAGTGACGCCTCCATCGCGGCCAACGGAGGCGGAATCAGCTCGCCTACCGAGTTGGTCACCGCGTTCTTCAACACCGTCGAAGAAAACGCTATTGCGCGAGCCGACGCGGCCGATCGCACCGCCTTCGACGGCACCGCGCTTCCCTCCTTCGTGACCGAGTCCGGCCTCAACCTGCGCCAGCTCAGCCAAAAGCTGCTCACCGTCGGCCTCACCTTCCACCAAGGCGTCGATGATTACCTCGATGACGACGTTGACGGCAAAGGCCTGCTCGCGAGCAATATCGCCGAAGAAGGCAGCGCCTATACTCCTCTCGAGCACGCGTGGGACGAAGCCTTTGGCTACTTCGGCGCCGCACGCGACTACGCGAACTACACCGACGACGAGATCGCCGGCAAAGGCGTTGTCGGCGAAGATCGCGATGACTGGGCCGACGGCGCCTACGATACCAACCAAGATGGCGCGATCGACCTCACCAGCGAGTGGAACACCGCCCTCGCCGTTAACGCCGCGAAACGCGACAGCGCCGGCTTCACAGACTTCACTGGCGATGCCTACTCCGCGTTTCTCGCGGGCCGCACGCTCATCGCTAACATCGAAGGCGAGCTCAGCGCAGACCAGCTCGACACCCTCCGCGCACACCGCGACGACCTCGCCACCGCATGGGAAGGAGCCCTCGCCGCCACTGTCATTCATTACATCAACGACGTGCTCGAAGTCATGACCTCGACCTCAGGCGAGTACGACTTCCTCGGACACGCCAAAGCCTGGTCGGAACTCAAAGGCTTCGCGCTCGGCTTTCAGTTCAACCCACGCTCCCCCATGCTGAGCGACTTTGGCGCGTTTCACACGTTGATCGGCGACGCTCCCGTGCTTTCTAACGCGGGCGACGAGGCGAACGCCGCCTACGTTAGCGCGCTCCGTGACGCTCGTACGCTGCTCGCAGACGCATTCGATTTCCCCGTAGAAGCCCTCGGTGACGACAACGGGCTCGGAGGCTGGTGATGGTTAGGTTCTTCTTTTCTTTGTGGGCTGTTCCGGCAACCGCCGCGATCTGCCTCGTCTTCGCCGGTTGCGGCGATGACGGGGGTGCGCCAGCAGCTGAGAGCGCGCCCGAGCGCGCGCAGTGGGCGCAGACGATCGCCGAGAACGTCGTCGTGCCGACTTACGAGCAGTTTGCGACGGACGCCTCGGCGCTGCAAGGCACCGTGGATGCCTGGGCGCAGAACCCCACGTCTGAAAGCCTCCTGCTCGCGCAGAACGACTGGCAGACCGCCATGAACACTTGGCAGTCCGCAGAACTCATGCAGTTCGGGCCCGCCGGCGCCATGAGCCTCGTCGCCGGTGGCGAAGATCTGCGCGATCTCATCTACTCGTGGCCGCTGACCAACCCCTGCCGCATCGACCAAGAACTCGAACGTGAAGGCTACGCTGCCGACTTCGACAACATGCTCGTCGCGGGTCGTGGACTCGACGCCCTCGAATATCTGCTCTTTGTAGAAGGCACGGATAACGCCTGCGCACAAACCGCAAGCATCAACCGTGATGGAACATGGGCCGCGCTCGACAACGCCACCATCACGGCACGTCGCACCGCCTACGCACAAGCCGCCGCGACCGCCGTCATGTCCGATGCCACGGACCTCGTGCGGTGGTGGTCCAGCGACGGACAAGCCTTCATCGACGAGCTCTCGACCGCCGGCCAAGGCTCCGACACTTACGGCTCCGCCAGCGAAGCCTTCAACGCCCTCACCGACGCCTTCTTCTACCTCGAGAAGGAAACGAAGGACATGAAGCTCGCCATCCCGCTCGGTATCATCAACTGCGATGAAACCGCGTGCCCCGACGCCGTCGAACACCCCTACGCCGGACGCTCCCTCGATAGCATCCGAGAAAACGTGCTCGCCATGCAACTCCTCTACCAAGGCGGGCCCACCACCGCCGCCGAAGGCTTCGATGACTGGCTCACCGCTGCCGGCGCCAGCGACCTCGCCGCCACAATGCACACACAACTCAGCGCCACTCTCACCGCCCTAGACGCTGTCGATGGACCCCTCCACATCGCCATCGTCGACGACCGCGATGACGCACTCGCCGCACACGAAGCCCTCCGCACCTTCATCACCACACTCAAAACACAGTTCATCACCACACTCGACCTCGAAATCCCCAACCGCGCCGAAGGCGACAACGATTGAGTTCGGACGGCAGTGAGGTGAGGTGTGGACTGAGGTTTCTTCTGGGCTTTGCCCAGACCCACCAAGGGGCTTGCCCCCTGGACCCGCGGGAGACGCTGTGCGCCTCCCTTTGTATGGTCGGCTGGAAAAGACGCAGAGCCGAGCCCTGTTGAAGTCGAGATGCCGCGAGTGAGTCCTACACCCCAAGACACAAGGAGTGAGCGAAGCGAGCTCCGCAAGGGGTTTGGGGACACAAGTGTCCCCAGCGGGTCTGGGCAGCGTCCAGAATCTCTGATGTCTCGCCTCTCTTCTCCCCAGGACATTGCGTTCTTAGTGTGGATGCGGGTGGTGATTGGGGCGTTGGGCGTTGTGGCGGCTGCGAGGTTCTTGGCGAATGGATGGGTGGAGCAGTTCTTTGGGGTTCCGACGTTCTTCTTTCACTACCCGGGGTTGTCTTGGGTGACACCCTTGCCCTTAGTGTGGATGCAGGCGGCGTTTGGGGCGCTGGTGGTGCTCTCGTTCATGGTGATGATTGGCGCGTGGTATCGCGTTGCGGCGGGGCTCTATGTGCTGCTTTTCGTATATGTCGAGCTGTGCGACGTGACGAATTACCTGAATCACTATTACTTGATGACGTTGCTCGGGGTGTTGGCTGTGGTGTTGCCGATGCATCGCGCCGGCTCCGTTGACGCGTTGAGGCGGCCAGAGACACGAGTGAGCACAGTGCCGGCGTGGATGTTGTGGCTGCTGCGTGGGCAAATCGCAGTGGTGTATGTGTATGCCGGGTTGGCGAAGTTTCAGGCGGACTGGTTGCTGCATGCGCAGCCGCTGAACCTCTGGCTCTTCGCGCGTACCGAGTTTCCCGTCATTGGCGGGCTCTTCGCGCAGTGGGAGACCGCGCTTGTCTTCAGCTGGGCCGGCTTCTTGTTCGACACCACGGTCGTCGGCTTCCTGCTCTGGCGTCGCACACGCCTGCTCGCATACGTCGCGCTCGTGGGCTTCCACGCGATGACGAGCCTGCTCTTTAACATCGGCATGTTCCCGCTGATTATGACGCTTTGCGCGACCGTATTCTTCTCGCCGAGCACGTTGCGGCGTTGCTTAGAAAAGGCACGGATACTCCGCACGCAACCGGCGTGTTACGCCCGCCCCTGCTCCACGAACTCGCCTCTGAGTCCGCTGGGCGACGATCCCAACAAAGGAAGTCGCGAAGCGCCGCTTGCGGCTAAATCCCCAGCGGGTCCGGGCAGAGCCCGCGCTCCGTCACCTCGCGGCAGCGCCCAGAAAAACCAGTGGCAACCCCGCACACCACGTCTCGCACTACTAGCAGCGGCGTTGTGGATGGCGGTGCAGGTTGCGTTGCCGATGCGTGCGGTGGCGTACAGTGGGCCAACGAGCTGGCACGAGCAAGGCATGCGTTGGTCGTGGCGTGTGATGGTGCGCGAGAAGTCGGCGGACGTTGTGTATCGCGTGCGGTATGCGGACGGGCGTGAGCGGCTCGTGCCGCCGTCACGCTACCTGACGACGTACCAGGAGCGTGAGATGGGCGGCCAGCCGGATTTGGTGCTGCAGCTTGCCCACCGTATTGCCGCCGACGAGCGCGAACGCACGGACGCGCCGGTGCAGGTGTACGCGGATGTCTTTGCGTCATGGAACGGCCGACCGGCGGCGCGCTTGATCGACCCTGAAACAGATCTTGCGACTATCGAGCAATCGTGGTCGCAAGCCGATTGGATTCTCCCTGCGCCGAGCTCGGCGCCGATGCGACTGGATCGATGATGGTTCTCTCAGCCTACTCAAGTTTCGTACGTGTGCTCAGCGGCGCGACGCTCCTTTGCGCCGTGGCGCTTTGGCCGCAGGGTCAGGCGCTGTCGCAGGAAGATGGCGGGCCCACGGAGCCACGGGGTGAGCCCTCACTGGCGGAGCCGTTAGAAGGGTCAGGCGCTGCGCCGGCCGTGGACGATGACGTCATCGTGGACCCTGTGAACGTCACCTACTCGATCGCCGAGTGGCCGCGGCTGGGCGCTGATGATCGCGCGGTTAGCGACGAAGATTTGCAGCAGATGGAGTACGATGACGCTCAGCAGGTCGTCGAGCAGGTGCCTGGCGTGCAGGTCCGCACCGAGGATGGCTACGGCCTGCGCGTGAACCTCGGCGTGCGCGGCGTCACGAGCGACCGCAGCCGCAAGGTCACGCTGATGGAAGACGGCGTGCTCTTCGGCCCCGCTCCTTATGCGGCGCCCGCAGCGTACTACTTCCCGCTGATGACGCGCATGCGTGGGGTCGAGTTGTTCACTGGCCCGGGCATGACGTTGTATGGGCCAAACTCGGTTGGTGGCGCCGTGGACTTGTTGCCACGCTTGGCGCCTGAGCAGGGCACCGTGGCGATGTTGGACCTCGCGGGTGGGCTGGACCTCTATCGGAAGGCGCACGGCTACGTTGGCACAGGCGGCGACCGCTTTGGCGTACTGTTTGAGGGGCTCTACTTGGGTGCCGACGGCTTCAAGGAGCTCGATGGCGGCGGCGACACAGGCTTTGACCGTGCCGAGCTTCGCGGCGTCTTGCGCTGGAACACTGACCCGGAGCTGCACCAAGTGCATCGCCTTACGCTTCGCGGCGGCGTGCAGTCGGAGTCCTCGAATGAGACGTACCTTGGCCTGAGCACGGCTGATTTGCGCGACACTCCGGATCGTCGATACGCGGCGTCGGGCAG
>JBLFZA010000168.1:0-10100 GCA_047610025.1 Bradymonadia bacterium | reverse complement strand
GTTGACGAGGCCGCGATGCAGGACGTCGCGCGCTTCCTGCGGCGCACGTATCGCGGTCACCCGGCGATTCTGCTCGACATGGCGACGCGCGCCGAGCTCCCGAAGCGCATGGTGTTTACGTTTCGCTACCCCGGTCGCACGAACGAGTGCGTGATCGAAGTCCTCAAGGCTGATTCGGTGGAGACGCCGAGCTACGACATTGACGGCTTGGCGTGGATGAGCGCCGGCTTGCCCATCATTGGCGCGCAGATCGCGATCGCCATGCCTTTTGGCGTGGTAGGCAAGGCAGAGATCGAGCAGTTCGACGCTCAGCTGCGCGTGCTGCTTGAGAAGAAGCAGTGGGTCGCCGCGTTGCTGACCGTCTTCGAGGTGTCGTGGACCATGCAGGGCGTGCCCCAAAATTTCATGGAGGCGTTGCAGAGAATTCCGCAGGAGAATCGCACCGCCTTGCGTGTGATGAAGATTGCGCAGGAGACGCTCGAGATCGTGAAGCATGAGGCGAAGATGGAGAGCGCGATCGAGGAGCTCCGCGCGTGCGCGAAGGCTGCCGGCCCAAAGGCCTATTGTTTGGACGTGCTCATCGGGAATCTTCAGCAGGGCGCGGCCAGACATGAGCGTGCGATCGAGTCGTACTTGAAGGCGACCCACTCAAATCCCGGAATGTGTGTGGTCTATCATAACATGGGAAACAGCCTCGCGACGATGTATCAGTTTCACGCCGCCTATCAGTGCTGGGACTTCGCCTACTTCCTCGCGCCGCAGCACCCCGTCATGAAGGATGTGCAGACGGCACAGATCCACATTCGCGAGCAGGAACTGAAGGTGCCGATCGGGCGCTTGCTGAGCTAAGTTAGGAGGGCGGCGCGATGCCGCTCACCAGCTGGTCGAGCTCCGCCTTGTACTCGATGTCCGAGACCCAAGTCGCGGGCCACGCGTCAACGCCGTGATATGCGCCCACGAACGCTCCGGCCAAACAGGCGATCGAGTCTGAGTCGCCTCGAGTGACGACGGCGCGGCGCAAGCAGGCCATGGGTTCGTGGGGGAAGAGTAGAAAGCAGAGCAGCCCTGTGGCGAAGGCCTCCTCCGCGACCCATGCGTCGCCGGTCGCGACGCATGGGTCGTTTGCGTCGTCGTTGAGCAAGCCCCGCCACCGCGTGGGCGACGCCATCGCATCGCGCAGATCTTTCAGAGAGGAGTCGATGTCTCGCCAGCCGCGGGCAATGAACGACTCCGGAGAGTCGTCTCCGGTTCGGCGCCACAGATCGCCGAGCCAGCGCGTATGGTAGGTCGATGCCTGATCGAGGGCGTACAGACGCAGCGCATCCAGCAGTGTCTCTGGCGTTTCCCTCCCCTCGGCGAGCATCGCCAACGTGTAGGCGGTGATGTCTGCCGCGGCGAGTGCCGTCGGGTGCCCGTGCGTCATGGCGGCTTGGAGTTGGGCAAGGCCGGCGCGATCGGTGTCGCCGCAGCGTAGGAGACCGATCGACTGCACCCGCATGTTTGCTCCGCAGCCCTTGGAGTCGATGACGGTGTGTTGTGCCCAGCGGCTCGCGTCGTCATCTCGCTCGAGGGCCTGACAGGCCGCCAAACAGGTATTGCCGGGTGCCCGATGGTTCCGCGGGTCGTTCAACCACTCGGTGAAGGCGTCGCGCAGAGCGGTCGTAACCTTAGCTGGGCCGTCGTTCGCGTCAAAAACGTCCGGGACCGCGAGCAACGCATCGCCGACAGCGAGCATCATCTGCGTGTCGTCGGTGACCAGAAAGGGCAGCTGCCCGGACGGAGTGAGCGCGCCGCCACTGGACCAACCCGCGTGCCTCCGTGTCGGCTCCTCGGGCCCCGCGGGCGGCCAGCGCTCGCAGATTCCTGAGGCGCTGGGTACAAACTCGGCTTGTGCGCCGAGCGCGTCGCCAAGTGCCGCGCCAAAGAGAGCGCCGGCGATGCGGTTAGCGGTCGGCATGTGGAGCCGTCAGACTCGTCGTTGAGGGCGGAGTTGGATGCGGAGTCGGACCTATACCGGATCGATCAACGCGACTGGCACCTTCGTGCCATCGAGCGGCACCCAGCGCAGAACGGGGCGTGGAGGCAGGTAGAGTGACTCGCGCTTGTGCGCTCGCCAGTCGACTGCACCGGGGCCTTTCACCGTGTCGCCGTCAGCGATCACGTCGACGTTCTCGAACGCGTACTGGGAGATGTTCAAGAGGAAGCCCGCGACCGTCGATGGGTCGTACTCCTTCTTGAAGATCGCCTCATGGTCGCCTTGGTCGAGTTGGCCGAGTCCAACGGTGTCCATCAGCGTCCAGGGCTCGTGTTCCGCGAGCTGAAGCAGTCGGACACCAACGAGCAGTTCGAAGGGCGGGGCATCAACCTCAGCGGCGTGTGCGACGAGGTCTGCGACGCCTTGGCCGTCGTTGAGTGTCTCTGCGGCGGGCAGGAACAAGCACCGAGCTCCGGGGAGCGTCAGGACCGCTTGTGCGACGCGGACAGCGTCCTGAAGCTCTGCGGCGGCGTCATAGCCTTCGGGCAAAACGGGGTCGTCTTCGCCACCGCCCATGACGTAGGTCGTGCGCACGCGCACGAACGCCTGATGCTCAGCGGCGACCTGCTCCGCATCTTCGAACTGCCACGATTGGGGGATCGTGCGTGCGAGTGAGCCGGGGAAGACGCCTGGCCCGAAGTTGCCGAATGACCACGCTCCGAAGACGATGGGCGATTCCTTGGGGTCCCCCATGTCGTCCGGCCAAGGAGCCGGCACAATGTCCGTTCCGATTCGGCCAACGGTCGAGTGGGTCATGGCGATCGACAGCCCTTCGCCACCCATCGACCAGTGATGCCCGGCCGGCATCGCGGCCGTGTCGCCGAGCGGGCTGAGCGCGGCTGTCAGTGCGTCGAGGGTCGGTGCTTCGTCGAAGAGGACGACGAGACACTGTGTGAAGATTCCTTTGGCGGGCATGTGTCGCGCGGGGGTCAGAGCGAGGTGTGTCGAAGAAGGCGCCACGCTAACCCAGGCGCGGGCAGAGGGGTAGGCGAGAGTCTGTAATGCTCTCGTGCCTCTTCAGTGTACCTGGTCAGGAAGGCTCTGCCAAAGCGCCTGCTGAGTGGCCGTCTTCTCTTCTAAGCCTTCCGACGGATTCTCCGGGTCATAGGGGACGGGAGTGCCGGAGAAGACGAAAGTGAGCAGGGGCTCTTTGCTGCCCTGCGCTCGGAAGGAGAACACCCGTCGAGACGCGCGTCGCTCGTGCCGTGCTTGCTGTTCGTCGGTGAGCTCAAGAGAGCGCCCGAAGCGTGCCTCCTTACCAGCCTTGTTACGGGCCTTGTTACGGGCCTTTCGGGCGGCGTTGTTTCTGTTCTTTCGCGCCATGGTCTGACTCCACAGAAGTCGCTCGGATCTCAAGCGAGGAGGGGATGCCTGTCTCGAGGTGCTCAACGAGTAGGCATCCGTGAATACCGACCGAACGCTAACTGATAGGGGCTCCGATTCAATCAAACAAGGCTAGGCGTTGAGGAATCGGCACGCCTTGTGTCGCCGCAGGCCGCACAGCGAATGGAGCTAGCGCTACAGCACGTCAGCCAGGAGCCCGGCGACCGCGGAGGCGGCGTCGACGCCGACCGCACGGCGGCGCTACCGACGGCGAACGGCTCTGTGGTCGAGGCGCGCACTGGCCTCTAGGCCACCGTGCTCCCCGTTCTCGAAGGTGCGACGCCGAGCGTTATCCCACTCGGAGAGGGCACCCTCATTGAGCGGCTGATCGTCACGGCGCGTGGCGCTAGTCTTCCCTGAGCGCGAGCGTGAACTCCGTCAACGCGGGGGGCACATTGGCTTCGCCAGCAAGTGTCGCTGACGTGTTTTCGCTGTCGTCGCCCAGCACTTGCTGCCGCGCAAAGAAGAGCGCGTAGTCCGAGACGATATCGTAGGCGAGGTCGTTCGTGATGTTTGCGCATCCACCGAGCGCGAACGCTTGATGGCAGCCGCCGGCGATTTGCAGCCAGACCATGTCTACGATACCGAAAGCGCTATCGAACTGCGCGGACATGGCCGGCCGGTTGTCGTCATCGCCGCCCATCGCAAAGAAGGGCAGCGTCATTTGGCCAATGTTGCCGTCGCCAAACATCGAACTGGAGTACGTGCCTGCCATGCCGATGACTGCCGTGATGCGCTCGTCCGTGGCGCCGCCGAGCACCGCGCTTCGTTCAGCCTCGGTGAGGTCGGGCCATCGCTGCTCGAACTCGGCCTCCGAGTAGGCGACGCCGCCGACGGCGTACATCGTTGTTACCCCGCGGCTGTGGCCGCTCGCGACGACGTTGGTTGTATCACTCGCGGAGAGCGGATCGCTAGCGGGCAATTCGGCCAGCCAGTCGAGCGTGGCGCTGAGGTCGGTTGGGCGCGCGAGGTGCAGGGCGGCCGTGTCTTCTTCGCCGCTGTCAAAGAGCAGGTCGCCTACATGATCAGGAGCGATCGCGACCCATCCATGGCTGGCAAAGCGCCGCATGAGGAAGGCACTGGTTGCCGCAAAACCGAGGTTTCCGTGCGAGTGCACGTGCACAGGGAATGCACCGCTGAGTGGATCGGCGACGGTCGCGTCTTCGAAGACCAAAGGGTCGCTGAACGCGAGCGCATAGGTCGGTGCGTCGCCTTCCGTGTCGTCGGTGGGGTACCAGACGTGAATGGGTATGGTGCGTTCGCTACCGTCGGGAGCGCTGTACGTCGTCTCCGCGCGGCGGTAGCCCACGCCGTAGGGGCCAGCCTCCGAGGCGTCGAACTCGAGCGTGGAGGTCGGCTCGGTGCTGACATCTGGCTCGGCGTCCATGATCGCGTCACTCATCGCGTCGGACTCGGCGTCCGCTACCTCCGTTACGTCTAGGTTTACGCCGGTGTCCGAGACCGTTGATGTGCCGTCATCGTCGCCGCACGCCGCGGCGAGTAAGAGCGTGGCGCTAAGGGCGAGACGAAGGAGGGAGGAGTCGTTCATAGTGTTTGGCTGAGCGCAGGCGTCGGGCTTGTTGGCAAGTAGTCTAACTCCGCCATCGTCTGGACGCCAGACGAGTGCCTGTCTGCGTCAGCGTGTGGCCTGCGGCACTGGAGCCGCGCTCCGCAGCCGTCACGACCCGCAAGAACAGTCAGCCGTCTGGCAAGTCGTTCAAGAGCACGAGGTCCGCAAGATCCTTCGGTCGGCCCGTCGCCTGCTTGTTGGCCCGTAGAGCCGACAGCCCGAGGAACGGGAGTTCGAGTGTGTCCACTACGACCGTTCGCCGCTCTCGCCAGGCCCGCTCGAAGGTCACGCCGCTAACCGACGTCAGAAGGTCGATTCGGCGTGGCGGTAGTCCCACGTCGCCGGTTGCGCGTGCAACACCGTGCACAGCCATCGCGTGGGCTCCGACAATGACGAAATGAGCCTCACTTTCAATGAGGGCCTGAAGCACGTCTTTGAAGTCGTCGTTGAGGCTCGGCTCAGCCATCGCCAAGTCGCCTCCTACTGATCGGTGTGTTCGCACGCTCATAGTCCGGGAGCGACCGGCCACTCAACGCCCAAGTGTCGCGCGTGATTCTCCAGACGGATGCCACCCGCGCGCTCGCAGTCTCCGAGTTAGCCTCGGGCGACTCCTCTAGAGGATGCGCCGAGATTGTCCAGTTGCGCCGGGCAGCAGCGCGCTCTTTTTGAGCATCGTTCATGACCACATCATAGCAGATCTTGCCGGACGACGTCTGCTGAACATTGGGGTGCTACGCGGTGCCACACTGGCCGCGTCGGCGCAGTGCCCGGGTGAGGTGGCCGTGTCGCCGATCTGCGCCGAACGCGAGGGCCGCGTGGCCGCGTTCACGCCCCTCCTTGTCGGCGAAGAGTCTAGCCCGCGCCCACGCCCGCGCCCACGCCCGCACCCGCGCCCGCACCCGCCTCGATGCCAAAGGCTGTCGGACTTGTCTCCTACAGCGCCCCGAACGAGCTCCCCCGCACGCCCGCCGGCGCGCCCAAAACCGCGTCCGGTATGCCAAACGCATCGACTAGGCCGACCGCCTCGTCCCGAAGCTCGGCACAGAGCGCCGTCACCGTCTTGTGTACGGCGTTCGCCTTTCCTGCGTCGATGTAGCCGTTCTCCATGTACCACGCGAGGTCACGCTCAATGCACGCGAGCGCATATAAATCACTCACCCGGTCGAGCGTCGGCTTCAGCGACTCCGGAGCGCGCTCGATGGCTGCGAGGGTTTGCTCCAGCACCACGCGTTCGGCGTACGCCTCGCCCAGCGCGACCATGTGGTTCTGCACTGCGTTGACCGCGTCGAAGGGGCTCTCGCCTGCACCGATGCGCTTGCGCAAACGGCCCGCGACCGACTGCAACAGGTCCTGCTCACGCGCCGCAAACAAGTCGCGATGCAGCTCGCCGCCACGCAGGTGGTCGACCGAGCGCAATCGCGTGATGATCGGGTTGCGCTCGAAGGCCGCGACGCTGGCGCGCTCCGCGAGGTTCTTGAGGAATGCCAACACGCGTTGGTCGTCGAACTGCCGCTTAAACGCGTTGAGGCGCGCACGCGCGACCAGCAAGAGCAGCACGGTGTTGTCGCCCTCGAAGGTGACAAAGACATCGCTGTCTTCCTTCAGCGCAGCGAAGCGATTGCGCGCGGCGTAGCCTTGGCCACCACAGGCTTCGCGGCACACTTGTAAGGTGTCGGTCGCGTGCCGCGTCCCCAGCGCCTTCATCGCGGCGGCGAGCGCCTCAACCTCGGCGCCCGTCTCCTCCGTGCGAGACGCGTAGCTGTCGAGCAGATGTTGTTGCCCAAAAGCCAATGCGAAGGTGCGCGCGAGCGGGATCATCAGCTTGCGCTGGTGGGTAGCGTAGTCGAGGATCGGCACCTCTTCGGCATCACCGGGGCCAAACTGCCGGCGGCGCGCGCTGTAGCGCACCGCAATGGTGAGCGCCGTTTTCGCTGCTGCGAGCCCGCTTCCGGCAATGGTGACTCGGCCGCCGACGAGGGTCGACAACATCGTAAAGAAGCGTTTGCCCGAGCTCACGATGTCCGACGCATAGGTGCCCCCGTCCGTGATTTGCGCGAAGCGGTCGAGCAGGTTGGCGCGGGGAACGCGCACGTTATCGAACCACAACATGCCGTTGTCGACGCCGTGCAGGCCCATCTTTTCACCGCAGTCTTGTATGCGAACCCGCGGTATCGGCGAGCCGTCGTCGTGGCGAATCGGCACGAGCACCGCGTGCACGCCGTGGTCTTCACCGGCGACAATCAAGCGGCAGAACACGGTCGCCATGATGCCGTCCCGCGCGGCGTTGCCAATCCACTCTTTCCGCGCGTGGTCGTGTGGCGTGTTGACGACGATCTCGTCGGTCTCGGGGTCGTAAGTCGCGGTGGTCTCGAGGTCGCGAACATTCGAGCCGTGCCCGCGTTCGGTCATGGCAAAGCAGCCCGGCATGCTCATGTCGGTGACCGCGCCGAGGTATTGCTCGTGGTGCCGCTCGCTGCCGAGAAAGTAGATGGAGCCGCCGAAGAGGCCGTACTGCACGCCCGCCTTGATGGTGAACGACAGGTCAAAAAGCGCGATCGTTTCGAGCACCGCCATGAATCGCGTGACCGAGCCGGGCGTGCCGTCTGCGGATGCAGTCGACGGGAAGCCCCGCGCGGGGAGCCCGCTGGCCGACAGCTCGTGAAGCCACTGTGTCACTTGAGCTCGTTGGTCCTCCGTACTGCCGTCGAGAGTGCGTTCGCCCGCGATGGTCTTCAGCCACTCCAGCGTGTCGTCGCGATCTTTGGCGTGCGGGGCCCAGAGCATTTTGGACAGGGCGCAGACGTCGATCGTCGGCTCGGGTACCTCACCCCAAGACGCTGTTCCCATCGCAGGCGCGAGGTCCCCGGCCGCTGCCGACCTGTCGAGGTGCAGGTCGGTGACGATGTCTTCGATCGACGACTGTCGCTCCGCCGAGACGCAGACCCCTTGGCTCTCGGCGATGTCCATGCCCAATTGAGTGACCCCGACCCCGCGGCTGGCGGCCGAAGAGCCGCGCACGTGGCACGCCAGCGACCGAAGCGCCGCGACGCTGGGTGGGTTGTCAGCGTCGAGCCAGAACTCCAGCGCCGTATCGCTCACACCGCATTGGCCGGCGACCGCGCGAATACTCTGAATCTCTGACTTGCTGAGCTCACCGTCAGCCCAGGCGACATAGATGAGCGGCAAGAGGGGCGCGAGTGTCGGATCGTCAAAGGTGGTCGTCATCGTTACTCCCAAGTGGCATCAGTCGCGCCAGCATGGGGTCTGAGAGTAGAACGCGCAACGGGTAGGGCAGGCGAGCGATGGGCGTCGGTCGCCTTGACGCCGCCTTGATGCCTCGCTACCGTCCAACGCATCAGAGTTCACAGAGTGGCAGGGAGCAGGAATGAAGCGATTTGGCGATTTGGCGATTTGTCGATTTGGCGCGCGTGTCTTCGACTCGGCGTGATTCTTCTGGTGGCAGCAGGGAGCGGGCTCGTTGCTTGCGGTGAACAGCCCGGTGGCGAGCGGGTGGAGCTGGCAGCGGCGGCGGATGCTGAGGTCCACGTAGCGTCGTCAATTCTGGGTGGCACGGAGCGAAAGTCGGACGGGGCCACTACAATTCAGTTGGCCGAGGCGTACGCGAAGCTCGAAGGCACGACCGACTTTGGCGCACGCGTCTTTGTCAACGGAGGGGAAGTGGCGGTCGATGAACACGGCAAATTCGAGGCGTGGGAACGCTTTTCGGCAGCGGAGTCGACCTTGACGATTCGCGCACTGGCTGTCGGTGGCGCTCAGACGATTGTCTCCGCTCAGGTCACCGGCACGGACGACAAGTGCTTCGAGCAAGTGGCGGTTCACGTGCCTCGCCTTCTGCACGTGGGCGACATCTTCGCTCCTCAGTGCCATGGCGTCTTGGGCGACGATGAGTTTCTGATCGCTTTGGGAGCGGAAACGAACCACGCGCTCAGCGTGACGAACGGCTTGCTCTTTGACGAAGGATCAGCTGGCGAATGGATAGCCGTTGGAGTTGGAACGTCGGAGTTCGCCTGTTCGCTGCCGAACGGAGCGTCGGACACGGTCAACGTGCGCGTGCTTCCGGGGCTCCCCCACAGCGTTGCCGCAACCGTCAGCGGCAACAGCGCTGTCGTTGCAACAGCGGGTGATTCGGTGTTGGTGGAGTGCGTTTCGACAGACGTGGCAGGCTACGCGACCGAATCCACTTCGACGGCTGAGATTTTCGTGAGTCCGACGCACTCAGCAAATGCCATTCAAGGCCGCGAACTCCGGTTCGCGCGAGCCGGCCAATACACCGTCTATTGTTTTGTCCCAGGAATCGCAGAGGTGGACGCCACCTTCGCGGCGTGTGGTTGCACAAACCCCTTGGTCGCCGACTCGGCAGGCGATGAGTGTTCGCCCGACTGCCAACCGGCCTGCGGCGTGAATGAGCGATGCGCGTTCGAACGTGATTCCAGCGAGGTAGCTGCCTCTGTGTGTGTGCCAGATTCCCTGGTGCGACCCGGTGTCGGCGCCTCGTATCCGTGTAGCGGTTGCGTCTTCCCAGACATGATGACGTTGCAACTTGATACGCTGGGTGACCCGGCGGGGCGCAGCATGCGCGATGACGGAGAGTCGGACTTGCCCTCCGGGCTGCTGCCGGGCGTGATAGACGGCATTGAACGCGTGTCGGGGGTGCGTCGCAGCGACTCGGCCGGCACCGTCGTGACACTCGACTACTCTTCGAACCAGCGCGCCTCCCCGCGGGAAGGTACAGGAGAGAACGAGATGGCGTCCGGACCTGCCGTGATGGCGAGCGCCGTGGGTGGTAATGGCGAGCTCGGCTTGGTGGCGACATCACAGGTGTGCGTCGAGGCAGAAACGAGGCTGGAAACTCTGAGCACGGCCGGCATCGCGCGGCAATGGCCAAACCTTAGCTATGAACCGGACTGGTCAGCCCCGGCGTCGCGCTCGTTCGAGATTGCGTTGTTGAACGAGATGCTGGTTGAGTGGTGGGCTGCCGGCGGGGCCACTCCTGCGTTGGTGGCGGGACCGTCTGCGGCGTCGATCGAAGACTCCGACGTCGGCATTGGCGGTGAGACCCCGTTCTTCGCGGGAGTGCTGCCGCCATCGGCG
>JBLFZA010000167.1:0-10113 GCA_047610025.1 Bradymonadia bacterium | reverse complement strand
GTACGCGTCCGTCGATCATGACGGTGTCCCACGCGATCGGGTCGGCGGGCACGATGCCCTCCGCACCAAATCGCTCAGGGTATCGATCGAAGACGGCGAGGGTGATCGCACGCATCGCGTACCGCCGAGCGTCGCCGTACATCGCGCCGTAGTCTTCGGTCTCCCAGAAGTCGGTCACGCCGTAGCGACGAAGCTCTCCGCGCGCGTGGCCATGGCCGGCGTTGTAGGCGGCGAGTGCGAGGGGCCACGATCCGAAGCGGTCGTACTGATCACTCAGGTGGGCGATCGCCGCCTCGGTCGCTCGTTCCGGGTCACGGCGTTCATCGACTTCGTTGTCGACGCGCAGGCCTAGGGCGCGCGCAGTGCGCGGCATCAGCTGCCAAAGCCCGACGGCGCCGGCGCGCGACTCAGCCGTGGGCTCGAAGGCCGACTCGATCGCGACTACCCAGAGCAGCTCCTCTGGCAAATCGGCCTCTCGGAGCGCCTCGGTGAGCATCGTTCGATAGCGCCCGGAGGCAGCGACCCAACCGACAGCCCGCGTCAGCCCGTCCGTGGCGTAGAAGTCGAGGAACGCGCGCATGGCGGGGTCGTCGAGCCTCGCGAGGCCGAAGGGGGGATCGATGCCAACGATATCGACGACGTAGGGCGCTGTCCCTATCTCTCTCTCGCCCCAGCGTGATGGCCGAGCGGCGTGGGAGCCGTCGATGTCGAACTCCTCGCCTTCGTAGCGCTCATCGACGACAACGGGCGGGAAGGCGGCTTCCAGAGTAGACTCGAGGTATCGGGCCTCGTCTTGGAACAATTCGTCGTTCGGCGCGGTTGAATTCTGAGCGTGGCCGACGGAGTCGACCGTGCAGACAGCGGCCGAGAACGCGAACATGACGATTGTGCCGAGGGCGTGCCGCATCGAGACGGATTCAGACCAGATGAGCTTCGAAATTCACCAGCAGCTGGCAACGAGCCAACGTACCGTCGCGGCGTATCGACTTCTGTCGGGCGTCGCAACCGCTGCCGTGCGTTTGAGTCTGATGGTGCTAGCGTTGGCGGTACCGTCGGTCGCCCACGCCCAGACGGTGCTGGACGCCGAAGAGTGGACGGAGCTGTGTTCACACGCTCTGAGCGCCGAGGCTCGCTTTGCGCTGCCTCTGTGGCGGGCGACGACGCAGGTCGGCTCGCCTGTGGTCGTTGTATCTGCAGCGCAGGCTGCGCCGGAGGGCTTCATGCGCACGTCTGCGCTCCTAGCGGATGCGACCGGGGCTGCGCAGCCGCTGTCGACCTATTCATCGCTACGGGCGGTGGCGCCAGATATTCCGGTTCGTGCGTGCACGGATCGCATGGTGACGGCCGTCCATGCGCGCGACTACGCCAGAGCTCGCGCGGCGTGGGTTACTGGGACCTACGTGGCGGAGCTGCCGGGGACGGCGCTCGAGCTGCGGACAGAAGGGCAAGATGAGGTGGTGCTCGCGCTTCCCAGCGTGCTCGACGTCGTTGGCGGTGCCTTTCGCGTAGCGTTGCCTGAGTCCGTAGAGCTGGGTTTTGCGGCGTCTGACGATGACGTTGAGCAGTGGCTGGCGTCCGCCGCGATGGATGCTGTGACGGCTCGCGTTACGTTTACTCTGGCCGCTCAGGCGCAGCCGTCGACGTCGCTCTGCTTGGTCGCGCCTGATGGCGGCTGGGTTGTGCCAGCCGCTCTTGTGAGTGTGGAGTTGGTCGAGAGTCTGACGATGGAGAGCTACGGGCGTGTGATGGCCGCGTCGTGGGTGGAATCGTACGTGCGCGATGTCGCCGCTGAGGCGTCTGGCGATGGTGGTCAGACGCCAACGGCCTCGGTGACGTCGATCTCTGCGGAGTCTGCGTTTGCGATGGAGGAGTCTGAGACGACGATCCTTCAGCTGCTGCTCGAGACTCTGGCGACGGATTGCTATCTGGCGGGACTCCATCACAACGGTGGCCTGCGCGGCGCCTTGGTGGTGCACTTTGACGTGGCGCCTAACGGTGACGCGATGGGCGTGAGGCTGGGGATGGACGCGCTGCAATGCGACATCGTGACCGAGTGTATGGTGGACAGTGTGTCCCGTTTACAGCTACCGATCCCTGCTGACGTTGATGGTGTCGCGGTGCGCGCTACTTTGGCGTTTCATCCGAGCCCGTAATGGTGCGCTTGGGCGGTGCTGCCGCCAGGCGCTAAGCGGGTTCATCGTAGGATAGGGCCTCGTACGGGCTGTAGAAGAGAGAGGCGTGATGAAGATCGACATTCGCAATCTGAAAGACGTGAATCCGCTGGCGTTCGAGATCTCGGCCGAGCGGTTGAACCAGTATCTGCAGGAGGTCGACCAGCTCTATGCAGGCGTGGGCGCGCCTTGCGCCGTCGGGCTGGTGGTGACGAAGGTGGAGCGGGTGCTGCTGCTGGAGGGCAAGATGACGGGAGCCTACGTGGCGTCCTGCGCGCGATGCCTGACGGAGATGCCGCGTACGATTGACTATTCGTTCCGCTGGACGTTGATGCCAACGTCGTCTGTGGCGACGGATGTGAGCCGCGAGGAAGAGTTGGAACTCACGACGGACGACCTGGACACGAGCTTCTACGAAGGCGACGAGATCAATCTGGAGGAGTTCGTGCGCGAAGCGATTCTGCTCGAACTTGACGCAATTCCACGATGCGACGTTGACGAATGCGCCGCCGACCAGTATTTGCAGCGGCCCGAATCGGATGAGCCGAAACTTGACCCACGTTGGGCCGGGCTCGCCGAGATCAAAGCTAAGATGTCAGATAAGGGCAATTGAGCCCCGCCTGACCAGGGACCGGAAAAAAACATGGCAGTTCCAAAGCAGAAAAAGAGCAAAGCGCGCACCCGTCGTAGGCGCTCGCAGCACGACAAAGTGACGTCGCCCACGGTTTCGTGGTGCTTCGAGTGTGGCGCGCGAAAGCTGCCGCACCGCGTCTGTCTGTCGTGCGGTAAGTACCGAGGCCGTCAGGTCATCGACATCATCGCTCGATAGTTCGCATGTCGCACGCGGTACCCAAGCGAGTCCTGGTTGCCAGCGACCACGCGGGTGTAGCGTCGAAAGCGTTCGTGGCGGAGTTCCTCCGCGGCGAAGGTTTTGACGTGCTCGATCTTGGGCCCCAAGACACGGTCTCGGTCGACTACCCCGACTTCGCCCACCAGCTCGCCACGCGCGTCGTTTTAGACGATGTGTGGGGCGTGTTGATCTGTGGAAGCGGCATCGGTATGTCTATCGCAGCCAATAAGGTGTCTGGCGCCCGAGCAGCTCTCACGGCCGAGCCCTATTCGGCCCGGATGGCGCGAGAGCACAACGACGCCAACATCATCGTGGTCGGCGCGCGTGTGATCGGGACAGAGATGATTAAGGAGTGTCTGCGCGTGTTCAGCAGCACGTCGTTTACGCCCGGCGATGACGGGCGACACCGCCGGCGTGTCGAGAAGATCGAACCGGCGACGCGTTAAGAGCCATCATGAGATGCCCACGCTGCGGCGAGGCGGACACCAAGGTCGTCGACAGTCGCCAAAGCAAGACAGGCGACGCCATTCGGCGGCGGAGAGAGTGCTTGGAGTGCGAAGCGCGCTTCACCACCTATGAGCGCCTTGAGGTCATGCTCCCGCTCCTCGTTAAACGAGATGGGCGACGCGAACCGTTCTCGCGCGACAAAGTCCTCGTGGGTCTCCGTCGCGCCTGTGAGAAGCGCCCTGTCACGGCGGAAACGCTCGATACCATCGTTGACCGCGTCGAACACGCGCTCGGGGAAGTGTCCGAGCGAGAGGTGCCCGTGCGAAGGGTCGGAGACCTTGTCATGGAAGAGCTGCTCAAGCTCGATGACGTCGCGTACCTGCGCTTTGCCAGCGTCTATCTGTCGTTTGCCTCCATAGGAGAGTTCCTCGCGGAGGCGACTCGGGTCGAACAAACGCCGTGAGCGCACAACGCTACATGCAGCGCGCGCTCGAACTCGCAGAGCATGGCCGGCTCACTGTGGCACCGAACCCGATGGTCGGGGCGGTTATCGTGCAGAACGGCGAGATCGTCGGCGAAGGATATCACGCCCGCGTCGGTGGCCCCCACGCAGAGATTGTTGCGCTCGCCGAGGCGGGTGACCGTGCGAGGAAAGCGACGATCTATGTGACCCTAGAGCCCTGTAGCCACATGGGGCGCACGCCTCCGTGCGCGAACGCCCTCGTTGCGGCCGGCATTGAGCGCGTCGTCTGCGCGATGATTGATCCAAACCCGGTCGTGCAAGGTCGCGGGGTCGCGCTGCTGCGCGCGGCAGGGGTCGACGTCGTGATCGGCCTGCTCGAGCCTGAGGCTCGAGCGCTAAACGCCGCTTTCGTTGTGGCACAGTGTGCTGGTCGGCCGATGGTCACGGTGAAACTGGCCACGTCGCTAGACGGTCGCATCGCCACCCGGACAGGCCACAGCCAGTGGATCAGCGGCGAACTCGCCCGCGATGAGACTCACAAGATGCGTGCTCGAGCGGGCGCGATCCTCGCCGGTACCGGAACGGTCGTCGCGGACGACCCTCGTTTAACGGCGCGTCCGAACGGTGAACTGGCGGCCAAGCAGCCGCTGCGAGTCGTGCTCGATCGCACGCTGCGCACCGACGTTGAGTCAACGGTGTACGACACCTCTGTGGCGCCGACGCTGGTGTTCGCTGCCGAGCAAGCATCGGCAGAAGCTCGGCGTGCGCTTGTCGCGCGAGGCGTCGAGGTGGTGAGCGTCGACAGTGACGAACACCACCTGCTCGATCTCAGCGCGGTCCTCGCTGAACTACTGCAGCGCGGAGTGAATGATGTGTTCGTCGAAGGGGGGGGCTCGTTGACGGGCTCGCTCTTCGATCATGGTCTCGTCGATCGTCTGGTCCAGATTATCGCGCCGATCATCATCGGCGGGCACGACTCCCGACCGGGCGTCGGTGGGCGCGGCGTAGACGTGGTCGACCGCGCGCCGCGAGCGCGCGCTGTGCGATACGATACAATCGGGGACGATCTTCTCATCGTCGCCGATTTCTCCACGTGTCTGACGACCCCGCTCGTACCATCCGCTGATAAGGAGTCCACCTAGTGTTCACGGGCCTTGTGCAGGACATTGGTACGTTGCGAGCGATGCGCGGCAACGCGACAGGCTCATCCTTTACGATCGAGACCGGGCTCCCGATGCAGGAGGTGGTCATTGGAGACAGCATCGCTGTGAACGGGGTCTGCCTCACCGTCACCAAGAAGACGGACACGAGCTTTACGGCCGACGCTTCGAAGACGACCTTGGAGACCACGACGTTTGCCGACGTAAAGGTGGGGGCAAAAGTTCACCTCGAGCGGGCGCTCCGTGTCGGAGATCGCCTGGATGGCCATATGGTGCAAGGCCACGTTGACGGAGTCGCGAGGATCGCGTCGTCCGCCCGTCTTGGTGAATCCTGGCGCGTTACGCTGGCATTACCCCGATCTCTCAGCGACGAGCTCGTCGAGAAGGGGTCGATCTGCGTGGACGGGGTGTCGTTGACAGTCGTGGGCTTGCAGAACGAGCAGTGCGAACTGACCATCGTGCCACATAGCGCTACCGGGACGCTGCTCACCGAGTACCCAGTAGGGCATCGGGTTAACGTCGAGACCGACATCATCGGCAAGTATGTCAGAAAGAGCGTGCGCCTTCAGGGTCGCTCGACCAGTGAGCTTCTGGCGCAGTACGGATACACCTCACACTCAAAGGGCAAATGATGCCTCCCTCGAATGTTCAGAACGCGATTGACGCTATTCGGCGTGGCGACATGGTCATCATGGTTGATGACGAGGACCGGGAAAACGAGGGCGACCTCGTGATGGCGGCCGAACTCGTGACGCCCGAGGCGGTCAACTTCATGGCGAAGTTCGGCCGCGGGCTCATTTGCGTGACGCTGACGGAAGCGCGCCTGCAAGAGCTGCAGATCCCCCTCATGGTCACCAACAACTCGGCGCAGTTTGAGACGGCCTTCACGGTGTCGGTAGAGGCTCGAGACGGGGTCACGACGGGCATCTCGGCCGCCGATCGCGCGCGAACGATTCAAGTCACGGTCGATGACAACGCGAAGCCCGAAGACTTGGTGCGCCCTGGCCATGTATTCCCGCTGCGCGCCCGCCCCGGTGGCGTGCTGGAGCGTACAGGCCAGACAGAGGGCTCCGTCGATATTGCGCGGCTCGCCGGGCTGAAGCCCGCTGCTGTGATCTGCGAAATCCTCAATGATGATGGCACGATGGCCCGCATGGCGGATTTGGAGGCCTTTGGTGAAGAGCACAGCCTCCCCGTCGTCAGCATCGCTGACCTGATTCGGCACCGCCTCGCGCAGGATACGCTCGTCGAGAAACTCGTCGAGCGGCCCTTCCCCTGTGAGGCGTCCGACGACTTCACGCTTCGCGTGTACCGGGATGTTGTTCACGGTGGTGAGCACATCGCGCTCGTCCTCGGCGAGCCAGAGAAGAGC
Organism: Bradymonadia bacterium; assembly: GCA_047610025.1. Lineage (GTDB taxonomy): Bacteria > Myxococcota_A > Bradymonadia > REDH01 > REDH01 > JBLFZA01. The sequence continues at coordinate 3,650 of JBLFZA010000167.1, read as the reverse complement.
GACGAGCCAGTGCTTGTGCGCGTGCAGCACCAGGCGACAGTCGGAGACGTTTTTCGAGGAAAGGGGATCGGGTGCGGCTGGCAGCTGCATGGCGCTCTCGAGGCCATCGCGGCCGCGGGAACAGGCGTGTTTGTCTATCTGCACAAGAACGAAGAGTCGCGTATGGACGCTGTCCGCAATCATGTGCTGACGGAGGACGAGCGCACCACACTCAACGCTCACCTTCCAGCCCGCGAGCGCGACATCAACCGCCCGAGCCCGGAGTTCCGCGACTATGGCATCGGTGCGCAGATCGTCGCAGACTGCGGCGTATCGAAGATGAAGCTGCTCTCAGAGAGTAAGCGAGTACTCGTCGGGCTCGACGGCTACGGGCTCGAGATCGTGGAGTTGGTGGATATCCCACAGCCGCGCTACAACGCAGGCGTCTGACTTTTAGGAGAGCCGACATGGCACGTACTATTGAAGGAAACCTGCTCGCTGAAGGGCTGAGCTTTGCGATCGTGACCGGGCGATGGAACCACTTCATCACCGATCGCCTTCTCGAAGGCGCACTCGACGCCATTCACCGTCACGGCGGCGATGCGGAGGGTGCGATCGTCGTCCCGGTGCCCGGCGCGTTCGAGATTCCCATGGCCGCGAAGAAGCTCGCGGACTCAGGGAAGTTCGACGCGATCATCTGTCTTGGCGTCGTCATCCGCGGTGCCACTCCGCACTTCGACTACATCTCTTCGGAGGTTACGAAGGGCATCGCTAGCGTCTCGCTTGATTCTGGAGTGCCGATCTCGTTCGGCGTTCTGACGACGGATACGATCGACCAAGCGATCGAGCGTGCCGGGACAAAGGCCGGGAACAAGGGACACGAGGCCGCCACATCGGCGATAGAGATGGCGAACCTCCATCGAGAGATCGACGCACTGTGAGCGACCTTAACCAAAGCAAGGATGTCGCCCCGAAGCAGGAAAGCGCATCCACGATGCCTCAGCGCGAGGACCGACGGCGAGAGCTGACGATGTGGGTGCTTGTCTCGGCTTCTGTCAGCGACGTCTCCGCGAACGAGATGTTCGACCGCTTCGAGCTGACTGTCGTGGAGGAGCACTCGGAGCCTACCGCGCTTGAGGCGAGCGAGTACTACCGGATCCGCCGCTTCGAAGACGACCTGCCGGATTCAGAGGAGTGGGCGATCCACAGTGCTGCGGTCCGTGCGCGAGTCGAAGCGTTTGATCTGAACGCGGCCGGCATTGACGAAGCGATCCTCAAAGCGTCGCCCCGTTGGCGGATCGCGCGCATGCCCGTCGTTGACCGCAGCCTGCTGCGACTCGGCGTTACGGAGCTGCTCTTCCTTCCTCAGCCGCGACCGCGAGCGACGATCAATGGCTGCATTGAGCTCGCGAAGCGATACGGCGAGAAGAAGACGCCGAAGTTCGTGAACGGAATTCTCGACCAAGTGCGACGAGACGCCGCGATCCCCTTCAAGTAGGGCGAAGCAGCCGTCTCGGTTCTCCGCTAGCCCCGATCGCGGCTGGGACTTCGAGTGGTCGCTACTGCTCGATGACCGCCTGTGCCAACTCCTCGCCGCGAAGCTCCGCCTCGCGAGCGAGCACGCGGTCATTGAAGTACGTGTACGGGTCCGCGAGGAAGTGCATGTAGCCGTCCTCGTCTCCGCGAACCGTGTAGTACTCAATGTGAACGGGGAGGGCAGACAGCAAGGAAACCCATTGCTCCGTGGGTAGCTCGAGCTGCTGCCGTACAAAGCGTCGGGCACGGTTGGGCTCCCAGTCGCGGTCCCGCGCAAGCAGAAGCTCCGCGAGCTCGATCGGGTCCTCCACGCGGATGCAGCCGTGCGAGTACGAGCGCGTGGGTCGCCGGAACAGCCCTCGGCTCGGCGTGTCGTGCATGTAAATATCATGCTCGTTTGGGAAGATGAACTTCACGCGGCCCAGCGCGTTGCCGCTGCCGGGTAGCTGCCGCAGGTGCGTCCGTCCGCCCGGATCCCCGACAAGCTCGAAGTTGTTGTCCGCAAGCCAGTTCGGGTCCGCCTCAATGCGCTCGTCGTACTCCTCGCGTCGGATCGTCTCCGGCACGTTCCAGTAGGGGTTAAACACGAGGTACAGCATCTCGTCAGAGAAGAGCTCAGTTCGCCCGGCGATCTCGCGACCACGAGGCGTGCGTCTCCAGAACTCGCGGCCAACGACCGTGCGCCACCGATAGACCATCTCCGCTCCGTCCCACAACTCGGCGTGGAAGTCGGGCACGTTGACCCAGATGTAGTCGTCTTCAAGATCGTTCGCGCGACGAGTTGTCCGCCACTCCTGCATCGCGAGCTCGATCTCTGCGACGCGCCGCTCAACGGTGCGGTTCATCGAAAGATACGTCTGGTCAGTCATCGTGCCCGTATCGTCGAGTTGATGGGTTCGTTGATAGTGTTCAAGTGCCGCTTCGAGCGCTGTGTCGAACTCGCGCTCGTCGAGCGTTCCGTCGAAGTAGCCTTCGATAGACAGGCGTCGGCGAATCTGTGGCACCACATCGCTGTCTTGGCCTTCACGCCACTCGCGGGTGGAGTCGATGACGTCCCAGCCGCCCGCAGCCATGAACCCTTGGTACTCAATCAGGCCTGCTCGCAGCCGGCGATACTGCTCGAAGGGGGGAGGCAGCGCGGCCGTCTCCGCGCCGAATCCAAGAGTGCTGGCTCCGCGTCGGAACGACATCGCAGCGAGCTCTCGCGTGATCGCGGCCCAGTGAGCCTCGTCCTCAACGTCCCAGCCATTCTCCAACTCTTGCTCTTCCGTCACGTAGTGGAGGTTCGAGAATCGTAGAGTGGTCGCGTATCGCAGATAGCCGCTCGCCATGAGGAGCTCGAGTGTCGGCGCGCTCTCCGCCGCCCGCTCCATCGACGCGGTGACCGTTTCCACATCCCGGGCGTAGCTCGCCAGTGGGTTATCTTCTCCTGCATGAGTAATCGCGGCGAAGACTCCATCATCAGCCGGGAAGGTGCCATCGGCAGCGGCTCGGCTCTCGACCCAAGTCAACAGCGTTTCTTGCTGCATCTCGGTGAGAGAGAGGTGGTCGAGCTGCTCGGACAGGTCGCCAGCACTCTCAAGAATTCCCAAGTGATGCTCCAGCGACGGCACATGCAACCAAGTCTCGTCCAGCGCGTGAGTGTCCGCTTCGCGGAGCGCACTGGCGACGGCTTGTCCGTCTGGCGTGAGACGCGTCCCATAGACGAAGACGGGCTCATACTCTCGCTCGGCATAGAGCAAGGTGACAAGCTCCCGAAGATCGGCGTCGTCCTCAAAATCCAGATCGCCACGCTGGATAAGTTGGCGAACGGTTGGCGCGTGCGCGCGCTCCTGAGCGAGCGCGATGGAGCGCTGGGGGAGCGACAACGCAAAGACGCTGACGAAGTGCTCAAGCTCTTGCGAGCGGATCTCTGCGGCAAGTTGGTCCGCGCGCTGGTCGGCTGCTTGGTGCAGGCAGCCAGAGGCGCCAAGCGCCACACTCAGCGTCACGCCGACCGCAACTGCGCGAAGAAAGAGAGTCTGTGCTGGCCACATCAACGGAACCCTGAGTTCACGGCGCTGTCGCGCGAGTGCACGCTTCGGTGGTCCAAAGCGAATGCGGGGGCATCTCAAGGCCGAACGGTAGTGTCGAAA